>VGVM01000007.1 GCA_016874035.1 Gemmatimonadota bacterium
GCCGGCGGATTTAGCACACCGGCTCGCCTTCGTTCGTGGCGCTGCCGCCGACCGAGATCTTGCAGGTCTTCGTCGTCGCGTTGTGGCTCGACGTCGCGGACCAGCCCGTGCTCGTGACCGTGCCGACCGTAACCGTCACGCCGCTCGACGCCTTGTACGTCTTGCTCAGCGCCGTCGTGGACGAGGCGTACACGCTGCTGTTGTCCGAGAAGTAGGCTTCCTGCGCGGTGATCAGGTTGCGGAGGTCCGACTTCATCGACGCGATGTAGGCCTTCTCCTTCGTGTTCGCGAACTTCGGGATCGCGATCGCGGCCAGGATGCCGATGATGACGACGACGATCAGAAGCTCGATCAGGGTGAAGCCCTTCTTGTTGCTATGCATGCGCATGCTCCTTCAAAGAGTGAGGTAGGGTGGCTTAGTGGCGGCCCTGCGTTTCTACGGCCAGACGATTCTCCAATCGCACCTGAATATTACAGCAAGTATCTTGCCACATCCGGCTGCGAAGCGTTAATCGCGTCCCTGTAACGACTTAGCGCGGCGGGAAGTCACGCGGCGCGGGGTCGGGCGGGCGAGGATTGCGGCTTCGCGGGCATTTTGCGGTGCCTGGCGGAGCCGGGGTGCCCGGCGTCGGTCAATTCGACCGGGGGCGCGAGCTATGGCCGGGCATCGAGCACGGCCGGTCGCTTGAGCGTTTCCCAGATCCCCGGACGCCATCGGTTGGCGCCGTCAAGGGTGTCGTTTGCGATCAGGGCGCTGTCGGCCCGCGTGATGATGTACTGGAACGCGCGCTTGTACATGGTGTCCGCGTACGCACGGCGCGCCACGGCGCGGGCCTTCCGGTACTGCGCCAGTTCGAGGTGGCAGGCCGCGAGGCCAACCCAGGAATACGGGAGCTTCTGCTCGATCGCCAGGGCCTCGAGGTAGAGGGGGATCGCCGCCTGGCAGACGTGGGCATCCCGGTAGCGGTGCGCCAGGTCCTGGCGGACTCCCCAATACTGAGGGAAGAGCGCGATCGCGTAGCGCCATTCCCGCTCGGCCTCGGCCGCTCGCCGTTGCTCCCACAGCAAGCCGCCGCCGGCGTAATGCGTCTTGAAGCTTTGCGGCGCGTCGAGCTGCATTTGCCGAAAGACCGTGTCCGAGTCCTTCCACACTCGCTGCCGTTCGGCACTGTGCGCCGCGCCAACGCCAAGCAGCAAGACCAACGGTGCGGCACCGAGGATCCGGAGTGAGCGCGGTTGGCTCGCCAGCCGGCTCGCGACCCAAGGCACGAGTGCAGCCGCGGCGAGCACCGCCGCTACACTCGGCAGGAACAGCGTGCGCTCGGCCAACAGGATCCCGGTCGGGATGGCGATGTTCGCCGTCGGCGTGAGGGTCACGGCGATCCACGCCAGCGCAAACGTGACGAGCGGCCAGCGCCGCCGTGCCACCACGGCGAGCACCACGAGGCACACCAGCAGGAGCAGTCCCGGCGCGTGATCCACCGACGGTGACGGCAGGTACGGCACGTGGCGCGGCGAGTAGTCGGCCGAGAGGTGCTGGGGCCAGATGAGCAGGCGCGCGAACTCCGGCGCGAGCGCGATCATCACCCAGGTGCGCTGCCAGACCCCGAGGCCGCGCAACGCCGGGTGCTCCACATCGCCGCCCACGGCCCCCGTGATGTACACCCGCACCGCGAGGTAGAGCGCGGCAACCAGGCCCAGCCAAACCAGGAACGTCACCAATTCGTCGGCGCGCCGACGCGAGGCGCGCGTATCGCGCACGCAGAACGCCTCGGCCGCCGCAATCAACGCGGGCAGGACGATTGCGTTTTCCTTGAAGCACATCCCGACCAGGTAACAGAGGGCGATGAACAGGCCGGTCTGGCGAGGCAACGGCGCGCCCCCGCGCCGTGCGCGGAGGTAGGTGATGAGCGCCAGCAGCACCACGGCGCTCGTCCAGAGCTCGGCCTGGCCGACGACGTTGCCGACGGCTTCGACGTGCACCGGATGCACGGCGAACAACGCCGCCGCAACCCAAGCCGCCATCCGCGGCAGGAGTTCGACGGCGAGCGCGTACACCAGGAGCGTGACGACGGCGTAGAGCAGGACGTTGACCGCGTGGAAGACCCACGGGGCCCCGTCTCCCGCGGCCCACTGCAACGCGTACCCGACCACGGCGAACGGCCTGAACAACGCCGCGTTCCTGAACGCGGGCCAATAGCTGTCACTCAGCCCGAACCACCAGTGCGCGGAGTCGGTGACCGTCGCGTTCTCGACGATGATCCAGCGGTCGTCGTAGGCGAATCCGTTCCAGAGGCTCGTTGCCGACGCGACCAGCGACAGCAGCACGAGGACCGCGAGGGCGGCGGCGCGCGTACGCGGCTCCGCGAGGCGCGCGTCCAAGGACGCGTGGCGGGGCGCTTCGAGGCCGGCCGCAGCGCCGACATCGTCCCCCATGCCGAAGCGGTCCACGTTCAGGTCGCGATCAGCCGAAGGTATTGAACTTGACGATATGCCAGATGGCCGCGACGCCGTCCTTCCACCCGATCTTCTTGCCCTCGGCGTACGTGCGGCCTGAGTACGAGATCGGCACCTCGAAGATGCGCGCATTGGCGTCCGCGAGGCGCGCGGTCACCTCCGGCTCGAAGCCGAACCGGTCCGACGTCAGCCGCAGCGAGCGCGCGATATCGCCGCGAATCGCCTTGTAGCAGGTTTCCATGTCGGTGAGGTTCAGGTTCGTGAACATGTTGCTGAACATCGTCAACACGGCGTTACCGACGGAGTGCCAGAAGTAGAGCACGCGGTGCGGGCCGCCAAGGAACCGGGAACCGAAGACGGCGTCGGCCCGCCCGTCCACGATGGGCTCGAGAAGGCCCGGCCAATCCGCGGGGTCATACTCCAGGTCCGCGTCCTGCACGATGACGACATTGCCCGTGCTCGCGGCAAGGGCCGTGCGAATGGCGGCGCCTTTCCCGCGATTGAACTCGTGAAACACCAGCGTGTCAATCGCGCCACGCTCCTTGAGCGCGCGGAGGATATCGGCCGTGCCATCGCTCGAACAATCGTCCACGCAGATGATCTGCTTGCGAACCGGCACCGCGCGGACCTGCGCGATGATCGTCTCGATCGTCGCGCGTTCGTTGTACACCGGGATCAGGACGCTGAGGACGAGATCGCTCGCCGGCAGCGGGGTACGGCCACGCAGGCGCGGCGGCGCGGAGATTCCCGCCGGGGGCGTGGGTCGGTACGGAACGGAGTCTGGCGATTGGTTCATGGCCATTGCGGTGACGGCACGAAGCGGGTGAGGGTCACGGCGATCCGATACGCCACGCCGCTCCTCCCCCCGGGAGTGTACCCAACGGTGAGAGGCGATGGGAGCGGCCGGACGCCTCGAGGCGCCGGGCCGCCCGCAGTTCCGGCGATCCGCCGGAGAGCACGAGATGCGTGGCCTGACCAGCGGTGATCAGCGCCATCAGGTCCGCCTCGACCTCGTCCAGCCGAGGCCGACTGACGTACTCGACGGGTGAGAGGATGTGCACCGGGACGACGCGTCTTCCTGTGTAGAGGTACACGAGCGGCTCCCCGTCGGTGGCGACCACGGCATTTGCGGGCGTGTTCGCGAGCACCCACGCCACGGTCGGCGCCAGCCGCTCGGCGTTGCGGCGCTGCGCAATGTCCACCCAACCGCGACCCACGCCGCGCGCTGAGTACGAGCCAAGGCCGACCGCGGCGCCGGTCGCGACCACGAGCAGGGTCGCCGCCGCCACTCGCGCGCCACGGGGTTGTGCCGTGTCCCGCGACACCTCGAAGATGGCAAATACTCCACACGCGAAGACGATCCCTATCAGCGGCCAGACGCCCCAGACGAACCGATCCGGCGCGTACGGCCACGCGAGCACCAGCACCAGATACAGGCCGAGAAACGCGACGAGCGCGCGCGACCGGCCCCAACAGCGCCAGCACCCGACGGCGAAGACCACCGCAAGCAGGACCACCAGCAGCGGCCGCACAGGCCGCAGTCCGCCGGGGAAGAACACCACCGCGAGCGTGCGCTCCAGCGCCACGACGTTCTGGCGCGCTACCTCGGCAACGAACGCGCTGCCGCGCTCACCGACCGCCGTGAGGTACCACGAGAGGTAGCCGCCGTAGTTGCCTTGAAGCGGAGCGGCGAGCTCCGCGGCGTGCGTCGCCTGCCAGGCTTGCCAGGCGATCGCGAAGCCAAGCCCGATCACCCCGACGATCACCGCCGCGCGGACCTGGCGCGCCAGCACGAGCGCGAACACGGCGGCCGGAACGAGTACGAGCATCGTGCTACGCGTGAGCATCTCGAGCCCGATCGCGACGCCGGCGAACACGACGGCGCCTAATCCCGCGGCAACGCGCGCCGCGGATCCCGGGGTCGCGGGCACTCCGGGCGCGCCGCGATCGGCGGCCCGCTCCACCGCCCAGAGGGCTGCAATCGCCAGCACCAGCGCGAGCGGCTCGGCGAACAGCACCGTGGTCAGCACGATCACGGGAAGCGTGAGCGAGAACAGGACGGCCACCGGTGCGGCCAGCAACGAGGGCAAGCCGAGCCGACGCACCCCGAAGGCGCAGGCCAACCCGGCAGCGGTCGCCATGAGCACCGGGTTGATCAGGGACAACCAGGCAACGTTGTCGGGGAAGGCCGGGAACACGCGCCAGACGACCGAAAGCAGCGCGGGCCAGAGCGGCGGGAAGTGGATCGCCGCTGGGGCGTCCGGCAGGTGCGCGAATCGGTAGCCGGCGCCTTCCGCCAGCGCGCGCGCCGAGGCGAGGTACACGCCGTCGTCCCAGAACACGCCGGCGGGCTGGGGCGTGGGAACGGCGACTATCGCGAGGAAGACCGCCGCAGCGGTCAGCAGCGGCGTGACGCGGGCGACGCGGGCCATGACGCCGGCGAAGTCCGCCCGCGCGCTACTGCTCGACGCCAATGCGGGAAAGCTTGCGGTGCAACGTCGAGGGATCGATCCCGAGCACTTCGGCGGCGCGCGTCTTGTTGCCCCCTTCGCTCTGGAGCACCCACAGGATGTAGGCGCGCTCGATCGTTTCGAGCGTCGGGTTTACGGCCTGGCGTTCGGAGACCAGGGGCTCGGTACGGCGCGCCGTGATGCGATCCGGCAGTGACGTCGGTGATACGACCTCACCGGGTGTCAGGATCACGGCGCGCTCGATCGCATTCTCGAGTTCCCGGACGTTTCCGGGCCACTGATACGCCGACATCGCGTCGAGCGCGCCGTCGGTGAAGTGTTTCGGCGCGACGCCGTGGCGCTCGCAGGCGCGGGCCAGGAACGCATCCGCGAGGATCGGGATGTCCTCCGCACGCTCGCGGAGCGGCGGCAGGTGGATCGCGATCACGTTCAGCCGGTAGAACAAGTCGCGCCGGAAGTTGCCGCGACGAATCTCCTCCTCGAGATCGCGGTTCGTCGCCGCGATGACGCGCGTGTCGATCGGTCGCGACTCGGTCGCACCGACCGGGATGACCTCGCGATGCTGCAGGACCCGGAGCAGCTTGACCTGGGTCGCGGCCGTGGTCTCGCCGATTTCGTCAAGGAAGAACGTGCCGCCGGCGGAGGCCTCGAAGAGGCCCTCCTTGTCCTTGACCGCCCCGGTGAAGGCGCCTTTCACGTGGCCGAACAGTTCGCTCTCGAGCAGGCCCTCGGGGAGCGCCCCGCAGTTGATCGAGAGGAACGGCTTGTCGCCGCGCGCGGACAGTTCATGCACGAAGCGCGCGACGATTTCCTTGCCCGTTCCCGATTCCCCAAGCACCAGCACGGTCGAATCGGTCGGCGCGACGGCCTCCGCCAGCTTCAGCGCGTCGAGCCACTTCCGGTTCGACCCGATCGGCGCGAGGTTCGCCGTGCGGTCGCGGCGCTTGATCTCCTCGCGCAGCGTGATGTTCTCGACGCGCAGCGACCGATGTTCCGCCGCGCGTCGCAGGATCGCGACGAGTTCGTCGTTGCGGAACGGTTTCTGGATGTAGTAGTACGCGCCCTCGTTGACGGCCTGCATCGCCGATTGCAGCGTGGCCTGCGCCGTCATCAGGATCACGGGCAAGGTCGGGTCCTTCTTGCGGGCCGCCGCCAGGAGCTCGACACCGGTGATGCCGGGCATCCGGACATCCGTGAGCACGATGTCCGGCGTGAGGTCGTTCAGCGCCTGGAGCCCGGCCTTGCCGCCGGCCGCCACCGACGGGTTGAACCCTTCATTTCGCAGCAGGATCTCGAGCGTCTCGAGAATTCCCGCTTCGTCGTCAACGATCAGCACGCTCGGCCGCGCGCGCGAACCGGAGGAGGTATTGGCCATAGGTCAGTTGCCCGGCGCCGCGTCGTCGCCGACCGGCAGGAAGATGGAAAACCGTGTGCCCGCGGCGCCCGCATCCACGAGCACGACTCCGCGGTGCGCTTCGATCGCGCGGTGCGTGATGGCGAGGCCGAGCCCGGTCCCGCCGACCTTGGACGTCACGAACGGTTCGAAGAGTCGCTCGAGCACCTTGGGATCGATCCCGTCGCCGGAGTCCTCGACATCCACCACGATCGCGCCTTGTTCGAGTCCGGCGATACCCCGCGGCACCCGCGACGGTGGCGCGTGCCCCACCGCTACGCGCACGGTCGAACCCGGGCGCGTGGCCTGAAGCGCGTTCAACGCCAGGTTGAACACGGCGCGGTGCAGGAGGTCCTCGTCGCCGCGCACGCGGAGCGGCGTCGGCAGCGTATCCACGGTGAGCACGGCCCCGTCGGCACGCAGCGGATGCGAGTCGGCGAGTGCGGCCGCGCCGCGCACCACGGCGCCGATGTCCACCGACTCGTGCCGCGTCACGCGCACGCGCGCAAAATCGAGGAACTCCGACAGCAGGCGCGCCAGCCGGTCGGACTCCCGCACGATCAGCCGGCCCAGGACGCGTTCATCGTCGCTCGCCGCCGGGCGAGCGGCCATCTGCTCGACCGCGCTGCGGATGGATGCCAGCGGGTTCTTGATCTCGTGCGCGAGCGAGGCCGCCAGTTCCGCGACGGCCTCCAACCGCTGGGCGCGGAGGTTGGTTTGTTCCAGCCGCTTCTGGTCGGAGATGTCCTGGAAGATCGCGATCACGGTCCGCGGCGAGCCGTCCGGCCCGCCGCCGCTGGCCGTCGTCGTCAAGCCGAGCGGAATCGTCTTGCCGTTTCGGGTCAGCTCGCCTTCCAGGCGCGCCTGGGTCGGGGTCCCGACCGTCGCGGCGTGCCTCAGCGCACTCGCCAGCGTCACGGAACGGTCGCCGATCTCGTCGAGGACCCGGGTCCCGATGCGTTCCGCGAGCGGCAGGCCGAGCAGTTCCTCGGCGACCGCGTTCGCGAACAGGAGTTCGCCGTTCTCGCCGACGCTGACGATGCCGCTCCGGATGTTGCGCACGATGTCCGCCTCGCGGAGTCGCACCGTCCGCAGCTCGGCCGCCAGTGCCTCTCGTCCCACACCGGCCGCCTTCAGTTCCGAGGCGATGTACGAAGTCCCCACGCCCGCGAGCGCGAACACGCCCAGTTGGAGCGTCAGCGCGAAACTGGGATCCTGCGCGAGCAGGACGAGCGCGTCGGCGACATACAACACCAGCCCCAGCAATGCGACCAGCAGCGCACCACCCGCGGTCAGGACCAGCGCCGCGACCGCGTTGACTAGGATGTACAGTGCGGCAAACTGACCGTCGGTGACGTGCACGACGGCGGTGACGAGCAGCAGGTCTGTGACCAGCTGCAGGTAGAAGAACGCGTCGCTGAGCGGCCGGCGCTGCGTCTCGGACCAGATGAACGACGCGGCCGTAGTGGCCAAGGTGCCGAGAAAACTCAGCGTCACGACGAACGTCTTGGCCGCGTCCGTGTTCTTCCACGAAAGGAACGCAGCGAGCAAGATCGCCGTGGCAAGCGACATGCGACCGACGTACACCCAGCGGATCAGCCGTGCCGGGTTGAGCACGGCCGCAAAGCGTCGCTCGGCGGCCCGTGAAAGCGGTCCGGGTGCCCGGACCGTTGCATTTCGCATGATCATCATATTCGGCCCATTCGTTGCTTTTTGCAATGGCGGGCATGCCCCGATGGCCAGCGCGGCTGCGCCTGCCGAATGTTCAGCATGACCCATTCACCGAGCGAATTCGGACTGCTGGTCGCCCCCGGCATCGAGATTCCCGAGGCGGAGCTCAGCGTTCAGGCGACCCGGGCCGGCGGCCCTGGCGGCCAGCATGTCAACACTTCGTCAACTCGGGTGGAACTCGTGTGGGCGCTCGCGACCTCGCGGGTCGTGAACTCGGAGCAACGGACGCGAATCCGTACGACGTTGAGCGGCCGGCTCGACGCCGAAGGGAATCTCCGGATCGTGGCCAGCGACACGCGGAGTCAGCGGCAGAACCGCGAGCTGGCGCGGCGGCGCCTGGTCGCGCTGGTCGCCAAGGCGCTCAAGGTCGCGAAGGCCCGGCGGAAGACGCGCCCCCCGAAATCGGCGGTGGAGCGCCGACTGACGGAGAAAAAGCACCGCGCCGACCGGAAGCGGGATCGGCGCGGTGGCAGCGACGAGTGACGCGGATTCCCGCGCGGCTCAGACGTGCTGGTCGAACATGATCTGGTTTCCGTCTGGGTCGGCGATCACGAAATGCGCCGGGCCGGACGGACTCGCCGCGGTATTGCTGACCATCGGTGTCACCCCCGCGGCTTGCAGTTCCGTTTCGAGGGCCCGGACATCCGTGAACGTCGGAAGGGTCTGCGCCTTGTTGTCCCAGCCAGGGTTGAACGTCAGGATGTTCTTCTCAAACATCCCCTAGAAGAGTCCGATCGTGACCGGCCCGTTCTGCAAGATGGCCCATCCGCCGAGGTCGCCCATCTGGCTGGTGAACCCAAGCTTCTGGTAGAACGCCATCGAGGCCTTCAGGTCCTTGACGGCGAGACTGACGGAGAAGTTGCCGAGTTGCATGTGCATCCCGTTGAGGTTGAATGAGCACCGCGGAGGTTGGCTGCGCTACCAACATGCGACTTCGGCCTGCTTTTCGCGTCACCCGAACAGGTGATTTTTTTGGAGTGGGCCGCGCTCGGCCCGAACGCTACCGAACCCCCACGCTCACACCGACGCGGAACGACAGGTAGTTCGCGGCACTTCGGACCGGCGACAGGGTCGGCGGGGCGCTCGTGCTCGTGACCTTGATGCCTTCCTTGGTCAGGTACTGCACGTCGGAGTTCCGGTGCGTGCGCACGCCGAGGTCAATGGAGATCGGCTGGTAGCCCCGGCGCACCGGGATGTAGAGGCCGCCTCCGAGCACGGTGGTGAAACCGCCGTCCCCGAAGTTCTTGGTCGTCGCGAACGGCTCGCTGTTTGACGACCCCTCGACGGAAGACTGGGTAAAGAAGTACGAGAACCCGACGCCGCCGTGCAGGTACGGCCTGAGCGCACCGGTGGGCGCGATCGCCTGGAGCCCGAACGTCCCCGTCACGATGTTGTTCGACGTGGTCACGTCAACGCCGATGAGTCCGAGCGCACCGCCGCCGAGCGCCTGCCGACGCGTCGCGTGGCCGTACACGAATAAATCGACGTCCGCCCTGAACGCGAAGATCTGTTCGTCGTCGAGCGCGTAGAGAATGTGCCCGCCGCCGCCGAACGCCGACTGGACGTAGTCCTTGAACTCGCCGGACGGCGCGCCGAACTCCAGGCCGCCGCCCGCGTAGAACCGCGCGGGCTCGGTCTGGACGCGTCGCGGCCCATCACCGCGGCGGCCCTGGGCCTCGACTTGGCCGACCGCGACCAGCAGACCTGCGGCGGCCAGCAGGCCGCGCCGCAACGACCGGGAAGTACCCGGAACCTGACGATGCATTTTCATGCCCGAACTACCACCGCACTTGCGCAGAAGTTTCCTGCTCACGGCTTGATGAGCGCCTTCACCGCCGCGGGTGGCTCGAATGCCGAGGGCTCAACCTTGTCGAACTCAACGGCCGTGACCGTCATGATGGCGCCGGCCGGGCCGCCGCGCTGCTCGATCCGCTTTGGCATCTTCACGCCGCCGAAGTCGGCGTATTCGAGCATCACCGAGGTCTGCTCGATCGGACCGGCCGGTGTGTTCGCCGTGCCGACGATCGCCGCGAGCAGGCCTGTCGCGGCATCGAAATACTCGACGCCCTCGCGCGTACCGCGCGTGACCTTCACCTTGTAGCACTTGCGGCCCTCGAAGTCCACGAGTTCCACGGTCTCGGCCTTCGAGTAGTTCTCGGGCGCCTGGAAGTTGGCGAAGAAGTCGGCGTTCGCGATCACCGCCTCGAGCGCCTCGCCTGAGAGGATCTGTGGCGGCTGGCCCATCGGCGGGGCGGCCCATCCGGTCTTGCCATCGTACCCCTGCAGCTGCTCGCCGAACTGGCCGAGCACGACCCGCTGCACCAGCTTGTTCGGCTTGGCGCGGAAGATCTCCATCGTGGCGTCGAGGCCCATGGCGGCGATATTGACCGTGCCGCTGATCTTCATGCTGCTGTACTTGTCGAGCGCCGCGCGGCCGCCGAGCGCCGCGTTGTGCTTCTCCATCAGGGACTTCGCATCCGGAAGTACTTGCGCACCGACGCTCCTCCCGAGCGCGACCAGCGAGAAAGCGAATGCCGCGAGGGCGCGGCGCGAAACGACTGGTATCGGGAAGGCGTGAACCACGGGACCGCCGGGGTTGAGGGGCGACGACTGCGTTGATTCGCGGAATGAAGATACCGGCGGATCGCTACGGCGAGGCAAGTCCTGCGGCGATCGCCGTTGCGATGCGCTCGCGCTGCCGGTCGGTCCCGCCCACGACCACCGCGAACAGGTTGTTGTGGATGACCAGTTCGCGCGGCACACCCCAGGGTGACGGCTGGCCGGCAGGCGCGGCGGAGATGGGATCCAGCTTCGCCACCGCAGCCGCTCGCGCGGTCGAATCGGCGTAGATGTACGCGTCCACGCGCGCGACGCCGAGCGAAAACGCGTGCACCGGCACACCCATGAACGCACGCGCCTTCGCCGTGTCAATGCGCTGTGGCGCGAGTCCCGCGTCCACGAATCGCTTCGCCAGCGCCGCATCGGTCCACTGGCCCGTGGACGGTGTGCTGGGTGCGTCAGCGACCCGCGCGGACTCCGCCGACACGCGGACCCGCGCTTCGGACGCCAGCCGCGCCTTGCGGTCTTCGGCGCTCTCGCAGCCGGTCACGCCGACCGCGACCGCGATGCCAAGCACGAGGCGCGCCATATTGCTGTGCATGCGGCCCCATGACCTCGCGAATCCCAAGGCGCCACTCACCAGCATGCGAGTGGACAAGTGGCTGTGGGCGGCGCGGTTCTTCAAGACGCGATCCCTGGCGGCTGAGGCGGTCACCGGAGGCAAAGTCGAAGTGAACGGTGAGCGCGTCAAGCCCGCTCGTGCCGTCAAGGTCGGCGAGCTGGTGAGTGTGCGGCTCGGACCGTACACCCACGCCGTGGTGGTGCGGGGACTGAGCGAATCGCGCGGTCCCGCGTCCGTCGCCGCGACGCTCTACGAGGAAACCGCCGAGAGCCGCGCCGCGCGCGAAAAGCTCGCCTGGCAACTCAAGTTTGCCGCGCCGGTGATGGACGCCGGCACCGGCAGACCGACCAAACGAGACCGGCGCGACATGGAGCGGATGCGGGGCCGGTAGGCGCCGCCGAGGTGTTCTTGTTCCGCCCCGCAACGGCGACGGTCCCGCGAACGTGCGACCGTCAGCCCGCCAGCCAACGCAGGACCCGGTCATCCAAGCGGTGCCCGCCATTGAACGAAATCGCGTCGAACGGCACCGCCGCATCGCGCAGCAACAAATGCTGGGCCTCGAGGACCTTCGGCGTGATGAACTTGTCGCGGGTGCCGCAGACATATGAGATGCGCATGGCCGGCTGCCGCGCGACAAGGGCGCGGTAATCCAGCTCGGGCGGGAGCGACGACTCCCACATAATGAGGCGCGCGGGACGGATCGCGCCGAGCGCTGACCAGCGAACCGCCGCCGCTCCGCCCTGCGAGAACCCGAGCACGGTGACCGGTGGCGTGACGCCGCCGAACCTGGCGCGGACGTGGTCGTGGACGCTGTCGAGGTACGCCACGACGTCGCGGATATCGGCCTCACGTTCGGCACGCGTCATCCATGTGGCGCCGACCGGCGCGTCCCGGGCGACGACGGGGCCCACGTAATGGCGATTGAGGGCTTCGGGCGCGACCAGGAACCGGGAACCGTCATCAATGCCGGCCGCCATCTCGAGGATCTGCGCCGCGCGCATCGCCTGCCCATGGAGCACGTACCAGAGTTCTCGCACGTGCGGGCGCGCAGCCGCCGTCGGCTCCACCCCTCGCGTTGCGATGACCGCCGTCCGCCGGACCTCCAGCAACTCCGTCCGGATCACTGCCGGACTTTGCAGACGATGCCGTTGTGCGCCTTGATCACGCCGGCACGCAGGATATCGAACCCGTTCTCACGCGCGTACAGCGCCATCTGCTCGACCGTCATCAGCTCGCGGTAGCCATAGTTGAGCAGGTCGCTCATCACGTAGTACCAGGCGCGGCTCCGCAGCTGGTCGCGCGGCGTCGTCATGATCACATAGCCGCCGGGCTTCACGAATCGCCGGTGGAACTCGAACGCCAGCGGCTTGTGCTCATCGGGAAAATGCTCGATCAGCCCGATCGACACGACGACATCGAACTCGCGGCCGTACCTGAGGTTCCGGATATCCTCGACCTCGAAGCTGATGTCCATCTCCTCGCGGTACCACACACGCTTGTGCCCGGTTGCGAGGTCCGCACCGAGGAACGGGTACTGCTCCGGGAACTTCCCGAACCGGTCCGTCTTGCAGAACTCGTCATAGTCCACGAGCACGGTGTGCCCGCCCGGGTACATCGCCGCGAGCTGCATGGCTTCGTAGCCATCGGCCGCGCCGAGGAACAGGATCCGGGGTTTCTTGACATCGAGCCCGTCGAAGAGCGCCCGCTTGCCGCGCGGGTCCCAGACGGCGTCCTCGACGCGGTGAATCCTGTTCCAGATCAGGAGATGCAGCATCTCCTCCACCGCCTCGCGGGCGCCGTGGACGTCGAACGTCTTCATCGCGGCCGCGAGTTCGGCTCGCGCGGCGGCGCCGGCCGCCGGGACGTCCTGGGCGAAGAACGCGTGGAAGTTCGCGTTGAACTTCTTCCAGCCATCGAGGATCGGCAGCTCCGCCCCGTGCGTCCGCTCGTAGTCCCGCTTCTCACGCGACCACTTCTCGACGCGGTACGGACGCCCAATGTCGCGCCAGGACACCTTCGACCAGTCGCGGACCGAATGGTCCACGAACATGTCGGGCGGCTGGTCGCGGACGTCCACGACGTACTGCGGCCCGACATGGAAGTCGCCCACGGCGTGCCGGGTCAGTGGCGTTGGACCGGTCGCGATCACCATGGGGGTAGAGAATAGCGGTTTGCGGCGATTTCGCACGTCGCGTACCCGATGACGGCCTGGCGCCGGCGCCCCCGCGGCGGCGCCCAACTATTATCTTTCGGGCGTCCAACACCTGACTCTCAACTGACTTCCGCCGTGTCCAACGACCGCGTCAATCCATCGTCCCAGGGCTGGGGCGTCGCCGCCGTGATCATCGCGCTGGCCATCATCGCGAACGTCACGGCGTACACGATCCACAAGAAGACCTACCTCAAGCCCGACAAGCCGAAGGCCGAAGCGGCCGCGCACTAGCTAGCGGCGTAGCAAGCGGCGGATTCCGCAGGGTGGAAATACAAACGGGGAGCGCGGATGCGCACCCCGTTTTGCGTTCGCCTATCCGCCGGTCCGGCTGGCTATGTCCTGTGCCGGAACGTGATCCGACCCCGGCTCAG
This sequence comes from Gemmatimonadota bacterium, assembly GCA_016874035.1. Classification (GTDB taxonomy): domain Bacteria; phylum Gemmatimonadota; class Gemmatimonadetes; order Gemmatimonadales; family Gemmatimonadaceae; genus Fen-1231. The sequence continues at coordinate 13,817 of VGVM01000007.1, forward strand.
GTCGTACGGCGAGACCTCGACTGACACGCGGTCGCCCTGCAAGACCCTGATGCGGAACCGCCGCATCTTCCCCGCCATGGTCGCGAGCACGTCGTGCCCGTTGGTGAGATGCACGCGGAACGTCGCGCTGGGGAGCACTTCCGTGACCGTGCCTTCGAGTTCGATCGCCTCTTCCTTCGCCATGGATACCGGGTTGGGGACTTGCTGACGACCGGCGGGGCTCGCCGGTCCGGCAGGCGCGCCAAGGACGGCGCAGGGGTTAATTGTAGTACCGAACCTCATGCCCTACTAGCACATATGCCGAACGAGATTGTGGACGGTGCCCGCCGCGTGGCGTTGGCTTCCGTGGTGTTGGCGACGCTCATCGCCGCAACCGGCGCCCCCGCCACGGCGCAGGGCGCAGCACCGAACGCGTCCCAAGGCGCCCGCCTCGACTCCGAGCTCGCCCGCGTCGTCGAGAAGGTCATCGCCTGGCGGCGAGACATCCACCAGAACCCGGAGCTCGGCAACGCCGAAGTCCGCACCGCCAAGCTCGTCGCGGATCACATGCGCTCGCTCGGCATCGAGGTCCGCGAGAAGGTCGGCAAGACGGGCGTGGTGGGTGTGCTCCGAGGCGGGCGGCCCGGCCCGGTGGTCGCCCTCAGGGCCGACATGGACGCGCTGCCGGTCACTGAGGAAGTGGACCTGCCGTTCAAGTCCACCGTGCGCACGACCTTCAACGGCCAAAATGTCGGCGTGATGCACGCCTGCGGGCACGATGCCCACACCGCAATGCTCCTCGGCGCGGCGGACGTGCTCGCGAAGATGAAGCCGGATATTGCCGGCACGATCGTCTTCATCTTCCAGCCGGCCGAAGAAGGGCCGCCCGCAGGTGAAACCGGTGGCGCGCCGCTGATGGTCGCCGAGGGTGCATTGGACAACCCGAAGCCCGAGGTGATCTTCGGGCTGCACGTGTGGCCGGACACGGCGGGCCGCATCACCTACCGTCCACGCGGCGCGATGTCGGCGAGCGACGGACTGGACATCGTGGTGCGCGGCCGCCAGACACACGGCGCGGTGCCCTGGCGCGGCGTGGACCCGATCGTCGTGGCCAGCCAGATCATCACGGCGCTGCAGACCATTCCCGCGCGCCAGACCGATGTCACGGTGGGTCCCGCCGTGGTCACGATCGGCATGGTGAGCGGCGGCGTGCGGCGGAACATCATCCCGGACAGCGTCGTGATGCAGGGCACGATTCGCACGTTCGATTCCGAAATGCGCAAGGAAGTCCTCGCGCGCGTGAAGCGCACCGCCGAAAACATCGCGGAAGCCTCTGGTGCGACCGCGACGGTCACGATCCCGATCAGCACGGACGTGGTCTTCAATGACCCGGCGCTCACGGCGCGCATGACGGCGACCCTCGAGCGGGTCAGCACGACGAAGCCGAACCCCAACGGGCTCTGGATGCCGTCGGAGGATTTCCCGGCGTTCACGAAGAACATCCCCGGTCTCTACGTGTTCATGGGTATCAACGCCAGGGGCGTGACGGCCGAGGACGCCGCCGCGAACCACTCGCCGAAGTTCTTCGTGAATGAGGACGCGCTGCCGACCGGCGTGAAGACCTACGTGTCACTTGCGCTCGACTACCTGCGGGCGCCCGCCGGTCGTGTCCCTTGATGGCCGAACTGTTCGGCGGGCTCGCGGAACGCTGGCTCGAACTCCTCGCGGTCGGATTCGGGCTGGTCAGCGTCTGGCTCTCGGCGCACGAGGACATCTGGAGCTGGCCCACCGCGATCGTCAACGTCGGGATCTTCTTCTTCATCTTCTGGGAGGAGAAGCTGTACGCCGACTCGGTGCTGCAACTCTTTTACCTCGGGATGTCCGTTTACGGCTGGTGGGCGTGGCTGCACGGCGGCGCGAACCGTTCGGCGCTGCACGTGACGCGCGCCACGGCGCGGCAGTGGGGCGCCGTGCTGCCGCTCATGCTCGGTTGCGGACTCGCGCTTGGCTGGTATTTGGACAATCACACCGACTCGCCCGTGCCGTACATGGATGCGCTGCTCACCACGACGAGCCTTGGGGCGCAGTGGATGATGGCGCGGAAGATCCTCGAGAACTGGATCGTCTGGATCGTCGCCGACATCGTGTACGTCCCGCTGTTCATCTCGCGCGGGCTGCCCTGGACGGCCGTGCAGTATGCCGTGTTCCTGGGCCTCGCGTGGATGGGATACCGCGCGTGGAAACAGTCGTTGCTGGCGCCGGCGCAGGGGCTGGGGCGCCAGGGGGGCGGACCCCAGGCCGCGTGACACGCTCGCCCCGCCGCATTGTCGTCACGGGCCCCGAGAGTACGGGCAAGACCACGCTCGCCGCAGCGCTCGCACAGTCGCTCAGCGTGCCATGGGTGCCCGAGGCCGCGCGGGTGCATGCGGAAGCGCAGCTCGCGCTCGGGCGCGCGCTCGACGCAACGGACGTCGAGACGATCGCGCGTTTGCACATCGCGAACGAAGACGCGGCGAGAGGCCGTGCCGGCGCCGCGCAGGCAATAGTCCTCGACACCGACCTGATCAGCACCGTCGTGTACGCGCGGCACTACTACGGCGAGTGCCCGGCGTGGATCGAGGCCGCGGCGCGCGAGCGACTGGGGGACCGCTACCTGCTCTGCCTGCCGGACCTGCCGTGGACGGCGGACGGCGTCCGCGACCGGCCTGAGTCGCGCGGCGAAATGCTCGCGGCGTTCCGCGCGACGCTCGCCGAGTTTGGTGCGCGCGTCGAGGTGGTCGGTGGAACTGGTGTAGCGCGCCTCGAGCGCGCGCGGGCTATTGTCGCGGCGGCGGGACTGTGATGCGCTGCACCTGCGCGCCGTACAGCGACCCGATGGCGATCAACGCACGACCACCGGCGGCCCAGCCTATGAGGTTCATCGAGTAACCAGGGGGCCTCGGCAGCACCTTGGGCGGGCCGCCGCCCGCCGGCCGGAGGTGCATGACATCAGACCCGTCACCCGTGAGATCCTGGCGTGCGATCGCCACGGTGCTCGCGTCCGGACTTGCCGCCGCGACAAACTCGTACACCACCGAGTCAGTGCTGAGCGCGCGCGCAAACTTGCCTTCAAACGACCAGATCTCGGTGTTGCAGTAACCCTGCCGGCAGGGGTGAAGCAGCACCTCACGCCCATCCGGAGACCATGTAGGGTAGATAGACGGTACGGGCCCGATCTGGCGCGGTGCGCCGCCGGATGCCGGAACGACGTATGCGCCGGGTCCCTTGCCTCCCGGGGATGCGGCGGTGAACAGCAACCATTTCCCATCAGGGCTCCAGCGATGGAATGGTTGTACCGATCCGAGCGTCGTCAGGCGCCGCGGCGCGCCGCCAATCGCAGACGCAACCCACAGGTCAGCGACCGGAGCATCGCGATCCGAGACAAATGCGACCAAGTCTCCGGTCGGCGACCACTGAGGGCTGAAGTCCGCGCCCTGCCAGTCGGTGACCTGACGCGGGGCACCACTGTCCACCGGTGCAATCCAGACGTCCGGATTGCCTGATCGTGTTGATGCAAACGCAACGCTCCGGCCGTCGGGCGACCAACTCGGCGACACGTCGACGCTTGGCCCACCGGCAATCAGGCGCGGCGCGCCGCCAGCGACATTCACCGCCCAGACATCCGGGTCGCCATTCGCGTTTCCGGCGTACGCGACCTGTTGCCCATCGCGCGAGATGTCAACAGGATATCCCGGGCCTCCGCCGGAGATTGGGGGCAGAACCCCCCAGTCACCGCTCGTCAATGCGCTCGGAGCGCCGGCATCGGACGGGATAGAATAGAGGTGCGAGTTCCCACGACTGGCGGAGACATAAATCGCCGAGCCATCCGGAGTCCACGCCCCAGGATACTCGGCGACCGCATCATCAGTAATGCGCTGGATATCGGATTCGCCCGCCCCGAGAACCCAGATATCTGGCTGCCCACCCCGCTGAGACACGAACGCGAGCCGCTTGCTGTCGGGCGCCCACACGGCGCCGTTATCCTCGGCGATGTCTGCCGTGAGCTGCAGTCGGTCGCCGCTCGCCATTTCGAGCCGCCACATGTCGCTGGTCCCGGTACGCGTTGACTGATACGCGAGGTACTTGCCGTCAGGCGAAAACGGGCGGGCGTTGATTCGCTCAAAACCCTCGGTGGTGAGCTGGCGGTGCGCCTTCGCCGCGAGATCGTATGCCCAGAGTGTGTTCTTGCCGTCGAGCGTCAGCTGATACGCGACGAGCTTGCCATCGGGCGATGGATATGCATCAACGCTTCCGCGCACGGCGAAGAGCGGCGAAAGCGAGCCGTTGGCCATGTCGTACCGGAAGGGCTGGCCGCCAGCGGCGCCCGACACGATCACAAGCAGTGAGCCGTCCGCCAGCCAGCCCGTGGGACGTTCGTCCGCCACCGTGCCGGCGGCGATGCGTTCAACAGCACTGTCCAGTGCGACGACCACCGCGTCGCTCTGGCCGCCCGCATCGCGCGCGAATGCTACCCACCGACCGTCGGGCGACAGAAGCGGTGTGCCAAAGTCCCAGACGCCGAAACTGATCCGCCGCTCACCCGTGCCATCGGCATTCGCGATGTGAATAGCCGCCTTGCCTTCCACGTACTTGGGGTACAGTACGCGGCCGTCAGCGAGAACTCTCACCTCACCGAATGCGCCCAGGTTCTGCTGTGGCACGATCGTCACGCGCTTCGGCATTCCGGACTCCGTGTCGCCGCCGCACGCCACGACAGCGCCCAACGCCACCAACCCGAACAGTCGTCGGTTCATCATCGCTATTGCCCCGTGTTTGCATTCGCCGCGCGGCGCGCGCTGCCATCCAGCACGCCGCGCAGCTGCGAGTTGATCGTGCGAACCAGCGAGTCCTGCGCCGCCAGGACGTCCTTCACGTTGAGCTCAAAGCTGCCGGTCCAGTAATGCCGCACCGTCTGCGGCTCCACGACCTGCAGGTTGATGCGCATGACATCGCCGGCGCGGAACAGCGTGCCTTCCATGACAGCGTCCACCTTGAACTCCGCCGCGACGTCGCGAATCCGCCGACTCTGGCCCTTCTCGGCCATCTCCGAACGCGGCACCACGCCGGCGAGGTCCATCGCGGCGATACCGTTGATCAATTGATCCTGCAGACTCTCCGCGAACACGGCATCCGCGCCGGAGATATCGCGAAGCGGCATCACCGCCATGCGGGTGATCGTACCGAAGCCGCCGGCGCGCGAGCCCAGTGCCTTCCACACACCGAAGGCCGCGCCCGCCAGCAACAGCACTGCCACGCCAATCAGCGCCATGCGCTTCGATCCACCTGATGCCGGCGCAGCCTTCACGGTCTTCACCGGCCGCGTCTGCGTAGGCGTGATGCCACCGCTCGGCGTGCCCAGTGCCTCGAGAATCGGGACCAGCTCTTCCGTCGTCTGCCAGCGGTCCGGAGGCGCCTTCTCGAGGCACCGCATCACGAGTTCCGACAGCTGAGTGGAAACCGCGGCGCGCGATTCCGTGACTGGCGTTGGCTTTTCCAGCACTTGCGCAGAAAGGATGGCCTGTGCGGTCTTCCCCTGAAACGGCGGCTTCCCCGTGAGCATTTCGTAGGCCAGCAAGCCAAGCGCGTAGATGTCGGAGCGTGCGTCAATGGCTTCGGAACCCGTCGCCTGCTCCGGTGACATGTAGGTCGGCGTGCCGACGGCCACGCCAACCGTGGTCATCTTCTCGCCGCCGGCGTTGGTCACGGCCTTCGCCACGCCGAAGTCCATCACGAGGGCATGGCGGCCGGAGAGCATCACGTTGCCCGGCTTGATATCGCGGTGCAGAATGCCCGCCTCATGTGCGGCCGCGAGCGCGTCCGCGACCTCACGCATGATACGCACCGCCTCGGGCACGGGGAGCGCGCCGTCGCGGTCAATCCGTTCGCGCAACGACTCGCCCGAGACGAACGGCATCGTATAGAACAGGAACCCGTCGGCTTCGCCGGAATCGAGCAGCGGCAGGATGTGCGGGTGCTGCAACTTGGCGAGAATGCGAATCTCGCGCGGGAAACGGTCAGGACCGAGCGCGGCGGCAAGTTCCGGGCGCAGCACCTTCACCGCAACCTGCCGTTCGTGCTTCAGGTCATCGGCGAGGTACACGGTCGCCATGCCACCAGCGCCGAGTTCGCGCTGGATGGAGTAGCGATCAGCGAGTGCCACCTGGAGGCGGTCGATCTGCTCTGGCACAGCGCGAATCTACCGATTGGCGAGCGCGGAGGGCTACGGCGTCGGTCGGATTGGCCGGTGCCTACCGAGCGCCCCAGTACCGCGGGCGCGTCGTGCTCGGCGCCGCGGGCGCAGGCGGAGGCAACTGACCCAGGAACCGAGCATACGTCCGGTCCGTGACCGCAACGCGCAGCTGTTCGGCGTTCGGTTGCGCGTTGATGACGGCCGCCCTCGCGTCCGCGCGCCCAACCAGCGTGGCGAGGCTGATCATGCGCGTGCTGTTGCGGTAGCCCTCCTCGAAATCGCCCGAACGGATCTGCACCGCCGAGGCATTCGCCATCAACTCCGCGCCGGGCAGCAGCATGGCGTTTCGTGCCTGGCCTTCGTCCTGGAACGTCAGCGCAAAGCGGAACGGGCCTGCCCAGTCCGGCACGCGCGCCTGCGCCAGCTGCAGCAGCGCCTCGCGCGCCGCCGACTCGATCCGGCGCGAGGCCTCTTCGCGCCCCACGCTCTCCGCGCGGCCCATGCCCATCGCGCGCTTGATCATCGCGTACTTCACCCAGGGCAGGTTGCGCCGCACTTCCTTCTCGAGCTGGTCGTCGCCGCTCACCATGATCAGCGGGATCTTCAGGCGACCGGCGCCCGCTGCGAGGATCATGCTCTCGTTGAACGGCACGCCGTTCACCTTGTACTCGACATCCTCGAACGTGTAGGTGTGCGCGAGGAAGCCGGACGCGTTCCCAGCGCCCGCGTGCATGCCCACCGCGATGATCGCATCGAACGAGTGATCGTAACTGTCCATGTAGATGTCGAACGGCGTGTCGCGATAGTGCATCTTCGCCGGCGCGAGCAGCTGTTCTTCATGTACATCGGGCCCGGTCGAGTTTCCCGAGCCGTGACCATCCACCACGACGATTTCCGTGGCGCCACCGGCCTTGAGCCCCGCGATCGCGGCATTCACGTCGGCCGTCAGTGACCGCCGACCGAACGCATACTCGGTGGGATACGTGAACGAGGTGTGCCGGTGCTCCGTCGCCTCCGAGACGCCTTCCATATCGTAGAGGAGCAGCACCTTGAGGCCGCGCTGCTGGGCGGAGGTCGAGGCGGCCGCCGCGCACAGCATGCCGATCGCTGCGGTGAGGCGCCACACGGCTGGGAAACGCTGAACGAGTCCTGACATCCGCACTTGCCTCCCCGCGCCGTCGCGCGGTTTCGAGTTACGGGCCGAATATAGGGCCTGCACGTCCGGGCGTTCGCTATTCCATGCCTTGGCTGGACGGTGGTTCGCTCTCCGTCCTACCGCCGCGCCGGCGGCGCCGCGTCGAGCCGCCGGACGAACTCGGCCACCGTGGTCACGCTGCGAAAGAAGAACGACGCCGGGACCTTGTCCGCCGTGTCGGACGGCTTGTGATAGTCCGGGTGGTCTTCCACGCCGAAGTACACCCACGGGATTCCCTTCGCGTGGAATGCGCCGTGATCCGACTGGCTCGTCCAGTCGTCCTGCCCGCCGCCGGAATCGTGACCCAGCTTCAGCGTGACAGGCGCCACCCGCACGGTGGAGTCCAGCAAGGGCCTGAGCGCCGGATGGCGCGCCGCGCCGGCCGCCCAGAGTTCGTTCCGGTCATTCCGGCTCACCATGTCAAGATTCACGTTCGCGATCATGCGGTCGAGCGGTACCGGCGCCGCTTCCACGAACGCCCGCGCGCCGAGCAGCCCGCTCTCCTCGCCATCGAAGAGCGCGATCACCACCGAGTGTTGCGGAGGGTTCGCCTTGAGCCACTTGGCGATCGCGAGCACACCACTCGTACCGGACGCGTTGTCGTCGGCGCCGCGGTAGATCTCGTTGTTTCGCACGCCGACATGATCGTAGTGCGCCGTGAGCACGACATAGCGGTCCGGCACGCGGCTTCCGCGGACTACGCCGACCAGGTTCACGCCTGCGATCGTGTTGCCTCCGCGCCCGGTCGTCGAGAACGGGGCCTCCAGCGCCGCGCCGAGTGGTGCAATGCCGATCGCGTTGAGGCGCGAGAGCAGGTAGGCGCGCGCCTTCGCGCCGCCGGGGGTCCCGACCCGCCGACCCTCCATGGAGTCCGCCGCCAGGACGCCGAGGTCCCTGAGCAGCTGGGCTGAATCGAGGGCGGGCAGCGGCGGGCGCTGGGCCGATTCCGCGGTGGTTGCGCACGCGGTCGCCGCCATGCCGACGGCGCCAGCGGCGACGAGCACGGCCGCGATTGAACGCCGCCGCGCAGAAATCCGGTTCGTCATGCCGTCAATCTACGCCGCGCCGACCCACGCCGAGCGCTAGAATTGCCATTCTCACTCCACCGTTCGGACACGCCATGCGCCAGATCACCCTCGCCCTGCTCGGCATTTCGGCCATCCTCCACGCGCAGGGGCGACCGCCCGCGCGACCGGCGCCGACCGCACCAACCGCCGTTACAGCGGCTCCCGCGTTCGATTCCTCACTCTTCGCCGCCATGCAGTGGCGCCTGATCGGCCCGTTCCGCGGCGGCCGGTCTGTCGCGGCTTCCGGCGTCACCGGCCAACCCATGGTGTACTACGCCGGCTACACTGGCGGCGGCGTGTGGAAGACCGACAACGCCGGCAACTCGTGGCGGAACATCTCGGACGGGTTCTTCCGCACCAGCTCCATCGGCGCGATCGCAGTCGCGGAGTCGGACCCGAACGTCGTGTACGTCGGCACGGGCGAACACGCGATCCGCGGGCAGTCATCCAGTTTCGGCGACGGCGTGTACAAAAGCACGGACGCCGGAAAGACGTGGAAGCACACCGGGCTGGAGGCCTCGAGGCAGATCAGCGCGGTGCGTGTGCACCCGCAGAACCCGGAAATCGTGTACGTCGCCGCGCAGGGCGATCGCTGGAAGGGCACGGCGGACCGCGGCGTGTATCGCTCACTCGACGGCGGGAAGACCTGGGCGCAGGTGCTGAAGGGCGAGAACCCGACCAGCGGACCAAGCGACCTCTCGATGGACCCGACGAACCCGCGCATCCTGTACGCCGCGTTCTGGGATCATCAGCGGCTCCCGTGGCAGGTTCGGAGCGGCGGCCCCGGGAGCGGCATCTGGAAGTCCACGGACGGCGGCGATACGTGGGCGCGGCTCGGCGGCGGACTCCCGCGCCTGATGGGCAAGATCGGTGTGTCGGTCTCGCCCGCGAACCCGGAGCGCGTGTTCGCGATCGTCGAGGCCGAACGCGGGGGCCTGTTCCGCTCGGACGATGCCGGGCGCACCTGGCAGCTGCTCGGCGAACAGCGCGATATCCAGACGCGGTCGTGGTACTACATGAACGTCATCGCCGACCCACTGAACGCGGATGTCGTGTACGTGATGAACGCGCCGTTCATGAAGTCGATTGACGGCGGCCGGACCTTCACGACCGTGAATGCGATGCACGGCGACAACCACGGCCTGTGGGTGAATCCGAAAGACTCGCGCTACATGATCAACTCGAACGACGGCGGCGTGAGCGTGACGCTCGACGGCGGCCGCAGCTGGAGTTCGCAGGACAACCAGCCCACCGCGCAGTTCTACCACGTCACGGTGGACGACGTGTACCCGTATCGCCTGTACAGCGGGCAGCAGGACAACAGCTCGGTCGTCATCAAGTCGCGGAGCGACGGCGGCAGTATCGGCATCCGCGATTGGTTCGATGGCGCCGGGTGCGAAAGCGCGAACATCGGCGTGGACCCCAGGAACCCGCGCTACGTCTATGGCGGGTGCTATCAGGGCATCATCGACGAACTCGATGTGCAGACGGGCATGCGTCGCCAGGTCATGCCGTACCCGGCGTTGACGCTGACGGAGCCCAGCGATGCAATGAAGTACCGTTTCAACTGGACCGCGCCGGCGGTTGTGTCGCTGCACAACGGCAACGTGCTCTACCACGGCGGAAACGTGCTGTTCCGTACGAGCGACCGCGGCCGCACCTGGGCACCGATCTCCCCTGACCTCACGCGAAACGACAAGGCGACGCAGGGTTGGGGCGGCACGCCGATCACGAACGAAGGAGCCGGCGGTGAGAACTACGGCACCATCGTCGTGATCGCCGAGTCGCCGCACGATGCGAACACCGTGTACGTGGGGACGGATGACGGACTCGTGCAGCTCACCCGCGACGGCGGCCGCACGTGGACCAACGTGACGCCCGCCGGTGTCGCGCTCGGCCTCTCCAACGAGCTGGAGGTATCGCCGCACGATCCGGCGACCGTGTACCTCGCCTTCCGGCGCGACCGTCATGGCGAGTACACGCCGTACCCGATGAAGTCCGCCGACTACGGCAAGACCTGGACACGCATCGCCGTCGGCATGCGCGAAGGCGAACCGGTGCGCGTGATCCGCGAGGATCCGGTGCGCAAGGACTTGCTCTACGCGGGAACGGAGACCGGCGTGTACGTGTCCTTCAATGGTGGAACGTCGTGGCAGCCGTTCTCACAGAACCTGCCGATCACGCCCGTGACTGACCTCGATGTCCGCCACGACGACCTCTACGCCTCGACTGAGGGGCGCGCGTTCTGGGCACTGGATGATCTCAGCGCGATCCGGCAGCTCGCAGACAGCATCGCGCGCAAGGACGCGCACCTGTTTGCGCCGAAGGCCGCACTCCGCATCGCCGGAGGCGGCGGGTTCGGCGGCGGCGGCGCGGCGGGCCGGAATCCGCCGTCAGGCGCGAACTTCTACTACTCGCTCGCGAAGGCGCCGGACTCGGCGACCGCGGTGAAGCTCGAAGTGCTCGCCGCAAACGGCGCTGTCGTCCGCACGTATGAGCGCGCCGCCGGTGCGGCGGCCGCGCCTGGTGGCGGCGGTCGTGGCGGTCCGCCTCCTGTGCGCATCAACCCGCGCCAGGGCCTGAACGCGTTTCAGTGGGATTTCCGCGGTGAGGCGCCAACTGCATTGCCGGGGAACGTCGCGATGTTCGGTGGGCCGACTGGCGGCGCACTCGCGTCACCCGGCCGCTATCAGGTGCGCCTGACCGTGGGAACCCAGGTGCAAACGCAGTCGTTCGAGTTGCGACGTGATCCGAGGGAAGAGGCGACGGTGGCCCAAGCGGCCACGCGCGACTCCGCGGCGCGTGCGATCGTCGCGCGCATGTCGGAGATCAATGAATCGATCGTCCGGCTGCGCGACATCAAGGACCAGGTCTCGCGGTTTGTGGACAAGACGAAGGACGCGGCGACGGCCTCCACCATCGCGGCCAAGGGCAAGACGATCACCGTTGGCGTGGACTCGCTCGATCCCAAGCTTACGACGAAGGCCGCGAACTTCCAGGACATCATCAACTACCGGAACGGGATCAACGCGCAGTTCATCTTCCTGCTCGGCCACATCGAGGGCAACGACGTGCTCACCCAGCCGTCACGCGACCGGTTGGCTGAGCTCGAACGGATGTGGGCCGCGATGAAGCAGGAGATCGAGAAGGTCGAGTCCGAAGTGCCCGCGTTCAACAAGCTGCTGCAGGATGCAAACGTCGAGGGCGTGATCGTACCGAAGCCCAAGCCGAAAGTGGCGATGTAGTCGCCACTGAAAGTGGCGATGTAGTCGCCACTGAAAGTGGCGATGTCGTGACGATCCGTCGCGTCAGCGCGCGACCACCAGCAACGCGTTCGCGACCGGCCGCTCGCCGGTCGGGTCGGATGGCGAGCTCACCGTTCGGCCGCGCAGGTTGAGCGCGGTCGAACCGCCGCCGTCGAAGTTGAGTGCATCCCACACGCCCTGGGCCTTGAGCAGCTCAGCGAGTTCGACGAGCGTCATCCCGACGCTCGTTGCCTGCCGTCCATCAACGGTCGCCAGGTAGATCGTCGAACTGTCGCGACTGAACCCGACGACGCTGCGCGGGTGACGCGCCTCGGCGTTGCTGGAGATCGTGCCCTCGTCCCACGGGGCGCGTGCCGCGACATTCGCGCCGCCGCGGAGGATCCGCGGCCAACCACCGATCAGCAGCTGGGGTGCGGCATACCAGCCCGGCCGCGAGGCAACGGTGGCGCGCAGCAGCACGCGCACGGTATCGCCGGGCGCTAAGCCCGCGACGACAGCAGAGCGCGGACCGTACGCGCCGAGTATCGCGCCGTTCGCGGGCACGACATTGCTCCCGCTGCGGAACGCAGCGGCCGTCACGACGTAGAGCGCGGTGTCGCCGCGACGGCCGGCATCGCCCAACGGCACCTCCGCCACGTTGCGCGCGGTGTCGCGAGGCGTGGTGCCGAAGCGCGACGTGTAGAGCGTGACGGTCTCGGAGCCGCCACGCGCCCGGTAGTTCACCGCATGCACCGGGAATGCGCCGCCCTTATGAAACGCCGACCCGTCGAGCATGAACGGGTCGAGCATCGGGCGTCCGCGTGAGTCCACGGCGAACTGCGTGCGCACGATCCCGAACGCACTGAACTGCGAGTCGGGCGAGCGAAGGCCTTTCCACCATTCGCCGCCGATGACCTGGTTGTTCTCGGCTTCGCCGGTCTGGAGGTTGAAGAAGTCAGCGTTGATCGCGGCCAGGACACGCGCGGCGCCTTCGGGTTGGCGCGCCACCATGGACGACATCGTCTCGCGCCCCCGGAGCGAGTCCCGCGCCCGCACGTGCCGCAGGTCGCAGTTGCAGCGGCGTATGTCCACCGACATGACGTTGACGATCCAGGGCCCGGCGGGATCCACGATCCGGCGCCAGCGTACACCGGGCGCGACGACGGAATCCGCGACGGCCCGCGCACCCGACGCCTGCGGCGTGGTCCCCTGGGCGTGGAGCGCGCCAACGAGGATCAGCGCGACCGCGGCCGACGCGATGTGTCGCATCACGGGTACAGGCGATACGCCTTCACTTTCTCGGCGAATGCGGCGGCGTCGGCTTCCCAGCGGGCGAGCAGTTCGTCCACCGTCCCGTTCTTCACCGCGGCGAGCAACTCATCGGTGCCCGCGAGGCGGTTGAAGTGCGACTCCCGCCACGTGAGGTCCGTCGAGTGCCGCGAATAGACCAGGCGGAGCATGCGCGCGCCGACGGTGATCGGTTGGATCGTATTGCGATTCGTCACGCGAATGCGGATCATCGGCACCGGTCGCGGGCCTGCCTGCTTCTGCCCCGCCTCGATCATGCTCTCCGTCGCCTCGAATGCGACCCCGGGCATGCGCATGGCGTTCAAATGCTGCACGATCTCACGCACGTCGGTCATCCACTGCGCACCGATCAACAGGAACGGTGCCTCGGTCCCGCGCCCTTCGCTCATGTTCGTGCCTTCGAAGAACACCGTACCCGGGTACATCAGCGCAGCGTCGAGGTCGCGGATGTTCGGCGACGGGTTGATCCACGGAATCCCGGTCTCGTTGAACCACATCGAGCGGCGATACCCGGACATCGGCACGACCTTCAGATCCGACACCACCAGCTTCTCGCCCACGAGGAACCGCATGAGCTCGCCGGACGTCAGGCCGTAGCGCAGGGCGACGGGAAACTGCCCGACGAACGACGCGAACTGCGTCTTCAGGATGTTGCCCTGCACCACGTCGGCACGAATGGGGTTCGGGCGGTCGAGGACGATGAACGGCACCTTGGCCCCGGCGGCAGCCGCCGAGAGCGCCATCGTCCACTGGAACGTGTACACGCGCGCGCCGACATCCTGGATGTCGTAGAGCAGGACGTCAATCTTCGCGAGGTCTTCGGCGCGCGGCACGCGCGTCTCGCCGTACAGGGAGTACACGGGAACGCCCGTCGCGGAGTCCACGCTCGACGCGACCTTTTCGCCGGCCGCGGCCATCCCGCGAATCCCATGCTCGGGCCCGAAGAGCGCGGTGAGGCGTACGCCTGGCGCCTTGTGCAGCAGGTCGATCGAACTGCGGCCGTCGCGCGCCCGGCCGGAATGGTTCGTGATCAGGCCGACGCGCTTGCCGCGGATCAGGTGCATCGAGTCGGCGAGCAGGACCTCGATTCCGGGCCTGACGCCGGCCGTTACGGACTGGGCACCTGGGGGGCTCGCGGGCAATCCGGCGACAATGGCGCAGGCAACCGCCGCACGGATGGCCCGGACCGCCGGGCGAGGGTGAGGAACTGGCATGGATGTGGTCATCGTGAAGTCGGAAGATATGCACCGAACCCGGGCACCCGTCAGTATTATGGTAGTAACCCTTCCCAGTCCATGACTCCATCCAATACGCGCGGCCTCAAGCTGGCCGGAAAGGACACGTCAGCGGCGGGCGCAGCCAAAACGGGCCCGCGGCCGATGCCCGGTGCAACGTTTGCCCGAAACCCCGGCACCGCGCTCGACCTGGACCGCGTGCTCGCGGTCCGCGTGAACCGGAGCGCGGTCGAACGACGCGCCGCCACGATCCCCACGCGCCGGACCGTGAAGAAACAGTGGCAGGCAGCGTGGTTGCTCCGGGCAGTGACGCTCATTGACCTCACGACGCTCTCCGGCGACGACACGCCGGGGAACGTTCGCCGCCTCTGCGCCAAGGCGATGCACCCGCTCCGCGATGATCTCGAGCACCTCCTGGGTGTCGAGTCGCTTGGTGTAAAGTGCGGTGCCGTCTGTGTGTATCACACGCTCGTCCCGACGGCGGTCGAGACACTCGAGGGGAGCGGCATCCCGGTCGCCGCGGTCAGCACCGGCTTCCCGGCCGGCCTCTCTCCACTCTCGACCCGTATCACCGAAGTGAAGGAGAGCGTCGCCGCGGGCGCCGGCGAGATTGATATCGTGATCACGCGCGGGCATGTGCTCACCGGCAACTGGGATGCCCTTTACGACGAGGTGCGCGCGTTCCGCGAAGCCTGCGGCGACGCGCACATGAAGGCCATCCTCGGCACCGGCGACCTTGCGACGCTCACCAACGTTGCGCGCGCCTCGATGGTCGCCATGATGGCCGGCGCCGACTTCATCAAGACGAGCACCGGCAAGGAAGGCGTGAACGCCACGCTCCCGGTGTCGCTCGTCATGGTGCGGATGATCCGCGAGTACTTCGAACAGACGGGCTATCCCGTCGGCTACAAGCCGGCCGGCGGCATCCGCTCGGCGAAGAATGCGCTCGAGTACCTCTACCTCATGAAGGAGGAACTCGGCGAGCGTTGGGCGCGCCCGGACCTCTTCCGGTTCGGGGCGTCGGGCCTGCTCACGGACATCGAACGGCAGGTCGAGTATTTCGCGACCGGGCGCTACGCGGCCGCGTATCGCCAGCCCATGGTCTAGACCCACTGACACGCACGCCCACCGGATCCCATGGCGACCACAATTCCTGAGATCTTCGAATCCCTCGACTACGGCCCGGCGCCGGAGTCAGACAAGCCCGCGCTCGAATGGCTCGCGCGCCACAAGGCGACGTTCGGGCACCACATCAACGGCGCATTCACAAAGCCGAAGGGCGCGACGATCAGCGTCGTGAACCCCGCGACGGGCGCCGAGCTCGCGAAGGTTGTGCAAGGTTCGCGCGCAGATGTGGACCTGGCCGTGACCGCCGCGCGTAAGGCGCTGGTCGAATGGCAGGCGCTCGGGACGCACGGACGTGCGCGGCACCTGTACGCACTGGCGCGCATGGTCCAACGGCATTCGCGACTCCTCGCTGTGCTCGAGTCCCTGGACAACGGCAAGAGCATCCGTGAGACACGCGACCTCGACATCCCGCTCGTCGCGCGCCACTTCTATCACCACGCCGGCTGGGCGCAGCTGCTCGAGACGGAGTTCCCCGGCTACACCGGCGCGGGCGTCGTGGGGCAGATCATCCCGTGGAACTTCCCGCTGCTCATGCTGGCGTGGAAGATCGCGCCCGCGCTCGCCGCCGGTTGCACGGTCGTGCTCAAGCCCGCCGAGTTCACTCCGCTCACCGCCCTGGCCTTCGCGGAACTCGCGAACGAGGCCGGGATCCCGAAGGGCGTGATCAACATCATCACGGGCGACGGCTCCACGGGCGCGGCGCTCGTGGATCACCCCGGCGTGGACAAGCTCGCGTTCACTGGGAGCACCGACGTCGGGCGCATCATCCGCAAGGCGACGGCCGGCAGCGGCAAGAAGCTCTCGCTCGAACTCGGCGGCAAGAGTCCGTTCATCGTGTTCGACGACGCCGACCTCGACTCGGTGGTCGAAGGCGTGGTGGACGCGATCTGGTTCAACCAGGGGCAGGTGTGCTGCGCGGGCTCGCGACTCCTCGTGCACGAGGGTATCGCGGAGCGGCTGTTCGAGAAGCTGCGCGCGCGCATGGAACGCCTGCGCGTGGGTGCCCCGCTCGACAAGGCCGTGGACATGGGCGCGATCGTCGCCCCGGTCCAGCTCGAACGCATCCGTTCGCTGGTCGAGCAAGGTCGCAAGGAAGGCGCGGACATGTGGCAGCCGTCCTGGGCCGTGCCGAAGGACGGCTGCTTCTACCCGCCGACGTTGTTCACCAAGGTCGCGCCAAGCTCGACGATCGCCCAGGTCGAGATCTTCGGGCCCGTGCTCGTCTCGATGACGTTCCGCACGCCGGCCGAGGCGGTCGCGTTGGCCAACAACACCCCGTTCGGGCTCGCCGCGAGTATCTGGAGCGAGAACATCAACCTCGCGCTCGACATCGCGCCGAAGGTCAAGGCCGGAGTGGTCTGGATCAACTGCACGAACCTCTTCGACGCGGCGGCGGGATTTGGCGGGTACCGCGAGAGCGGCTACGGGCGCGAAGGTGGCCGCGAGGGGATGTGGGAATACCTGAAAAGACAGCAACCACGGGTAGTAGGTAGTAGGTATTTGGGGAGGAAGGCGAAGTCATCAACGGCTGTTGCGCCCGCGTCAGGCCTCGCGGTGGACCGCACGGCCAAGCTGTACATCGGCGGCAAGCAGGTGCGACCCGATGGCGGCTACTCGCTCCGGATACTCGGCGCGAACGGCAAGCCGCTCGGCGAGGTCGGCGAGGGCAACCGGAAGGACGTGCGGAATGCGGTCGAGGCCGCGCAGGCGGCCGCGAGCTCATGGTCGCGCACCACGGGCCACGCGCGGGCGCAGATCCTCTATTACATCGCCGAGAACCTTGCGGCGCGGCGCGCGGAGTTCGCGGCGCGGCTCACGGCCCTCACGGGCGGCGACGGTGGCGGCGAGGTGGATGCGACCGTCACGCGGCTCTTCACGTACGCATCGTGGGCCGACAAGTGGGACGGCGCGGTGCACCACACGCCGGTGCGCGGCGTCACGCTCGCGATGAACGAGCCGCTTGGCGTGATCGGCGTTGCCGCGCCGGACGCGCATCCGCTGCTCGGCTTCGTGTCGGTCGTCGCTCCGGCGATTGCGGCCGGCAACGCCGTGATCGCGGTCCCGAGCGAACGGCACCCGTTGGCCGTGACGGACTTCTATCAGGTACTCGACACCAGCGACCTCCCAGGCGGCGTGGTCAACATCGTCACGGGCCGCAAGGACGAACTGGCGAAGGTGCTCGCCGAACACGACGACGTCGCTGCGATCTGGTATTGGGGGTCGCAGGCCGGCGTGAAGATGTGCGAGCTGGCGAGCTGCGGAAACATGAAGCAGACGTGGTGCGAGGACTCGGCGGCCCGCCCGCGCGCATGGGCGGACGCGGCCGACGGCGAGGGCCGTGAGTTCCTCAGGCACGCCACGCAGGTGAAGAACATCTGGATTCCGTACGGGGAATAGCGATGACGACACGCTGGGCTTCGGTGGCAACGACGGTGGCGGCGTGCGTGACGTTCGCGGGCGCCAACAGCACACCCCTCTCCGCGCAATCGCACCTCGAGTCGCGCAATCGCTGGGCCCGGCTCTGCGAGATCCGGCGCGAGAAGTTCGACCGCATCCTGCCGGAAGCGATGCGCGAGAACGGCATAGACATGTGGATCGTCGCGATGCGCGAGGGACATTACGATCCGCTCTGGGACCTCCTCGGCCGTGGCTACGTAGGCTCGATCGGATACTTCGTGTTCACGGATCGCGGCGGCGACCGCATCGAGCGGGTGGCCATTGACGTCACCGACCACAATCGCGCCGCGTGCGGCGCGTACGACGCCGTCGCCGGGACGTCCGACCTCGCGGCGTTCGTGCGCCAGCGGAATCCGCGCAAGATCGGCATCAACACGTCCGACGAGATGGGAATGGCCGACGGCCTGACCCACACGCTCCACCGCCACCTCACGACGACACTCGGTCCGGAGTTGTCCGCGAAGCTTGTGAGCGCGGAAAAGCTGATCTCCGACTTCAGCTCGCGCCGGGTCGCGAGCGAACTCGTCGCCTTCGGTGACGCGACGGAAATCGGTCGCCAGATCGCCGAGCGCGCGCTGTCGAACGAGGTCATCACCCCCGGCGTCACGACGCTGGCCGAGGTCGCCTGGTGGATCCAGGAACAGCAGCTGCAGCGCGGGCTTGGTTCGTCGTTCGAAGTGCCGAGCATTTACATCACCGGACCTGACGGGATCGAGGCGACGTCGAACGACCGCATCATCCAGCGCGGCGACATCATCATGATGGACTTTGGCGTCGGCTACCTGAACATGTGGACCGACCAGAAGCGGATCGCGTACGTGCTGAAGCCCGGCGAGACGCGACTGCCGGCCAGCATCCAGCGTGCGTTCGACCAGGCCGTGAAGGTGCGTGAGGTGATCCGGAAAACCGCCCGCGCCGGCAAGACGGCGAAGGCGATGATGGACGAGGTCAATGCGGCGATCGTCGCGGCCGGGTTCACGCAGATGCAGGGCTTCAACCAGGTGCGGAACGACGCAAGCACCGAGTTCATCATCGGCTGTCACTCGGTGGGAGACTGGGGCCACGGGATCGGTCCGTCCATGGCATGGTTCAATCCCGGACGGCTCAACTTCGAGATTCGGCCGAGCAACCTGTTCTCGATCGAGTTGTTCGCGTACACGCCGCTCCCCGAGTGGGGCGGGAAGAAGCTGCGGATCCCGCTCGAGGATGATGCGGTGGTGACCGCGCGAGGCGTGGAGTGGCTGTCGCCGATCAATCACCGGATACAGTTGATCCGGTAGGGTGTCGGCACGGCCCGGGACGTCGGTTGACCGCCGGTGCATGTAAACGTCCGGCGGTCGGGCGGCACCTGATGGATGAACGTCATTGCGGCGCGACCCGCGCCGCGCCGACCCGCGCACATTTCGGAGCCCGCATGTCCCGACGCATTCGACGCACGCTTGTCACGGCCGCCGTCGCGATCGTGGTCATGGCGGCAGGCCCGGCGACCACCGCCGGCTCATTGACCGCCATCGCGGACATGAGCGAGGCGCGTATGGCGCACACGGCGACACTGCTCGCCGACGGCCGCGTGCTCGTCGCCGGCGGGTTCACCGAGGCGGGCTCGGCGCGAGGGGCCCAGGCGTACGACGCCGCAACGCGGCGCTTCTCGCCCCTGCCTCCGATGCTCACGACACGGCACAGCCATACCGCGACTCGCCTGCGTGACGGCCGCGTGCTGATCGTCGGCGGTCTCGGCGCGGGAAACACGACACTGGCCACGGCGGAGATCTTCAACCCGGTGACGAACACGTTCTCGCCGGCGGGCACGCTGCAAGAGGCGCGTGCCGGGCACGTCGCCGTACTCCTCGATGACGGCCGCATACTCCTGGCGGGCGGCCTTGGTCTTGGCTGGACCTTCCTTTCGAGCGCCGAGCTCTACGATCCGGCCTCCGGGACGTTCAGCCGGACGGGCAGCATGACGGCGCCCCGCGAAAGTCATGTCGGGCTCCTGTTGCGTGACGGGCGGGCGTTCATCGTGGGCGGCCACCGCGGTCGGCGATCGGAGATGGTGCTCTACAGCTCCGCCGAGGCGTACGACCCCCGGACGGGCCGATTCAGCCACGTTGCCGACATGTCCATCCGCCGACACAAGCACGATGCCGTGCTGCTCCAGGATGGGCGGGTGCTCGTCACGGGTGGCTCGACCACGCGAGATTACGACGAGCGGTACGCGTCAAGCGAGATCTTCGACCCCGCAGCTGTGAAGTTTTCCGACGGACCGACCCTGAACCGCCCGCGCTACAAGCACGCCGGAAGCAGCGTCCTGCTCCAGTCCGGCCAGGTGCTGATCGCCGGCGGCGCGACCGAAGCCGAGGTGTACGACGCTCGGACGAAGACGTTCTCGATCGTCGCGGGGTCGTCGCGACTGACCGGGCATTTCTCGGCCGTCGCCCCGCTGGCCGACGGGAACGTGCTGATCACGGGCGGATACGGCAGTGACGTGGGCCCGCGAGCGACGGCCTGGCTCTACCGGCGTTGATCAGGCGCGCTCAGCGCTCAGCGGCGGTCCCGCGCAGCGACACGACCTCGCACGATCTCGCCGCACTGCAGCATGCCGCCGCGTTCGAGCGCTCGCCGTGACGCGGCGTTGTCGCGGTTGCAGCGAGCGGCCGCGATGAAACCGCGGTCCCGCGCGATTCGCTTCAGTTCCTGCACCAGGTAGCTCGCCAGCCCGCGCCGCCGGTGCGCCGGTGCGACCTCCATATAGATGTCGCCATACGGCGGGTTGTAGTGCGAAAACAGCCCACCCGTTGCGACCAGCTCGCCGTTGAGGTCGAGTCCCCAATCGCCGATCGGCTCGGTCGAGTGCGGGAACACGGCCGCATGGTCTTCGGGCCGTACCGCTCGGAGCCGCACGCCGCCGGGCGCAGTGAAATGGGACTGCCCGCCCTCGGCGAACAGCAGGGTGTGCGCTTCCCGGTCGGTGCTGAACTCCTGAAGGAGCGGCGCTAGGAACGGATCGTTCGTTTGGGCTTCCATGTGCGTCGCGCGCGTCGCGCGGAGCACGGCCGCGAACAGCGCCGGCGCCTCCGACATCCCGTCCGGCGTGACGAAGAACTCCTTCACGGTCTGATGCGGTTCACCGGGCGGTGCACCCAGGGCGGCGTAGCCGACCGTGATACCGTCCTCGGCGATTCGATACAGCGTCGTGAAACCGCGTTGATGCCACGAGTCGTGGACGATCTGGGCCGCCATGGCGGCGCGGTAGCGCTCGCGCCACGGCAGCAGCGATTCGAGCGCTGACTCGGTGACGATCGGCATGGACGACTCCCGCGGCTGCGGCCGCGTCCCCGTCGCGGCGGCGCCGACCGGCACCCGGTTTCCGGGATGCCGGCCGCGCCCGTCGCAGTCGCCTATTGCACCGCGTTGATCATGTCGAAGATCGGCAGGTACATGGCCACGACCATGCCGCCGACCACGACGCCGAGGAACACGATCATCACGGGCTCGAGCAGCGAGAGCAGGTTGCTGACGGCCGCGTCCACTTCTTCGTCGTAGAAGTCGGCGATCTTCGAGAGCATCTCGTCCAGGCCGCCGGTCTGCTCGCCGACAGCGATCATCGAGATCACCATGGGCGGGAACACGTTGCTCTTGGACAGCGGCGCGGAGATCGTGTCACCGCCCGCGATGGACGCACGGCTCGCCATGATCGCGTCCTGGATCACGCGGTTGCCGGCGGTCTTCGCCGTGATCTCGAGCCCGTCGAGGATGCTCACGCCGGATGAGATCAGCGTGCCCAGCGTGCGCGTGAAGCGCGAGACCGCCGATTTCCGCAGCACGTCCCCCAGCACGGGGAACGCGAGCATCGCCTTGTCCACCTGCAACTTCCCGTTGGGCGTCGCGTTGTAGCGCTTGAACGCCTGGACCCCGAAGAACGTGCCGAGCCCGATCGCCCACCAGTAGTTCTGCAGGAACTCGGACATCGCGATCACGATCCGGGTCGGCAGCGGCAGCGCGAGGTTCACGCTCGCGAACATGCTCTGGAACACCGGGATCACGAAGAGGAGCAGCACACCAACCGCGATGCCGGCCACGCTGGAGATCACGCCGGGGTAGATCATCGCGCCCTTCACCTTCCGGACCAGCGCGTCGTTCTTTTCCATGAACGTCGCGAGGCGCATCAGGATCGTGTCGAGGATACCGCCGGCCTCACCGGCGGCCACCATGTTGACGTAGAGGTCGCTGAACGCCTTCGGGTGCTTCGACAGCGCATCGGCCACCGTGTGCCCGGACTCGACGTCAAACACCACCTGGCGGGTGACCGCGGAGAGCGCCTTGTTCTCGGTCTGCTTGGAGAGGATGTCGAGCGCCTGCACGAGCGGCAGGCCCGAGTTGATCATGGTCGAGAACTGCCGCGTGAAGATCACGACGTCGCGCATCGGGATCGGGCCCGTCGTCTTCTGCTTCGCCTTCGCGGCCTCCGCGACCTTCACCACGTTCAGCCGCTGCTTGCGCAGTTGCTGGATGACGTCGTCCTTGTTGGTCGCCTCGATCGTATCGGTTTTCAGCGCGCCTTTCGCGTCGCGCGCCGTGTACGTAAACGTCGCCATGGTGTCGTGACCTCAGGAAAGCAAAGTCCGTGTCCGCTTCGTCCCGCTTACCGCTTCAAGCCACCCGTCAACGCGCCGGGAGCCTTGGGATCCTTGATGCCGGTGTCGGCCTCCATCGGGCTCTCGCCGATCAAGCGGAGGAACTCGTTGGGCTCGCTCGACACGCGCACGCATTCGTCCTTGTCCACTTCCTTCGCCATATACAACTGGTAGAGCGCATCGTTCAACGTCTGCATGCCGTGCTTCTTGCCGGCCTGCATCGCCGAGTAGATCTGGTGGATCTTGTCGTCGCGGATCATCGCGCGGATCGCCGGCGTGACCACGAGGATCTCGCAGGCCATGGCGCGCCCCTTGCCCGACTTCTTCGGCAGCAGCGTCTGCGTCACGATGCCCTCGAGCACGAATGACAGCTGCGCGCGCACCTGCGACTGCTGGTGGCTCGGGAAGACGTCAATGATACGATTGATGGACTCGGCCGCTGAGTTCGTATGCAGCGTGGCGAAGGCCAAGTGGCCCGTCTCGGCGATCGTCAGGCCCGCATGGATGGTCTCCATGTCGCGCATTTCGCCGACGAGCACGACGTCCGGGTCCTGTCGCAGCGCGTACTTGAGTGCGGCGCCGAACGACTTCGTGTCCGTGCCGACCTCGCGCTGGTTGATGATGCAGTTCTGGTGCTTGTAGATGAACTCGATCGGGTCTTCGACCGTGATGATGTGTCCCTTCCACTCGCGGTTGATCTTGTCGATCATGGCCGCCAGGGTGGTGGACTTGCCGGAGCCGGTCGGCCCCGTCACGAGCACGAGCCCGCGCGGCTTCTCCGTGAACTTGATGATCGCGGGCGGGAGCTTGAGCTGGTCGGCGGTCTTGATGGAGATCGGGATCTGCCGCATGACCATCGAGACACACCCACGCTGCTTGAAGCAGTTGCCGCGGAATCGCGCCAGGTTCTGGATGCCGAACGAGAAGTCGAGCTCGTCCTCCATCTCGAAGCGCTTCTTCTGCTGTTCCGTCAGCACCGAGTACGCGATCTGCAGCGTGTCCTTGGGCGTGAGCACGTAGCTGTTCTTCGACGACGTGATATCGCCGTCCACGCGCATCTTCGCGCATTCGCCCGCCGTGATGTGCAGGTCGGAGGCGCCGCGCTCGATCATCTCCTCGAGGAGGGCGCGCAGGTTCACGGTCTGTTGCGGGGCGGCAGCGGGGGCGGTCATTGCGAATTCGTGATGAGTGAGTGGGTACTACGCCGAGGTTTCGCGGAGCACCTGCTCCAGCGGCACGACGCCCTTCAACACCTTGAGCCAGCCGTCCATGCGTAGCGTGAGCATTCCGCCGTCAATGGCGGCGTCCCGGATCTCGGCGGCGCCAACGTTCTGCAGGATCAGCTTCCGGAGCGGCGGGGTCATGGTCATGACTTCGTACAAACCCTGGCGCCCCTTCGTGCCGGTACCGCCGCACTGGTCGCAACCCTTGCCCTTGAAGTACGGCAGTTCACTGACCTTGGTCTTGAGCGAAAGCTTCTCGAGGAAGGGCACCGCGTCCTTGTGTGCGCGTGCCTTGGCGTTCTGGAGCGCTTCTTCGCTGAACCGCAGCTCTTCCATCGTCGTGTTGGCGGTCACCTTCGCCTGGTCCAGTTCGATGGCATCGGGCTCGTACTTCACCTTGCAGTTGCCGCAAATGCGGCGCACAAGGCGCTGGGCGAGCACCAGGTTGAGCGCGGAACTCACGTTGAACGGTTCGAGGCCCATGTCCAGGAGCCGCGTGACGGTTTCGGGCGCGGAGTTCGTGTGCAGCGTCGAGAGCACCATGTGGCCCGTGAGCGCGGCCTTGATCGCGATACCACCGGTCTCAAGGTCGCGGATTTCGCCGACCATGATGATGTTCGGGTCCTGCCGGAGGAACGCCTTCAGGGCCGCCGCGAAGGTCATGCCGATTTCATTGCGGACGAGCACCTGGTTGACGCCGAACAGGTTGTATTCAACCGGGTCCTCGGCGGTCATGATGTTCGTGTCCACCGTGTTGACCTTGGAGAGACACGAATACAGCGTCGTCGTCTTGCCGGACCCGGTCGGGCCGGTGACGAGCACCATGCCGTACGGGTTCTGCACGGCTTCCATCAGTTCCTTCTCGGCGCGCGCCTCGATGCCGAACTTCTCGAGGTCGAGTGTCAGGTTGCCCTTGTCAAGAATCCGGAGGACGATCTTCTCGCCAAAGAGGGTGGGCAGCGTGGACACGCGGTAGTCAATGACCTTCTTGCCCATCTTGAGCTTGATGCGGCCGTCCTGCGGCACGCGGCGCTCGGCGATGTTGAGCGATGACAGGATCTTGAAGCGGGACACCAGGGCCGCCTGCATCTTCTTGGGCGGCTTCATGATTTCAGAAAGCGCGCCGTCAATGCGGTAGCGGACGCGGATGTCGTGCTCGAAGCACTCGAAGTGAATGTCCGACGCGCCTTTCTTCACGGCGTCGGTCAGGATGCCGTTGATGAGCTTGACGACGGGCGCATCGTCCACGGCGGCGGCGAGCGCCGCGGCGGACATCTCCTCGTCCTTCTCCTCGACCGCCTCGACTTCCTCGCCCTCTTCGGCCTCGATTTCCTCGAGGAGTGCCGACATCTGGAGGTCGGCGGCCGACTCGTAGTTTTTCTCGACGACGTTCCGGAGCGTGAACTCGCCGGCGATCACGGGCTGGATGTCGTAGCGCGTGATGAACTTGAGGTCCTCGACGACCGCGAAATTGGTCGGGTCGGCCATCGCCACGGTCAGGACGCGGCCGTCGCGCCGCAGCGGGAGCACGAGGTGCTTCACCGCGACGTCGGACGGGATCAGCTTGATGAGCTTCTGGTCCGGCTCGAACTTCGAGAGGTCCACCGCCTGCATCTTCGACTGGACGGCGAGGATCTTGACCAGCTCGAGTTCCTGGATGAAGCCGAGCTTGATGAGGTTGTAGCCGACCCGCGTGCCGTTGGCGCGCTGTTCCTGGAGCGCTTTTTCAAGCTGCTCCTTGGAGATCATCCCCTTCGAGAGGAGGAGATCGCCGATCCGTTCGCTGGTGACCGGGACTGGATTCGCCATCGCTTCGCTGGACCGTCCCGCTCAGGTAAAGCCGGTGAAAAGAGGGGCTGCCGCACAACTATAAGTGGCGCCCCCTGTGGGTTCGGGTGAAGCTGGGCGGGGGCTAGGGGTGTGTCAAGGACGGCGGGAGGGTTGCCATTCGCTGCGCCGGGGCTCCCGGAACGCACCGGCGGGCGGTGGCCGAAACGGTCCCGCCGAAAAGGTCACCTTGCCCGCCAGCTTTCCGGCGAGCGACGGACCGATCCCCTTCACGCGCTGGAGCCCTTCGAGCGAGCCGAACGGGCCGAGCGCAGCCCGATCGGCGACGATCCGACCCGCCAGCGCCGGCCCGATCCCCGGGAGCGACTCGATGGACTCGGCGGACGCGACGTCGAGGTTGATCGGCGCGGCGGGTTCGTCCGGTCGGCTGGACGCAGCGATGGCGGCACCGCGTTTCCGGCCTGCGCTCTGGCTGGCTGACTTTCGGCTCCCGCCGGACTGCCGCGCCTCACGGGCGACCCGCGCCGAGTCTCGCTGGGCGCGCGCGGAATCCACGGCGGCGATTTGTCGGTCCAGCGCCGCGACCGCGGCGGCGGTCGGTGGAAGCGCCTGGTGCGTCCTCGCGCGGACCGCGCGCACACCGATACCCAGTGCGCCGATTCCGGCAATGAAAAGCAGGGCGTGGCGCTCGGCGGTTGTGGGCATGGGCCCACGATGCACTGCCTGCCGCCCGGGTGCGTTACCGAAAGTGACCGGGAGGGATCAAATCGTTGCCGGACGGCCGCGGGGTCCTACCGCAACAGCGCCATCGCGACATCCCCCACCACCTGCAGCGACGCCTTGCTCACCTTCGACAGGTCGTCGCCCATCGTGTGGTGCCACTCGTAGTCGATATCAATGACGTCAATCACGCGCAGCCCCGCAGCGATCAGCGGGTAGTGATCATCCGTGATGGTGTAGTCCCGCATATCCGGCCGGAAATACTTGTCGTAACCAAGCTCCTTGGCCTTCGCCCAAACCCGCTGCACCACCTCCGGCGCGTTCTGCGCCGAGTACATCTCCTGCGGGAGGTTCAGGTCGGCATCGCCGATCATGTCCCACACCACGCCGAACAGCGGCTTGTAACCCGGGTCCGGCAGGTTCTTCGCGAAATACGTGGAACCGATGAGCACGTCCACATCGGGACTGAACGTGCCGTAGTCCTCGCCGTCCACGAACAGCAAATCCACGCCGAACGCAGGCGGAGCCTTCTGCAGCGCCTCGGCGACGGCGATCAGCAGCGCAACGCCGCTTGCCCCGTCATTCGCCCCGGGAATCGGCGACTTGTGGTTCGCCGGATCCAGGTCGCGGTCCGCATTCGGCCGCGTGTCCCAGTGCGCGACGTACAGGATGCGCCCGGCGACGCCCGGGTTGATCCGTGCGAGGATGTTGCGCTGCGGGATCTGCTTGCCGGTCGCCAGCGTGTGCTGCCACTTCTGCTCGGTCACGGTCGCGCCGGCGGCCTTCACCTTGGCGACGATCCAGTCGCCGGTCTTCTGCCACCCAGGTGTGCCCGGCACGCGCGGCCCGAACGCCACCTGTTGGCGCACATAGCTCATCGCGGAATCGGCGTTGAACTCGCTCGCGCGCGCGCCACCGGCGGCCTGAGCGTCGCCACCGCCGGAACACGCCAGCGCCGGGGCCGCCAGCAGCGCGAATGCACCGAGTAGTCGTGCGATCATCGAAGCTCTCCCGCGAAATATGCGATCTGCAGCACTGCCGAAAACACGACCTGCGAGATGCGCCGGTTGGCGTTGACGTCGAACGTGATGATCCGCGCGCCCTGCAGGGAAAACGTCAGGTTCTCGGCGACGTCCGTGTCCGCGTTGAAGCTAATGGCCTCGCGACCCGCATCGGCGAGGCGACTCTTCAGCGCACCGGACGACGTGTTGCCGATCGTCTCGACGAACCCAACTGTTGTTGCGCGCTGGTAGGAAAGCCGGGTGCGCAGGCCACTCCGCAGTTCCCACTCGGCCGGCAGCTTGAATGCCCGCACGATGTCAGCGCCGACGTCGCGCGTGGTCGTCTCCAGGCGGCTTCCCGGCATCGAGTCAGTCCGCACGCTCGTCGCCAGCGATGCGCCCGTCGTGAGCGCGCCGCCGTCGTTCCACGCCACGGCGATCGAGACCGGGTAGCTCAGCGAGCTGCCCGAGCGCAGGTCGCGTATGCCGGCCCGGCTGCCGGGCGCGATGCTGCGCTGCCGTGTCGCGACCAGCCGCGCAGTTGTCGTGATGCTCGCCACAACCGGGTTTACCCCGCCCGGTCGGACGGTGTTGCGGAACGACAACTCCGGAAGCGTGGTGAGCTCACCGTCCACGATCACCTGTGACTTGTCCGGGCGGCGCAGCCAGTTTCGCGTGCTCAGTCGCTGCGTTCGCACATCGAGCGTGCTTCCGAACGGCAGGCGGAATCCCGTGGCAATCGCGACCTGGGCGTTGCTGGCGGCCGTGGTTGCGAGGAAGCCGCCGTCCGCGAGGAACCGGTCCTCGCCCCCGAAGCCCAGCTGCAAACCGAGTCCGGGCGTGCGCGGCGTGCCGTCGAACGCGGACGTCAGCGTGCGATTCAGCGATATGTCCACCGGCAGCATCGCGCGGTCGAGGAATCGCCTGCGCGCCGAGTCGCCGGGCGTTCCGGACGCCGCGCCGAGACGCGCGAAGTCCAGCGCGAACCCGACATTCAGGACCTGGCTCGCGTTGACACGGCGCGGCAGCCGCAGGGCGCCGGTGGTGTCGCCTTCGCGCAGGAGTACCCGCGCATTCGGGTCGCGCAGGTGGCCGTAGCTCGTCGTGAAATCGGCGCGCGGCCTGAGCCACCCGGTGAGCACCGGCGCCAGCGCGTACGTCGAGGTGACAGCGCGCTCCCGCTCGAGGCCCGCATCCAGGCCGAGCAACGACGAGCGCTCGGCCGAAGCCACGCGCGCCGTCAGGGTGGAATCGCCGTAGTCCACGAGGTCGCGCGTGCTCGACACTTCCCATCGCGCGCTGAGCGCGTCGAAGGGCCGGAGTTCGATCGCCGAGCTGTTGCGCCACGCGTTGGTGCGCCCGTCGGTCGTGCGGCGCGGATCGCGCGGCGACGGCGCGACGGTCAGGAAGTTCGCGCGCGACTCGTCAATCGCCATGTAGTTCCCGCTCGCGCGGAACGACGCCGGCTGCAGTCGCGGGCGGGCGTCGCGCATCGCGCGGGCGATTTCGGACCCGCCAAGCCAACGCGGCAATCGGTCGAACGCCTTGGTCCACCACGCCGGCATCGCGCCCGCCGGCGAGTCCCCGCCAATCGCATAGTCAACGCCGGCATTCAGTCGGCCCTGATCCGCTTCCTGGAACTCGGAGCGGCTCGTCGTGCCCGCGGCGCCGAAGTTCGCGCTCACGTGGTTCACGAGCGGTGCGATCCAGCCGCCGGCCAACGGCGAGGCGCGACGGACGCTGAGCGCGACACCGGTCGTTCGCTGCTCCGGCGTTCGCAGCGCCGCGATGTCCTCGGCGCGAACGTCCGAGCGCGTCAGGAACTCCGGCGTCGTGCTGCCCCGCCCGGCCGTGAACGTCAGCGGCGCCGCCCAGCCGCTCGTGCCGGGGAGCAGGCGATCGAGTCGCACGGTGCCGCTGACGTCAACCTGTTGATCCGTCAGGTACGTCGGCGCCTCCGCGAGCTGGCGGAAGTTCGGGTCACGACGCGAAACGCCGACGCGAATCTCGGCCAGGTCACCGAGGTTCCCCCGGACGCCGACCTGCCCCGCGTACCCCGGCGTCGCGACGATTTCCGCGAGCCGGATGTCGTTGACCCATACCTCGGCGGTGTCCGCAAACGAGAGTCGCCCTGCGCCGGTGCCGGCGGAATCCACGCGCACCATGCCCACCGCGAGCTCCTGCACGGCCGTGAGGTTCGGCGGCGCAACCACCGCGTCCGCGGCATAGACGATGTACCCGCCGGAGCAGGCCGCGCGGCGTCCGACCGTGCCCGCCGGCACGCCGCTCGCGGCGATCAGCGCGAGATCGGCTCCGGTGCAGGCCAGTGAGTCGGGCCGTCCCTGCAGGTAGCTGTTCTCGAGTTGCGCGCGCAGGGCGTACAGGCGGTCAAAATCCACGCGCAGCTCGGGCAACCATGCGGCCTGCGTCGCGCCGACGCCGGCCGTCGTGCGATACGCGTAGAACGAGTTTGCGTCGCGCCCGATCTTCACGAAGAACTGGAGCTCCCCGCCCTGCCCCCAGCCGTTGCCGCGACCGCGCGCCCACACGCGCAGCTCGCGATACTGGCGAAAGTTCCGCGCCCCCTCAGGGAACCGGTACACGGCCTCGGCGCGCTCCAGCGGGCGGAGTCCGGTTGCCGTGAGCCGCATGGCATGTTCGTTCACCACGACGCGCTCGGTCTCGAGCCCGGTGATGGGTCGCTCCGCGCCCTCCACGACGCCGGGTGGCGACTGGTAGCCGAGCGCGCTGAGCGAGTCCTGCGTGCCGATGGACGACGCGAACACGAACCCCGCGCCGGCGCGCTCGCCCGCGACGCCCGTGAGCGTGCGATCCGACCGCTTGAGCCACGCCGCGCCCGCGAGGCGGAGGCGCGTCACCACCAGCTGCGAGAACTCACCGTCAGCCAGCGTCTCACCCGAGAGCACCGTCATGCGCAGCGCGCGCACGCGACTGAGCGACGGACCGCCGTTGATCGTGTCGTGCGGCGCCGCCACCGGAAGACGCACGAGCACCCAGCACTGCCTCGGAGCCGCGGCCCCGAGCGAATCGTTCGGCGCCGGGATGCAGCCGCCGACCCGCGACCACGATCGCGAATCGGAGAGGTCGCTCACATACCGGAACACGCGCTCACGCTCGCGCTGCGCCGCGTCGAAGTTGAGCACGTTGTCCGCGTCAATGTCCCACTCGTCAAGGCGACCGTTCGCGACGGTGCAGTTGGTCCGCGTGTCGCCAAGCCGCGCGATGCTGAGGTTGCCGCGCTGGCACAGCGGCACGCGCAACTGGATCCCCGTGGAGTCCGGCGACGTGACGAACAGCCGCGGCACGACGTCGCCGGGAAGCCCGATGTCGTCCTTTTGCTGGTTGAACGCCCGGCTGAACGCATCGCGTTCCGATTGCAGCGTGTCGCGCCCGACCACCGCGCGCCCGCTCCACACCGAGTCGCGCCCCGCGGACGTCGGGATCACCGAGAGTTGCGTGGGGACGATGGCCACGCCGTTCTCGCTCACGTCGCCAAGGTCGAGGATCACCGTCGGGTTTCGGCGACGCCGCACGACCGTGGTGTCCACCAGCGCCCAGAACTCGAGCGTCTCCTTCCCGATCAGGTTCACGCCCGACGCAGCGCCGAGCACCTGTCGGATCGAGCGCCAGCGACGGCCCACGGGCGCGTTCGAGATGCGCCAGCGGTGTCGCCGGGTGGCATCGTCGTACACGCCGCCGATCGAGAGCGGAT
The DNA here is from genome assembly GCA_016874035.1 of Gemmatimonadota bacterium. Lineage (GTDB taxonomy): Bacteria > Gemmatimonadota > Gemmatimonadetes > Gemmatimonadales > Gemmatimonadaceae > Fen-1231. Next base: position 44,756 of record VGVM01000007.1, read on the forward strand.
ACAGCGTCAGCCAGAGCGCGCGTTCAGGCTGTTCGATTCCGCCGCCGGCGAGTTTCGTCTGCGGGTCAATCTGCTGGAGCGTGAAGCTGACGACGCTGTCGCGCACGGTGCGGCCGTTCGTCTGCCAGGCCATCGTGGACGCGCGCGACACGTCGAAGGCCGCCCCGCCGAATCGCGTGGCGAGGTTGCGCCCGAGCGCCGGCTGGCTGCTGTACGACCACGCCTCGTCCTCGAGGCGCAGCGTGAGCGCGCCGTCGCTCTCGAACGACTCGAGGTATGCCTCACCCGAGCGCCCCGCGAGCGGCCGGCTGGTCGCGAACTCGGCCTCGAATCGGAGCCCCGACGGTGTCGCGGACTCGCGCCCCGTGAGCCGCTGCAACGCGCGATCCCAGGACGCGACGGGGACGTGGAACGCACCGCTCAGCCCCGCGACGATCGCGGATTCATCCGCGAACCCGAGCTGCGGCCGCGTGAACGCCGAGTGCTGCCGCTGCCCGATCGCGATGAAGTTCAGCGAACCGCGGGAGAAGGCCCACTCCGACGCGACGCCGAAGATGCTCGTCGGCGTGGACACGAACAGCGGTGTCTCCTCGAAGCGCACCGTCACTTGCCGCGCGCGCGCGTCGAGCGAGTCGCTGCGCAGGATGGTGACGCGACCGAGGTCGTAGTCCACGAGGTAATCCGTGTTGCGCCTGAGCACGCGGCCGTCGTCGAGCACGATGCGCTCCGAGTTCGGGCGAAGCTGCGTGGAGCCGAGTGCGAGGGTCCACGCGTCCGTCCCCGCGTCGGACTCGAACCGCAGGCGCAGCTTGTACATCGGCTGCGGATGACGGACCGAGTACAGGTCCTCGTTCGGCGTGACGTAGATCGCGTCGTTCGAGGGATTGCCAAGGTCGCTCGCGAGCCCCGCGCGCGCGAAAGGCTGGAGCGACGGGAAGACCAGGAACCGCTCGCGCACGACCGTCGGTGCCGCCGAACCGGTCACCGCCAGCACCGGGTCGCCCCGCCTGGGCCAGATGCGACCCTCGGCGTCGAACTCCGTCGGCACGCCGCTGCGGTGCATCCCGAAGAGCTGGAGGAACGTCGCGGACGAGCCCGAACGCGGCGTCTCCTGGTCGAACGTGCCGCCGCTCGCGATCGTGAGCTGGATCGTCTCGCGGCGGATGTCCTCGCCACCCACGCGGTACGCGGCGCGAATCTCCCGCGCGAACGCGGCGTCGCCGGGGCGAACGTTCGGATCCCAGATCAGGTGCGCCAGTTGCTCGCGGGAGTCCACCCGAATGAGGTCGGGCGTGCCGCCGGCCGTCGCCACCACCGTTTCCTGTCCGGCCACGCGCACGGTGTACGCCGCAACGAGCCGCTCCTTGTTCGGGTCCAGCGGCTGCGCGAGCGCGACCCAGAGCTGCGAGGGGTCCATGTAGTAGTCCACGTTCTCGCGCAGCGGTTCGTACACCGGCCCGCGCCGCGACTCGGGATCGCCGATCAGCGTGAACTGCGGACCGTTCGGGTTGGGCGGTTGTCCGCCGATCAGCAGGCGGTAGAGCGTGACGCGCACGGGGCGCGCGGAATCCGGCAGCGCTGCGGCCGCCCGCTGCAACGCCGCACCGTCGAGCACGTCAATGTTCGGGTAGCCGCGCAGCCGGCGCGGGTCCACGACGAAGAAGAACCGCCGCGCCTCGATCGTGTAGTCGTCAATGTCGAGCGCCCCGGCCTGCGCGCCCGTGCCGCCCACCGTGAACACCCGGTCGCGCTGCACGATGCCCTTTTGCTCCGCGGCGATTGCGCGGACGCTGAGGCGACCGAACTTCGCCATCGCCTGGATGCCGTAGTTCCCCTGCGGGATGCCGCTCGTGATGTACCGGGACGCCGGCGCGTCGAAGCCGACGTTCCCGACCTCGACCCGCTGCAGCCATTCGCCGGGTTTGCCCTCGTACGCGAGCGCCAACACGTTCGACCCGTCCACTTCGCGGCGGGAGTCGTAGTCCACGCGCGTCGCAAAGCGGTCCACCGTGCCGCCCATCCTGAGCCCGAACTGGAACTCCGGCGACGGCTGGAACCGTCCGCGGCAGTTCGCGCCGAGCGCCGTGAACTGGCTGGCGGTACAGCGCTCGTTGCGGGTGCGTTCCGTGCGGAACTCGAGGCGGGCGTCAAACTGCAGGCCGAGGTCACTGCCCGGGCCGAACAGGCGGGCGAAGAGCGAGTCGGCGGCGGACCGTGCGGAATCGCGTGACGCCGGGGCACGGGAGGTGTCGCGGCCGGCCTGTGCCTGGGCCGCGGGCGGGACCACCAGCACGCCAAGGCACGCGGCGGTCGCCGTGACAAGGAGGTGTGCTCGATATGCAGCGAACGTGTGGCGTATTGGTCGCACGTCGAGGCGCACCCGGGCCCGGGAACGGGGTATCAACTATACTTCACCGACCGTCTGGCCCGTGGAATATACGGGCCGGTCGAGGGGCTACAACCCGATGTGGCATCAGGACTTCCGGGCCCGCCCCCTATCCGATCTCCCGTGCGCATCATCAGCCGTTACGTCCTCCGCGAACACTTCGGGCCGCTCGTCTTTGCGATGTCGGCCCTGACGTCGCTGCTGCTGCTCAACTACATCTCGAAGCAGTTGCCGCAGCTGGTCGGCAAAGGGCTGCCGTGGACGGTGATCGCCGAGTTCATCTTGCTTTCGCTGCCGTTCACGATCGCGATGACGCTCCCGATGGCCGTGCTCGTCGCAACGCTGCACGCGTTCAGCCGGCTGGCCGCCGACAGCGAGATCACGGCGTTCAAGGCCAGCGGAATGGCCCTGCCGCGCCTCATGGCGCCCGTGCTCGGTGCGGGCCTGTTCCTGACCGCGCTGATGGTCTGGTTCAACGACCAGGTCATGCCGGCATCGAACTACGCGCTGCAGACACTCACGAACGACATCGCGCGCAAGAAGCCGACGTTCGCCCTCCGACCGCAGGTCATCAATGAGGTGCTGCCGAGCCGGCTGTTCCTCAGGGCGGGGCGACTCGAGGGCGGATCGAGCGAGATGCTCGACGTGACGATCTTCGATTTCACCAGCCCGACGCGCCGGCGCACGATCCACGCCGACTCCGGACACGTCGAGCTCGCGGCCAACGGGCATGACATGCTCCTCACGCTGCGCAACGGCTACATGACCGAGATCGCCAGCCAGGAGCCGCACCGATTGCAACGCGTGTTCTTCGCGCGGAACCATGTGCGCGTGAAGGACATCGGGAACGATCTCGAGCGCAACACGCAGGGCGGGATGAAGAGCGACCGCGAGATGACGGTCTGCGAGTTGCAGGCGAAGTTGATCCAGGCCGTGCAGACGCGGGACTCGGTCCTGCGCACGATCCGCGGGTTGAGCCCGTACGTCGCGGACTCCCTGCCCTTCAGCGGTGGCGCGTTCGGCAGCGGCGCGGCGTATTGCGGCACCATGCGCACGGTGTTGCCGGAACAGGCCATCGCGCAGGCGCCGGCGCAGTCCACACCACCACCGGTGGTCGCTGCTGTTCCGCCTGACACCGGCGGGCCGATCCCCGCCGGCGGCGGCGCCGGCGACCGACCCACGCAGGCCGCGCAGGCGCCGTCCATTCCCCCATCGGCCGGGATCCTCCCCGTCGCGGGCGATTCGTCCATGGGCAAGTCGGTCTGGCTCGAGAGCCTCAAGACGCAGTACGTGATGGCCGAGCGCGTGATCAACGGCAACCGCGTGGAGATCGAGAAGAAGTTCGCGATCGCCACGGCCTGCCTCGTCTTTGCGCTGCTGGGCGCCCCGATCGCATTCCGCTTCCCGCGCGCGGGTGTGGGCCTCACGATCGGCGTCAGTCTCGCCGTGTTCGGCGTGTACTACATCGGCCTGCTCGGTGGCGAGGAATTGGCAAGGCGCGGCTACCTGCCGCCCGCGATCGCCATGTGGGCCACGAACGCGATCCTGGCCGTGATCGGGCTGGTGCTCACCGCGCGGCTCGGGCACGAAGGGACGACCACGCGCGGATCGGAGATGTCCGACCAGCTCGCGCGCTGGAACGATGCGCTCCTTCGCCTCCTCGGCCGGAAGACGGCGGACGCATGAGACTGTGGCCCCGCCTGCGGGTACTGGACCGGTACGTCCTGCGTGAGTTCCTGACGATCTTCATGGCCGCGCTGGCGGGCTTCCCGATCCTCGTGATCGTGCTCGACGTCACGGAAAACCTGGGCAAGTACCTCGGCCGCGAGCTGCCGCCGCTCGACATCGCGCAGGCGTACGTCTACGGCGTGCCGGAGACCATGTTCCTCGTGCTGCCGGCGGCGGTCCTCTTCGCGACCGTGTTCTCGATCGGCGGGTTCACACGGCACACGGAACTGACCGCGGCGAAGGCCTCGGGCATCAGCTTCCATCGGTTCATCGTGCCGATCGCCGCGGGCGCGGCCGTCTCGACCGTGCTTGGCATCGGCCTCTCGGCGATCAAGCCCGAGGCCAACCAGCGCCGCGGGGAGCTGCTGCAGGAGAAGAAGGCGCGCGGGAACTTCCGGTCGAACTTCACGTTCGCGAACGAGGATGCCCGGGTCTTCAAGATCAATACCGCCGATGCGCTGACCGGGATCATGAACGATGTCGAAGTCGAGCGGCGCGGCACGGGCCCCGATTTCCCTTCGTACACGATGTTCGCGCGCGACGCCCGCTACCAGGACGCCCAGGGGTGGACGCTGCGCCAGGGGTTCATCCACATCATGCCGAACGACTCGACGAACATCGCGGTGTCGTTCGACTCGCTGCGCGACCGAAACTTCCGGGCCGCGCCCGCCGTGTTGATGGCCGACCCCCGCGCGCCGGACGAAATGGGCTTCACCGAGCTTGGCGCATTCATTACTTCCATGGAACGATCCGGCACGGACGTGAACAAGTTCCGCACCGCGCGCATGCTCAAGGTCGCCATCCCCGTGACCTGCGTGATCATCATGCTGTTCGGCGCGCCGCTCGCGACCAGTAACCAGCGCGGCGGCCCGGCGCTGGGCGTCGGGATCAGCCTGGCCACGACCGTAGTATTCCTGATGCTCGTGCAGATGACGCAGGCGATCGGCGACAAGGGGCTCGTGATGCCCGAACTTGCCGCGTGGATCCCCAGCGCAATTTTCGGCATCATGGGGACCATACTGCTCGTGAAGGTGCGCACATGAGTTCGGGTTCGGCGCGCGACACCAGGGACTTCCACGTCTTCCAGCGGACGCCGCTTCGGTTCCTGCAGCAGATGAGCCGCGCGACGCTCGCCTTTTTCGGCGGGATGGGCGCCCGCGTGCTGTTCCTGCGCGAACTCTGGCGCGCGCTGGGCGAACCACGCACGTACGGCCCGCTGATCATCAAGCAGATGCGGGCGATCGGCGTGGACTCGGTGCCGCTCGTGCTCATGGTTGCGGCATTCATCGGCGCCGTCATCGCGATCCAGGTGCGCTACCAGCTCTTCCCGGGCATCCAGCTCTCGATCGTGGGGCTGTCGTCGCGCCAGATCACGGTGCTCGAAACGGGCCCGCTGCTCACCGGCCTCGTGCTGGCCGGCCGGATCGGCGCGAAGATGACCGCTGAGATCGGCACGATGCGCGTGACGGAACAGATCGACGCGCTTGAAACACTGGCCTACGACCCGGTCGCGTACCTGGTCGTCCCCCGGCTGATCGCGTCGATCGTCATGCTCCCGCTCCTCACCCTGATGGCGGACGTGATCGGCGTGATGGCGGGCGCGATGGCCGGTGTCTTCGTGACGGACGTACAACTCCCGATGTTCGTCGAGGGTGTGCGGCTCGGCTACGACCACTTCCAGGTGTTCTATTCGCTGATCAAGGCGACCCTGTTCGGCGGCGCGATCGCCTACCTCTGCACGTACGAGGGCTATGTGACCGAGGCCGGCGCCGAAGGCGTCGGCAAGTCCACGGCGAAGGCCGTCGTGATTTCCTCGATCTGGATCCTCATCCTCGACGCGACCACCGCACTCCTCCTCGCACCATATTTGCAATAATGAAGCGACGTGACGAAGTCCTTGTCGGCCTGACCGCCACCGTGGCGCTGGTGATGGGCCTGATCGGTGCGCTCTGGCTTGCGCGCGGCGGCATCTCTCCCGGCTACCCGTTGTACATCAAGTTCGACTGGGGCGCGGGACTCAAGCAGGGACAGCCCGTGCTGCTCGCGGGCGTGAACGTCGGGTTTGTCGGGGACGTCGAGCTGCAGCAGGACGGCAACCTGATCGTGACGATCAAGGTCAGGAACCAGTTCCAGGTGCCGAAGGGGACGACAGCGACCATCGAGCCGAACGGTTTCTTCGGCGACATGCTGATCGCGCTGCAATCTGAGAAGCCGAACAGTGAGCGGTTCGCGGTTGGCGACACCATCCCCCGCGGTGCGGCGTCCCCGCCGCTCGGGCAGATCCTGGGGCGCGTGGATTCGCTGACGAAGAACCTCACCGCGCTGACCGGGGCGCTGCAGAAGGACTTGGTCAACGAGGACGGGCTCGGCGAGATCCGCAGCACCATCCGCCAGGCGCGTACCCTGTTCGCCGAACTGCAGAAGGTCGCCGCGGAGCAGAACGCCGAGCTGACGAAGACGCAGGCGTCACTGCGCCGCGTGGCGAACGCCGTGGACTCCGCCCAGGTGGACTCGACGCTGCGCGTGCTGACGAGTGCGGCGAAGAGCGTGACCACACTCGCGGCGGACATCGGCGAAACGACCGGCCGCCTGGACTCGCTGATCAACAAGGTGAACAACGGGCAGGGCACGGCCGGTCGCCTCCTGAACGACGACGGCCTCTACCGCGACGTACGCGGGACGCTGCAGCGGCTCGACTCGCTCATGGCGGACTTCATGGCGCACCCGAAGAAGTACGTGAAGTTGAGTATCTTCTAAGGGTGAGATAGTGGGTGGTGGATAGGAGATAGGAGATAGTAGATAGTAGGTAATAGGTGTTCGGCGGCACGTGCCATTCAGGCGTGAGCGCGCGTGTACGCGACAGAGAGTTTCGCGCGTAGCGCAAACAGCATCCGCCTGACGTGGGAGATTTCGTCCAGCAGCGCGTCCGCCGCGTCCTCCGGGATCACGCGGGTGTCGCGCGCGGCGAGCGTGAAGTACTCCAGCTCCGCTGCCGATGCCGCGGCGATTCCCACATAGCGCTTGAAAGATGGCCGAGACGAGCTGCAGGCGCCCTCAACGAGGTTGGCGCACACCGACATCGCCGATCGGCGCAGCTCGCGGCCGATAAGCCGCGCGCTCACGACGCCGTCGAGTCGGCGGTCGGCAAGCAACTGCACGGTGAGCACATGGGCGCGACGCCACACGTCGAGGTCTTGATAGCGCACGGCGCAACTTCGTCGCGCGGCGGCGTACGCGCGATGGCCGCGTCACGCGAGACTCATCGTTTTGTCGCGGCAAGAAAAAGGAAGTGGGCCCAGAGCGTGCGCCCCAGGCCCACCGTCCCCACTACCTACTATCTACTACCTACTATCTACTACCAGCTGTACCTAAACCCGGCCTGGAACTGGTAGTTGTCGCCCGTGCCGTTGCCCTTGATGTAGGTGCGCTGGTTCACGTTGTGCGTGAAAATCGGCACCGCGACCTTCGGGTCAATGCTCGACATGCCGACGTGAGTGAGCACCGGCACGTTGCTGTTCGACGTACCGTCGGTCTGCTTGCTCTTGCCCCACTCGTCGTTGATCAGGTTCATCACGTTGTAGACGTTGAAGATGAACGTCGCGCGCTGGCCACCGAGGAACTCCGGGAGGGCCTGGCGGATCGTGAGGTCCATCTGCTCCTGCCACGGGGTCCGGCACGAGTTGCGCTTCATGATCGTTCCGCGCGCCTTGCGGAGGCACTCGCTGGACTTGATGAAGTCCTCGAAGGCCTGCGCCTGCGTCGCGGCCGTGATCGTGCCCGAGTTGTTGAAGCGGATCTCGTTCGGGTCGAGCGCGCTTTTCGGCACGTAGAGCAGGTCATTGCCCTGCGAGCCGTCGGCGTTCAGGTCGCCCGCGCCACCGGCACCGCCGTACACGTAGTCGTGCGGAGCGCCGGAGTTGCCACGATAGTACAGGGTCACGTCGGTCGAGAGGCGATTCTTCCACCACCAGAACGTGTAGGTGCCCTGCGCCACGAAGTTGTGCGGCTGGTCAAACAATGACACTGCCCGGCTCGCGACGGTCTGGTTGGTCGAGAGCGTGCGCCCGAAGCGCCAGTTCGACGCCGCCGTGGACGACCCGAACGACTGAACGTCGTACGAGTGGCCGTAGGTGTACGCCACGAGCCCCTGCCAGTTGTTGCTGTACCGCTTCTGCAACTGGAAGGTCACGTTGTAGAAGTAGTCGTTGTTCTGGTTCTGCATGTCGTAGCCGGCGGCGAATCGGCTGGTACCGCCGTTCGCGATGATCCTGGACGGGATCGACGCCCGGGCCGCGCCCGTCGTCAGGATCGTGTCGCCGTAGAGCACGCGACCACGCGGGTCCACGCCGCGCGGCGCGTTCAGGTTCAGGTTCACCATGAACAGCTGGTTGAGCGTGCGGCCGTAGAGGCCTTCGACCGTGGCAACCAGGTTTTCGCCGATACGGCGGTCGAACGCGAGCGAGAAGCGGAGCGGCTGCGGATACTTGAGGTCCGGCGCCATGAAGTTCACTTCGCCGATCGGCCGGTTCACGACGCCGGTGCGGCAACCATTGATCCCGCTCGGGTCAACCGCGAAGCTCGGCGCCGGCGCCGTGCTGCCGCTCGTGTTGCAGTTAAGGAACGTGATGAGGTTGCCGGAGTTGATGGTCGAGTTCTCGAGCCACACGGCCGGCGGCGTACCAACGAAGAGGCCCACACCGCCGCGGAGCTGATTCACCGCGTTGCCGGTGATGTCCCAGTTGAACCCGAGCCGCGGCGACCACTGCACCGAGGTCTTCGGGATCTTGTCCGTCCGACGCCCGTAGGCGCTGTCCACGGTTGCGTTGTACGGAATGTCCGTGAGGAACATCGCGATGTCGGCGCGGACACCACTGGTCAGCGTGAGGCGCGGCGTCGCGGCCCACTGGTCCTGCACGTACCACGCGGAGTTCGCGAAGTTGAAGTAGGCGTTGCCCTGGTCCTTCAGGATGATGCTCTTGCGGAACGAGTTTGCGTTGCCTGCGGCGAGCGAGTCCAGGTTGCGGAAGCTCCACACGCCGTACGACGACTGCGTGAACAGGTTCCGGATGTAGTTGTAGTCGTTGCGCGTGCCGATGGTCAGCGTGTGCGCACCAATCGCCTTCGACCAGTTGTTGGTGAGTTCATACGTGTCGAAGTCACCTTCATTGCCCTGCGAGAACTGGTCGGCGCCGGCGATGATCGTCGCGTTGCCGCCACCGACGCGCGGGACCTGGAACACGGTGATCTGCGGGAAGACCGCGTTGGCCGTGCGGCGGTCGCGGACACGCGTGAAGCCCGCGAAGAACTCGTTCGACGAACCGTCGGCGAAGTTCGAGTAGATCTGCAGCACCGGTGAAAGCTTCTTGCTCGTCAGCGTGTGTTCGTTCGACGTGTACACCATGGTGCTCGACGAACGGCTGTTCTGCGCGCGCATTTCCTGCCGCGTGTCACCGTAGTTCACGCGAAACACGGCCCGGTGATTGTTGTTGATGCGGTAGTCGAACCGCACGAACGGGTTGTGCTGCGGCCGCGGCCCGTTCACGACGTTCGTCGTGCCGTACGCTGTCAGGCCGTAGGGCGCGCCCGCGACGATGGACTCGAAACGACGGAAATCCGTGGTCGCGATCTGGAGCGGCGAGGTCGCATTGGACGGCTGGCCCTCGTACGGGCCGAACAGCGGCACGTTCTCGGACTTGATTTCGTCCGCGACGAAGAAGTGGAGCTTGTCCTTGATGATCGGGCCGCCGAACGAGAACGCGAGCTGGCCGCGGTCAAACTTCGTGGAGCGGAGCACCGGCGTGTTCCGCCCGAACTGCTCGTTGCGGAAATCGTAGAACACGGAGCCCGTGAACTTGTTCGTACCCGACTTCGTCACGGCGTTGAGCAGGAGGCCACCGAAGTTGCCCTGACGCACGTCGAACGGCGCGAGCAGCACCTGGAACTCCTTCACCGCTTCCAGTGAAACCGACTTCGCGCTGATCTGGCCGCCGGGCTGGCCGGTGGCACCGAGGCCGAACACGTCGCGCTCGGTCGCGCCGTCGATCTGCACGTTGTTCATGCGGTTCGACATGCCGCCGGCCGAGTAGCCGGCGCCGGCCGTGGAGACCTGCGGAACGAGCTTGATGAAGTCGGTCAACTGGCGGTTCGGCGTAGGGAGGCGCTGGATCACGGTGTCCGTGATCGCGGCCTTCGTGCCGGTATTCGACGCCGAGAAGCCGTCGTTGCTCGCCGTGACCGTCACCGCGGAAATCGTGGCGGCCTGCTCGGTGAGCTTGAAGTCAATGCGGGTCGCCACCGAGAGCTGGACCACGACACCCTCGCGCGTCACCGGCGAGAAGCCGATTCGCCGCGCGATAACCGTGTATCCGGAGCCAACCTCGAGCCCTTGGATGTAGTAGCGCCCGTTTTCGCGCGTCGTCCCGACGGCGGTCGCGCCCGTGGCGCGATTCGTGATCTGGATCTGGGCGGTGGCGAGCGGGTTGTTGCTGGGGTCAGAGACCGTGCCGGTGACGGCTCCGGTAGTGACGCTCTGCGCGTGAAGCGACGGTGCGGCTGCGGCCGCAGCTACGCAGAGGATCGCGGCAAGCGCCAGCCGCGAACGAATCATGGCCATGATGGGGCCCTCGTCAGGGTATGGTTGAACCGATGCCTGCAGCGGACCAGCCAGCCCTGCCGCAGTGCCAGAAAAGTAGGCGCCACCCGGAGCGCGCACAACGCGGGCCGCCGCCGGCGCTCGACCACCGCCCGGCGCCGGGCGATGGCACCCCTTGCGCTATGGCGTGACGCGTCGTCTCAACGTGAGGTAGTAAACCGGAATTCCCGCCACCACCACGCCAAGGACGCCGAGCGTGCTCATGCGCGTCTCGGGCTGGATGATCGCGTTGCCGAGCAGGTAGAGCACGCTCAGCACGAAGAGCGCCGGCACCAGCGGGTAGAGCGGCGCGCGGAACGACGGATTGTACCCGGGACGCCCGCGCAGCTTGAAGATCGCCGCCACCGCCAGCGCGTAGAACGGCAGGAACGCCGTCACGAACGCATCGGCCAGCGACTCGAAGGTGCCGACCAGCACGAACGCGCAGCCAAGCGCCGCGACGAGCGCGATGGCGATCCACGGCGTCCCGCGCGTGGGGTGCACCTGACCGAAGACGGGGAAGAACAGCTTGTCCTGCGCCATCGCGAAGAACACGCGCGGGCTGGTCAGCAGCACCGCGTTCAGGGTACCGAAGGTCGAGAGCATCACGGTAATGGAGACAAACGCCACGCCGGGCGTCCCGATCACCCGCTGCGCCACGTCGGCGGCGACCAGTTTCGAGGTACGGATCTCCTCGATCGGCATCACCGCGAGATAGGCGATGTTCGCCAACAGGTAGATGGCCAGCACGAGCAGCGTCCCGCCGATCAGCGCGCGCGGCAGCGTCCGCTGCGGGTCCTTCACTTCGCCGGCGTTGTACGCCAGGTCCGCCCAACCGTCAAAGGCCCAGAGCGTCGAAACGAGCGCCAACCCGAATGCGGAAACCGCGATCGGCGTGGACGACATCATGGGGGTGAAGTGCCCGCCGGTCTGCGGCAGCCCGACCGCCAAGGCAATGGCCACGATGAACAGCAGTCCGCCGTACTTGGCCAGCACCGTGAAGTTCACCACGGCCGCCGACGCCCGCACGCCGATCACGTTGAACATGGCCGTGACCAGGATCGCCGCCACGGCAGTCCAGCGCACCAGCATGACCTGGTCCGCGGCCTGCGGATCGCGCCCCATCACGCGGAAGAAGTACTCCGCAAAGGTGATCGAGATCGCGCCGAGCGACGCGGCGCGGATCATGACCAGCTGGCCCCACCCGAACAGGAATCCCGTGCCCCGCCCCCAGGCCTCACGGCACAACACGTACACGCCGCCCGTGCGGGGAATCGCACTCGACAACTCGGCCAGCGTCAGCGCTCCGCAGATCGCGAAGACCCCGCCGATCACCCACACCGAGAGCATGGGGAGCGGACCCGGCAACTTGTCCGCGATCCCGGCAGGTGACCGGAAGATCCCGGACCCGATCGTGGAACCGATCACAACGGCGACGGCGCTCCAGAGGCCGATGCGACGCTCGAGCGCGGGGGCGGCAGGCGTGGGCGCCGGCGCTTGGGATGGCTGGCTCATGCCGCAATGCTACACCACCGCCCGGCCTGTGGCGAGCGGACACGGCAAACGCGGTGCGCCCGCGCGTTGAATCGCGCCCCTCCGCTGGCGAGATTTCATGGCTCTCATATGGCCTCCTCGCTCGCTGTCACGCTGTTCGTCATCGCCGCTGCCGGCATCGTCATCGCGCAGTGGATGATCCTGGTTTCCACCGCCCGCGCGCTGCGCCACGCGGGGACACCCCGGAGCGGGCGTGAGTGGGCCTATGCCGTCGTGCCGGCGGTCCTGCTCGTGGCGCTCCTGATCGGTACATGGCGCGCCATGCATCCGACGACGATCGAGGTTCGGGGTACGGCGCCGAGCGCCGTGGGCACCGGCGGGGGCGTATGAGCAGCCCAGCGACCGATTCGGCCACCGCCTCGGACGCCACGCACCGTCCGTTGCTGGCGGACCTCGTGATGCTCACGAAGCCGCGCATCATCTCGCTCCTGCTGGTCACGGCGGTCATGCCGATGTACGCCGCCGGCACGCCGAGCTGGTCCGCCGTGATTGCGGTGCTGGTGGGCGGATACCTGATGGCCGGCGGGGCGAACGCGGTCAACATGTACCTCGACCGCGACATTGACCAAGTCATGGCGCGGACCCGCACGCGCCCGATCCCGGCGGGGCGCATGGCGCCCGTGGCGGTCCTCGCCTTCGGCGTGGCCTGCGCGACCGCGGCGGCGTTCATCCTCGGCCGTGCGGTGAACGCCGTCTCCGCCGTGTTCGCGCTCGGCGGCTTCTACTTCTATGTCTTCGTGTACACGCGCTGGCTCAAGCGCTCGACGCCGCAGAACATCGTGATCGGCGGGGCGGCCGGCGCGTTCCCGCCGCTCGTTGGCTGGTCGGCCGTGACCGGCACGATTGACCTTTCGGCAATCCTGCTGTTCCTGATCGTGTTCTACTGGACGCCGCCCCACTTCTGGGCGCTCGCGCTCAACAAGCAGGTGGACTACGGCCGCGCCGGCGTCCCGATGGCGCCCAACGTGTGGGGCGATCGCGCGACGATCACGCAGATGCTCTGGTACAGCGTGTTGCTGGTGGCGCTGACGGTCCTGCCGGCGTGCATCGGCGTGTTCGGCCTCACCTACCTCGCGTCCGCGCTGGTGCTCGGCGCGATCTTCCTGCACGGCGCATGGCGCGTGTGGCGCGAGCGCGACACGGGGGCGTGGAGCGCGCCCGCGTGGAAACTCTACAAGTACTCGCTGCTCTACCTCGCGCTGCTGTTCGTCGCGATGGCCGTGGATCGCCACTTGTAGAGCGCCGCACCGGCCGCCAGCATCGCGGTCCCGGCGAGCGACATCTTCGGCGCGGAGAGCCACGCGCTCAGCACGCCGATGGCGGCCGCGAACACAAAAAGCGCGGGAAGCCATGGGTACCAGGGGACGCGGTACGGCCGCGGCGCATCCGGGCGAAGGCGGCGCAGCTTGAACACCGCGGCGCCGGCCAGGCCGAAACAGATCCAGTCGGCAAACACGACGCCCGAGAGCAGCGGGCCCAGTGCGCCCTGCGTCGCGAACAGCAGCACGAGCGACCAACCGCCGAGCATCAGCAACGCGACGTAGGGTGAACCGAACCGCGGGTGGACACGGGCCGCCACCGGGAGGACCGTGCCGTCGCGACCGAGCGCGAACACGACGCGCGCGTTCGCCAGCAACGCGACGTTCACGAACCCGAAAACGGACAGCATGGCGGCGACCGTGATCGCGGTGGCCGCCCCCGGGCCCACCATGATGCGAGCCGTGTCCGCGGCAACGGCGGTGCTGGCGGCGAGGCCGTCGCGCCCGAGCGCGCGCAGGTAGGCCAGGTTGGCGCCCAGGTAGATCGCCACGACGAGCGCCACGCCGATCGCCAGCGCGCGCGGCAACGTGCGGCCGGGGTCGCGAATCTCACCCGCGACCATGTTCGTCTGCTGCCATCCGCCGATCGTGAACAGCACCGCAACGAATGCCGCCGCGAGACCGGACGCCAGCGACGGCAGCTGGGCGGGCGCGGGTACGGACTCGACGACCGGCAGGGGCGCGGTTGGCGCCAGCGCCAACCCGGCGGCGATCAGCGCCGCGAGCGCGGCGATCTTCGCGACGCTGAACACGTTCGCGAACATCGCGCCCGGTTTCACGCCGAGGATGTTCAGCGCCGTGCAGACCACGATCGTGATCGCCGCAACGCCGATCGGGCCACCGACCGCCGCGATATCAATGAAGCGGCCAAGGTAGTTGCCGAACGCCATCGAAACGGCGGCGATCGCGCCGCTGGCGACCATCAAGAGGATTAACCAGCCCAGCAGGAACGCCGCGAGCGGTCCGAACGCCTCGCGGAGGTACACGTACGGCCCCCCGGCGTCGGGAAGCATCGCGCCAAGTTCCGCGAAGGTCAGCGCACCGGCGAGCGCGACCACGCCGCCGGCGATCCACACGCCGAGCATCCAGGGGGCGGACGGCAGCCCGCGCGCGACCTCCGCGGGCGTGAAGAAGATGCCGCTGCCGATGATGCCGCCAACGACGAGCAGGGCGGCCGACATCACCCCCAGCTCGCGACGGAGCGCGGGCGCCGCGTTGGGCGCCACCTACACCACGATCAGGTCGCGCTGGATCTCGCGAGGCGTGACCACCAGGGCGCGCTCGCCGATCCAGCAGTTCACTTCACTGCGCACGCCGAGCACCCCTGGGATGTACACGCCGGGCTCAACCGAGAACCCGACGCCGGGGATCAGCAGGCGCTCCTCCCGCGTCTCGAGGTTGTCGAGGTTCGGGCCTGAACCGTGCAATGCCCGCGCATCAATGGAGTGGCCGGTCCGGTGGGTGAAGTACTCACCGAAGCCGGCCTTCACGATCACCCCGCGTGCCGCGTCGTCGGCCTCCGCACCGCGCACGGCGTCGCCCGCGCTGATCCGTCGCGCGAGGAGATCGAGCGCGGCATCGCGCGCGTCGCGCACGGCCGTCCACACCGTGGCGAACTGCGCCGACGGCTCGCCGATGCTCGCCATCCAGGTCTGGTCGGCGTAAATGCCGCCCGGCTCGGTGGCCCAGAGGTCAATCAACACCGAGTCGCCCTCGCGCAGGAGGCGGGGGTGGTCCGCCGCGGGCTCGTAGTGCGGGTTCGCCGCATTCTCGGTGGCGGAAACGTTTGGGCCGTGGTCGGTGGTCAGCCCGTTGGCGGCAAACTGCTCCTGCATCCAGGCCATGACCTCATGTTCCGCCAGCGGCGAGGCGCTGCGCGCCGCCGAGCCGATCCGCCGAAACGCGTCGCGCGCAACGACCGCGATGATCTCGGCCGCGCGCAGGTGCGATTCGCGGCCGGCATCGCTCCAGACGGCGAAGAAGCGCGACACGAGGTTCGCCGATGTAAGCACGGTCGCGCCCGTGGCCCGCACCATATCCAGCACGCCGGCCGGTATGCGGTCCACCACCGGGATCGCGTCGCCGGGGGAATACTCCATAAGTACGCGCTTGCCGGCGACCAGCGATTTCACGTCGGATTCGAGCGCACCCCAGCTCGAGTACACCCGCTTGCCCCACGAGGACGGCCAGCGCGACCACGGCCCCTGCTCGATCGCATGCGTGATCGCGACGGGCGCAGCGTCCCCCGGAATCCACGCAAAGATCCGGCGAGACTGCATGCCGTGGAGGCCGAGCATCGCGCGAGCGATCGGGTTGGCCCCGCGAAAATCGTAGAGGAGCCACCCGTCCGCGCCCGCGGCACGGATCGCCTGCTGGACGTCGGCCAGCGACCCGGGGGAGAGCAGCGCCGGCTCGCCGGCGGCGCCGCTCATCGGGCCGATCCGATCGGCCGCCACTCCGCGCGCCACTCGCAGGTCCCCTCGCTACGTCCGGCGCAGCGCACGTGTTCGACCGCACCGACCCCGCCGACCAGCAGCTGCATCAGTTCCCGGAGTGCGGATTCGTAGTAGGCGCATCCGCCTTGCCGGGCGGTGGACTCGAGCGTCACCGACCCCTGGACGCTCAAGAGGATCGATGAACCCACGCGACGAATGTTGCCGGCCATATACCGAGCCGCGATGCGGCGCACGTGGCGCAACGCAATCGGCCGCGCGAGGATGGCGGGCAGCATGAGCGTGAGCTTGCGCGTGACCGGCGACACCGTGCCGTACGACTGGCGCGCCAGGTTGCGTCCCGCCTCGCGGAAGACGGCCTCCGCGTCCGGGCGGCGGCCGATCAAGCGCGCGATCCCCACGGCTTCGTCGAACGATTGGGGCTGCCTGCGCCGCACGGCCTCGGCGAACCGCTTGATCTGCGCGAAGACCGGTTCGGACAGGCCCATCCGCTTGTTCCGAAGTTCCGCCACGAACTCCGCTTCGAGGTCGCCGTCCGGCAGGTCCACGGTGCGGACGGCTTCGAGGAGCGAGAGGGGGATCAGGGGATCGACGGTGGACGGCATGGCGACGCGTGGAGGGGCCGGGAAAGACTGGCGCGAAAGCTAGTCGGCGCTTGCGCCGCGCGAGCGCGCCTCGCGACCTTGCACCCATGATGGAACGTGTGCTGCTCGGGGCCTTCGCGGCGGTCGCCATCACGGTCATCGCGCGTCGCTACGAAGTCCTCGATGAGTCAGGCCAGTGGGGCGCGCTGGCTATCGGTATCCTGGCTTCCGCCGCGGGCTGGCCGTGGGCGGGAACCCTGGTGATCTATTTCGTGGCCGCAGCGGCCATCACCTGGTACGGTGCGCCGACCAAGGCGGCGCGCACGGAATCGTCCACCTCGCCGGTTCGGACCCGGCACCTGCTTCAGGTGCTCGCCAACGGGATCGTGTTCGTCGCCTTCGCGTATCGCGCCCGCGGCAACCCGCAGTCCATCTGGGGGATCGGAGCCGCCGGCGCGCTCGCGGCGTCCTTCGCCGACACGGCGGCAACGGAGATTGGCACGCTGTACGGGCGTTCGCCGCGCAGCATCCTCACGTGGCAGCGCGTGTCGCCCGGGCTGTCGGGCGGTGTCACGCTTGCCGGCACGGCGGCGGCCGTGGTCGGCGCGGCGTTCGTCGCCGCCATCGCCGCCGCCATGCACGGGATCGGCTTGGGAAGCCGCTTCGTTGCGGTAGTCACGATCGGCGGAGTCGCCGGCTGCCTCGCGGACTCGCTGCTCGGCGCCACGGTCCAGGCGCGGCGCTGGTGCGAGCACTGCAATGCGTGGACGGAACGACGCGTGCATCCCTGCTCGTACCGCACCGTGCATGCGCGCGGAATTCGCTGGGTGGACAACAGCGTCGTCAACCTCGCGGCGACCGCGATCGGCGCGGTCGCTGCGGTCGCTGCGGTCGGCGCGAACTTGGCGCTGCGATGAGCACGCCTGCGGATCCGGAAGCGGTCGTCGTTGGCGCTGGGCCGGCGGGCTCGGCACTCGCATGGGCGCTGGCCCGCAACGGCCTTCGCGTCGTCGTGCTCGATCGGGCCCGCTTCCCGCGCCCGAAGCCATGCGCCGAGTACCTGAGTCCGCAGGCGGCGCGTCTCCTCGATGAGATGGGTGTGCTCACGCGGCTCGAGCCGCTCGGCGCCCAGCTCGCTGGCATGCGCATTCACGCTGGCGATGACGGCCACACCCAGGCGCAGTGGTTTGAGGGGCGATTCGAGGCCGCGCACGGGTTTCGGGCCTACCGCCCGCGCGGGCTCGCGGTGCGCCGCGAAACGCTCGACGCGGTCCTGCTCGACGCGGCGCGGCAAGCCGGCGCGACCGTCGTCGAGGGCGCGACGGTGACCGACCTTATCACGCAGCCCCACGACCCGGCGCGCGTGGCCGGTGTCGCGTGGCGGGACGGCGATGGCGTCGCGCGCCGCACGACGGCCCAGGTGACGATCGGCGCCGACGGGCTGCGGTCCGTCGTCGCGCGACGTGCGGGGCTCGCGCGCCGCCATGCCTGGCCGACGCGCTACGCGTTCGTCGCGCACTACCGCGGCGTCGCGGGCGTCGGCGATGTCGGTGAAATGCACGTGGGTGACGCCGGCTACTGCGGGCTGGCCGCCGTGGGCGGCGGACTCACGAACGTGGCCGTGGTCGTTCCCGCGCGCGCAGCCACGGCTGCCGCGGGCCGGCTCGACGACTTCCTCGGCGCCTGGCTCGCCGCGAGTCCCACGCTGGGCCCCCGGTTCGCGGAGGCGCAGCGCGTCTCCGCGGTGCAGGCCACGGGGCCGTTCGCGTCGCACGCGCGCGCGGCGTGGAAGCCCGGCGTCGCGCTGGTCGGGGACGCCGCCGACTTCTTCGATCCGTTCACGGGCGAGGGGATCTATGCCGCGCTCCGCGGGGCCGAACTGCTCGCGCCGTACGTCGTGGCCGCGGCGCGCGCCGATTCGCCGACGCGTGCCGACGAATCGTTGCGCGCGTGGGATCGCTGCTGGCGCGACGAATTTCGCGGCAAGTGGTGGCTGGAACGGATCGTGGGCGCGGCCGTGGCTTCGCCGCGTGTCCTCGCGCAGCTGGCGCGCAGGTTCCGCGCGCGTCCACACCTCGCGGACCTGCTCGTGGGCGTGACCGGCGACTTCATCCCGCCGCGCGAGGTGCTCAACGCGCGGTTTGCCTACGAACTCCTGTCCGCCAGTCCGGCCTCCTGATGCGCGCCTCCGCAAACCGCGACATCCTCCGGGGCCGCGAGTTCCTCGACGACCGCGCGCTCGCGCCCGAGCTCGCGATCCGGTCGCTGCGCGATATTGCGCGGTCGAACCGGCTGTTCGGCGGGACGCGCGCGGTGCTGGCCGAGCTTCGCGATGACCTGAGGGCCGACGGGACGCCGCATGCGCGTCCACTGACCGTCTTCGATGCGGGCACCGGCGCCGGGGACATCCCGTTCGCGATCCGCGAGGCCGGCCGCCGCAACGGTTGTGACGTGCGAACGGTCGGGCTGGAGTGGACCGCGCCGCTCGCGCGCGCGGCCGCCCCGCTCGCCCAAGTGACGATGGCGGGCGATGCGCGCGCGCTCCCGATCGCGAGGGGCGCGTTCGATATCGCCGTCTGTGCCCAGGTGCTGCACCACTTCTCCTATGCCGACGCGCTCACGATCGTGTGCGAGCTGGATCGGATCGCCCGCCGCCGCGTCGTGATCGGCGAGATTCGGCGCACCGTAGCCGCGGCGGCCGGCATCTGGCTCGCGAGTTGGCCACTGGGCTTTCACCCCGTGAGCCGGCACGATGGCGTCGTGTCCGTGTTCCGCGGCTTCACCGTGACCGAGCTCGCGGCGCTCGTGCATGACGCGATCGGTGTCGCGCCGGTCGTGCGGCGCCACGCGGGCTTTCGCGTCACGGCGTCATGGGTCCCCCGGGGCAAGCCATGATCACGCTCGACGAAGCCATCGTCGCCGCGCCGCCGCGAGATGTGTACACGCTGGTGCGCGACCTCGAGGGCTGGGCGCGGCACCTCGCGCACTACCGGTTCGTGCGGTACCACCAGCGCGACGCCCAGGGCAACGGCCGCGTCGAGATGTCCGCCAACCGGCCGTTCGGGCCGCTCAACTGGCCGACCTGGTGGACATCGGATGTCGTGATGGACGACGCCGCGCCCGCGATCCGATTCCGTCACGTGGCGGGTATCACCAAGGGTATGGATGTCGAGTGGTCGTTTCACCCACACCCCGCCGGAACACACGTGAAGCTGCTGCACACATGGGACGGCCCGGCATGGCCGCTGATCAGCTGGGTCGCGGCCAACCTCGTCATCGGTCCGGTGTTCGTACACGGGATCGCCTCGCGTACGCTGGCGGGGCTTCAGCGCGTAGCCGAAGCCACGGCGCGTCAACCGGCGGCGCACGGCGCCGCCGATTCCGCTCGCGGGGGTCGCCCATGATCGATCGTGTCGCGCCCGCGCGCCGGCGCGTCGTGATCACCGGCATCGGCGCCATCACGCCCGCGGGAATCACGCGCGATGGCTTGTGGTCAGGCCTGCAGGCGGCGAGATCGCCGGTTCGAGCCGTGTCGCGCTTCGATGCCACGCCGTTCCGGACCCGGATCGCCGCCGAAGTGGACGATTTCGTCCCGACGGATCATATGGAAGCCAAGCGGGCGAAGCGGCTCGACCGGTTTGGGCATTTCTCGGTTGCCGCCGCGCGACTCGCCATCGAGGATGCGCGGCTCGACCTTGCGCAGGAAGACCGCGAACGCGTCGGCGCGATGATGGGCTCCGCGCTGGGTGGCGTGGGCTACGCCGAGGAACAGCTTGGCCGCTTCCTCACGGCGGGCCTCAAGTCGGTCGAACCCAACCTGGCGCTGGCCGTGTTCGGCGGCGCGGCGAGCTGCAACGTCGCGATCGAGTTCGGCGTGCACGGGCCCAACTCCACGAATGGGATGAGCTGCGCGTCCGGCACAATGGCAATCGGCGAAGCGATGCGGCAGATCCGCGACGGCTACGCCGATGTCATGCTCGCGGGAGGCGCCGAGGCGCCGCTCGCCCCGCTGTGTTACGGTGCGTTCGCCCTGATTCGTGCGATGAGCACGCGGAACGACGCGCCCGCCGACGCGTGCCGGCCGTTCGACAAGGACCGCGACGGTTTTGTCATGGGCGAAGGCGCGGCCGTGCTCGTACTCGAGGAACTGACCCGCGCCGTCGCGCGCGGCGCGCCCATCTACGCCGAGTTGATCGGCTACGGGACCACCAACGACGCACACCACATGACTGCGCCCTTGCCCACGGGCGCACAGGCGGCCCGCGCCATGCGACTGGCGCTGGATGACGCCGCGATCGCACCGACCGAGGTCGGTTACGTGAATGCGCACGGCAGCTCGACTCCGCTCAACGACCCGAGCGAGACCCGCGCGATCAAGCAGGTCTTCGGCGATCACGCCCGGCGCTTGCCGGTGAGTGGCACCAAGGCGTATTACGGGCACGCGCTGGGCGCGAGCGGCGCGATCGAAACCGCGATCTGCGCCCTCTCGCTCGACCGTGAGTGGGTTCCGCCAACCGTGAACCACGCGGCGCCGGACCCCGAGTGTGACCTGGATTACATCTCCGGCGCCGGGCGCCCCGCGCGGGTGGAGCATGTCCTGACGAACAGCTTCGGGTTCGGCGGGATCAACGCCTGCCTGGTACTCCGAAGGCACCGCTAGGCGGGGGTTAGCGCCGGCCCGCGCAGGCGGCCCGCGCAGGCGGCCCGCGCAGCCGGCCCACGTGACCGGTACGACGCAAACTTTTTCGCCGCGCGAATCGTCATTGCTGTACTGTTATGAGTACCGCCATGTCCATGGAATCCGCCCGCGAGCGCGTCGTCGAGGAACTGAGCGCGCACTACGCCGAAGAACACCTGACGACCCAGGAACTCGAGGTGCGGTTCGAGCGCGCGTACAAGGCGAAGACTTCGACGGATCTTGAGGCGGTCCTGTCCGGCCTGCCGGCGTTACGGACACCCGCTCGAGCGCCGGTGCCAAGGTCCTCGGCGGCCGCGGGTCTCCCCTCCGGCAACGTCGCGTCAGTGCCGGCGAACCGAGGCCACGGCGGCTACAGCGATGCCGAACCCGACAAGCGCTACTTGGCCATCATGTCGGCGGTGCGAAAATCCGGTGACTGGATGCCCGGACGTTCGAACTCGGTGCGGGCGTTCATGGGTGAGGTCAAGCTCGATCTGCGCGAGGCCAGCTTTGCGGATGCCGTGGTCACGTTCGACGTGCTGGCCATCATGAGCGACGTGAAGTTTTTCGTGCCGCCCGGTGTGCGCGTCGAATGCGATGGGTTCGCGTTCATGGGTGAGTTTACCGATCAGAACGATGGATCCGAGATCGACCCTGACGGGCCGGTGGTTCGCGTCACCGGGACCGCATTCATGTCGGCCGTGAAGGTCGAGACTCGCCTCCCGGGCGAGGGCAAGCTTCAGGCGTGGCGGCGCCGCCGATTGAACAAGTAGGCCCGCACGGGCGTCAGTCTTTGAGCTCGAAGAGGTAATCGAGTTTCGTGAGCAGCAGCATCTGACGGACCGACTTGCCCGGGTGCAGGAGGCGCGTGGCGATCATCTTCTCGCGCGCCCGCTTCTGGAGCAGGACCAGCACGCCGAGGCCGCTGGCATCGATGTCCTTGGTTGCGGCGAGATCCACATAGATGCGCGGTGCGGTGGCATGTGCGGCGCGTTCGACGTGCTCGAGCGCGGCGCGCCGGAACTCGAGCCGGGTCTCGGTCACGAGTCGTTCAGGTGCGGACAGGACGTCTGATTGGTTGTCGGAGCTCAACATCGTCTGCTCGCTGCAAGGGTGAAACCACGCGATTGCGTTTCACGATGACAGGATGCGAGCCCCGTGCCACGCGGGCCCTTGACATAACCCATTCATTGGCAAGCACTTACGGCGCCGTCAGGGTGTGACGGTTTCGCCTTGCGCAGCGCAGTGCGCGAAATGCAGCGCTGCGCGGATGCGACCCGCACAATGTGATGTCACGCGGCGGCGCAGAACCGTCACAACAGGCGCCAACCGCCGTCGCATTCCTGGTCGCATGACCCGCGCGCAGACAGTTCGCCCCGCGGTAAGTTCACCTCAACCGACGACCGACTACCGACCACCCACCACTCGCCGTTGTCGTCAATCCTATGTCCGATATTGACGTCCTCCTCACCGAAACCCGCAAGTTCCCTCCGCCGCCCGGGTTCGCGCGCGACGCGCTGATCAGCTCGGAAGACATCTATCGGCGCGCGGAGAAGGACTTCGAGACCTACTGGGCCGACGCCGCCAGGTCGCTCGATTGGATCGAACCCTGGCACACCGTGCTCGACTGGAAGCCGCCCTACGCCAAGTGGTTCCTCGGCGGCAAGCTCAACATCGCGGCCAACTGCGTGGATCGGCACGCCGTGGGCCCGCACGGAAGCAAGCCCGCCATCATCTGGGAAGGCGAACCGGGCGACACGCGCACGCTGACCTATGCAGAGCTGTACCAGGAGGTCCAGCGGTTCGCGAACGTCCTCAGGTCGCGGGGAGTCGCCAAGGGCGACCGCGTCGGGATCTACCTGCCGCTGATTCCCGAGGCCGCGATCGCGATGCTCGCCTGCGCGCGGATCGGCGCGATCCACAGCGTGGTGTTCGGTGGGTTCAGCCCCGAGTCGCTCCGCGACCGCATGAACGACGCACAGGCGAAGCTCGTGGTGACTGCCGATGCGGGCTATCGACGCGGCACAGTGGTCCCGCTCAAGCGGAATACTGACAAGGCCCTCGCCGAGTCGCCAAGCGTGAAACACGTCGTCGTCGTGCGCCGCGGGCCGGGCACGGAGCCGGCGGACCCGCAGGCCACGATGCAAGCGGGCCGCGACCACTGGTACCATGAGCTCATGGCGAAGGCCGCGCCAAGCTGCGCCCCGGAGCCCATGGACTCCGAGGACGTGCTCTTCATCCTGTACACGTCGGGCACGACGGGCAAGCCGAAAGGCATCGTCCACACGACCGGCGGCTACCTGACGGGCGCGGCGACCACGTCGAAGCTGGTGTTCGACCTCCGCGACGATGACGTGTTCTGGTGCACCGCCGATGTGGGCTGGGTCACCGGGCATTCGTACCTGGTGTACGGGCCGCTCGCCAATGGCGCGACCTGCGTGATGTATGAAGGCGCGCCCGACTGGCCGAAGCGCGATCGCTTCTGGGACATCTGCCAGCGCCGCGGCGTGACGATCCTCTACACCGCGCCGACGGCGATCCGTGCATTCATGAAGTGGGGCGACGAGCACCCGGCGAAGCACGATCTCTCGAAACTGCGCCTACTCGGCTCGGTCGGAGAGCCGATCAACCCCGAGGCGTGGATGTGGTACCACGAACACATCGGCGGGAAGCGCTGCCCGATCGTGGACACGTGGTGGCAGACCGAGACGGGCGCGATTGTGATCTCCCCGCTGCCGGGAGTGACGGCGACAAAGCCCGGCAGTGGCACGAAGGCGCTCCCCGGGTACACGGCGGAGGTGCTCGACTCGAACGCCAACCGAATCCCCGTCGGCGGCGGGCTGCTGGCGCTCACGAAGCCCTGGCCCTCGATGCTGCGTACGATCTGGGGCGACGACGCGCGCTACGTGCAGACCTACTTCTCGAAGTGGCCGGGGCGGCCCGACCTCTATTTCGCCGGTGACGGCGCCAAGCGGGACGAGGACCAGTACTTCTGGATCCTCGGGCGCGTGGACGACGTGCTGAACGTCGCAGGCCACCGGATCGGGACCATGGAGGTCGAAAGCGCGCTGGTCGAGCACCCGGCGGTGGCCGAGGCCGCGGTCGTCGGCAAGGCGCATGAGATCAAGGGTCAGGCGCTCGCAGCGTTCGTGACCCTGCGGGAGGGACGTGCGACCACGCCCGAGCTGCGAGAGGAACTTCGCAAGTTCGTGGCGGACAAGATCGGCGCGCTCGCCCGGCCCGACGACCTGATCTTCAGCGCGGACCTGCCGAAGACCCGTTCGGGCAAGATCATGCGCCGCCTCCTGCGCGACATCGCCGAGGGTCGCGCGCTGGGCGACACGACCACGCTGGCCGACCCCTCCGTGGTCGCTTCGCTGAAGGAGCAATACCAGGATCACGAGGGGTAGCAGGGCCCCGGCCGGGGTCGGCGTACAGGTCAGCTCGCCCGCCCTCGTTGACTTCCGGGCCCGGCGGCACAAGTATCGGTTCGTGAAAGTGGGCCGGTTTTAGTGCGCGATATCCGCGAATCGCTCCAACAGGCGCTCGGGACAGAGTACGTCATCGAGAAGGAGTTGCCGCGCGGCGGCATATCGCGCGTCTTCCAGGCCGTGGAAACGGCGCTCGGGCGCACGGTTGTGCTCAAGGTGCTCTCGCCGGAACTCGCGGCGACGCTCTCCGCCGAGCGATTCAAGCGCGAGATCTCGCTCGCCGCGCGCGGCTGCAGCACCCGCACATCGTGCCGCTGCTGCATGCCGGCCAGGCCGCGGAATCGCTGTTCTACACCATGCCGCTGGTGGACGGCGAGTCGCTGCGTGAACGGATCAACCGCGAGCGGCCGATGCCGATCGCGACGGTCCGGCAGATCCTGATCGAAATCTCGAGCGCGCTCGCCTATGCGCACGAGCTGGGCGTCGTCCATCGTGACATCAAGCCCGAGAACGTCATGTTCTTCCACGGCACGGCCGTCGTGCTCGACTTCGGGATCGGGAAGGCGCTCTCGGCCGCGACGGCGGCCGCCGAGCAGGAGTCGCGGCGCATCTCGCAGCCCGGCATGAGCCTGGGGACGCCGATGTACATCTCGCCGGAGCAGGCGGTCGGCGACCCATCGCTCGACCAGCGCGCCGACATCTACTCGGTCGGCGTCATGGCGTACGAGATGCTCACCGGGCACCCGCCATTCGCAGGGCGCAGCGCGCAGATGATCATGGCGGCGCACGCGAACCAGCGGCCCGACCCGGTGCGCGGCAAGCGCAGCGACACGCCGCCACCACTCGCGTGGATCGTGATGAAGTGCCTCGAGAAAGCGCCGGCCGACCGTCCACAGTCGGCACTCGAGATCGTCCAGACGCTCAAGGACCCGCGTGGGTCGGGCGCCGGGGCTGCGCAAGGATCATTGCTGGACCGCCTCCCGAAGTGGCTGCCGTGGGCGATCGCCGCCGCGGCGACGGGGGCTGCGCTGTTCTTCGCGGCGCGGCGTTAGGTCGCCGCGATTGAGCCCGCCTCGCGAGAGGCGCGCCACTCCAGCACGCTCAGCACGAACAGCACGAGCACCAGCGCAGCGCTCACCACGCAATACCGGCAGATCGCGTTGATCTTGAACAGCTCCGCCCAGGTGAGGTAGCCGGAGAAGAGCACGCTCCACCCGTTGAACAGGACGAGCGCGGGTACGGGCCACTTCGATTCGGTGAACGGACCGACGGCGGCCGCGGTCGCAAGCGCAAAAACCGAGGCGTAGTACCCGGCCCCCCACAGTGCGACCGGGTAACCGAGGAACTTCCCGTACCGGCTGGCTTGGACCGTCTCGCAACCGCCCGAGCCGCAGGCGATCTGCCCGACGTAGCCATAGTGGTACAAAGTCAGGTACGCGGCGAGGAAGAACCCGCCGAGCGCGAGCACCGCGATCCACATGCGGCGGGTCATCGAGCGTTTCCTCGAGCCAATGCCGCTGGACTACGCGGTCTTCTTGGTCGCGGGCGCGGGCGCAGCCTTGGCGCGGGCCGCCGCTTCCGCCGCCGCTTCATCCACGTAGCGCTTGAACTCGTCGTACGGGATTCCGCCCGGGATCAGCTTCGAGCCGATGATGAACGTCGGAGTTTGACCGACCCCGCGGCGCACGCCTTCCTGCAGGTTGGCCTTGATGCGACCGTAGTGCTTTTGCGTGTCAAAGCAGTCATTCCACGCCGCCATGTCCAGGCCGAGCGACTTGGCCATGTCCTCGAGCGGCGGCTTCGGGTTCCGGGTCGCGTAGCCGCTCCACTTGTCCTGCCCGTGCAGGATGGCGTCGTGCATCTCGACAAACTTGCCCTGATCGGCGGCGCAGGCCGCGGCGTTTGACGCCGGCCAGGAGTTCGGGTGGTTATCGAGCGGGAAATCGTAGAAGCGGAACGAAATCTGGCCGGTGCTGATGAGCCGTTGGCGCACGTCTGGTTCATGGATCATGGTCCACTGGCCGCACGCCGGGCATTCGAAGTCGGCGAACTCGATCACCTGCACCGGGGCGTCCGGGTTGCCGATGAGGTAACCCTCGGCGGTGCCGGCGGGGAGGTTTGGGTCCACCGGCCTGATTCCCGGGCGGGGGCGCGCCACGAGATAGCCGATCGTGGCAATGCCAATCACGGCAACGCCGACAATGATGCCGGCGAACCGGCCTGCCCCGCCCTTCTTCCGCACCGCTGCTTTCGCCACGGACAAGTCTCCAAAATGAGGTCACCGCCGGCTGGCGGGCAGCACGCCCGGTCGCCGGCTCGCTCGAAATTACACCGCGCACACGCCGCCGGCCGCGCGCCGGCCCGGACCTGCCAACGAAGTGGCGCCGTTAGCCGTCTTAATTGTGTTCAAACGGTGCTGGCGCGCCCTCGGTGGGGGACTTCCGGGGGTCGTTTCCTTTCAGGCGCAGTTCATTCAATTAATTCACCTACGCGAGATGCGAGCAAAGCAGACCCGAACGGTCCGTCCATCCTCTGGCCCGACACCGTTCTCCCAGGCACGTGACGAGTTGTTCCAGCACATCAACAGTTGTGGCGTCGTCGGGGCCGAACCCGCCGACCAGAAGGAGTGGTTCGACGAGACCATGGCGTACATGGCGGGCCGGTTCCACGAGCTCAATGCCGTCGAACTCGCTGACCTTCGGACGCTAGGCGAACGGTTCGCCCAGCCCGCGAAGTCGAGCCAAGTCGTCAACGCGTAACGAGTCGGCGGGACAACCGCCGGTACGTCAAACGGGCACCGCAACGCGGTGCCCGTTTCCCCGTGCGGCGTCGCTCCGGTCGGCTTCAGCGCCGACCCGGGCGCGTTCGGCGCAGGGCGACCGCGGCACGGACGCCATTGCCGGCACCGATCTCGATCGCACGGAGCCAGCGGCCGGAGGACGGCAACTCGACGCCGGCGATGAGCACCATGGTGGGCTGGGCAACGCCGCCCAGCCACGTCGCCGAGATCCCGCCGCCGACATACAGCGCGGATGATCGTTCGCGGAACGGATCGAGCGACATCCGCATCATGGCGTCGGCGCGAATCGCGGTCGCCGCAGGGTTCCGCGTCGTGCGCCCGACACCGGCGCCGTAGTACACGCTCCAGTAGGGGCCCGCGGGATGCCGAATCCCCGCACCGGCGAGGACCGGCGCGCCGTACGCGGACTGGGCGTCCAACCGGATTTCCGCGACCGGGGGGGCGCTTGTCCGCGCAAGCGAGCTTGGCGCCTGGGCCACGCCGATGTGCGGCAGGGCGGCAAGAATCGGCATCCCGGCGAGCGTGGCGCGCCCGACTTCCGACCCGCGAAATAACCGCCACATGGGACCAAGCTAGGAACGGTTCAAACTGCTTGCCACCACCCCCGACGCGCCCTAGCTTCGCGGGGGCGGTTGCAGGTGCCTCAAGAGGGGACGGAAGCCATGGCCGATGTGATCGAGCTGCTGCGCGGCGTCGCAATCTTCAAGGACCTTGAAGACGGGGAGCTGGCGCGCGTCGCCGAGATCTGCCGCAGCCAGGAGTTCGTGTCCGGCGAGTATGTGTTCAAGGAAGGCGAGAGCGGGAATCGCCTGTACCTGATCGTCGAGGGCGAGGTGCGGATCAGCCGGACCATCCCGGGAAGCGGCGAGGAAGCGCTGACCGTCCTGAAGACCGGGACATTGTTCGGCGAGATGGCCGTGTTCGACCGAAGCGAGCGCTCGACCGACGCGATCTCGAACGGCGGGACCAAGTGCCTGACCATCGCGCGTTCGGATTTCGAGCTGTTGCTCGACTTCAATCGCGATATCGCGTACAAGGTGCTCTGGGCCTGCGTGCGCCTGTTGTCGGTCCGCCTCCGCAGCACGAACGACTCGCTCCGGTCGTTCCTCGCCATGAGCATGTTCTGAGCGGCGCGCCGATCGGCACACCGAACGGCCCGCCGCCACTCCTGCAGCGCACCGCGGATTTCCGCGGCGTTTCATCCCCGATCCTGCGCGATGGCGCAGCGCTCGCCGGGCTCATGCTCTCGGCCGCGGGCGCGGCCGGCCTCTCGACGGTCGCGGCCCCCATGGTCCGCGAACTGCCGCGCGACGGACTCGCGCTGGTGCTCCTGCTCGACCTCGGCCACATGACGGTACACACGATTCCCGATCGCGAGATTGTGGTGGTGGACTTCCTGGTCGCGGCCGGTCGCGACACCCAGACCGCGGTGAACGTGTTCTCACGGAAGTTCGGCGTCGCCGAGGCGCGGCCCGGTCGGACCATCGACCGCGGCTGACCCCGCGACCCGCCGGACCATGCCGATCCCCTCGTTCCGACCCGAAGCACTGGCGTTCCTCAAGGCGCTCAAGCGCAACAACCGGCGCGAGTGGTTCGACGCGCACAAGCCGGAGTACGTCGCGCACGTGCTGGAGCCGATGCGGCGGGTCGCGAGCGAACTCGACGTCCGCTTCGCCAAGCTTGCACCGGAGTACGAGGCCGACGCTAAGCGCTCGCTTTTTCGCATCTACCGTGACGTGCGCTTCTCGAAGGACAAGTCGCCGTACAAGACACATGCCGCGATGTGGGTGTACCACCGCATCCCAGGGCGCGGGGTCGGCAAGGAGGTTGACGGCGGCGCGGGGTTTTACCTGCACCTGGAACCGGGTGCGTCCCTGGTCGCCGGCGGGCTGTGGATGCCGCCGCGGCATTCACTTGCCAAGGTGCGCGACCACCTGGTTGCGGACTTGCCCGCGTTCAAGCGGGCCGTAAGCGGCGCGGCATTCAAGAAACGATTCGGCGGACTCAGCGACGACGAGCCGGGCTTGAAGCTGACCCGGATGCCGCGCGGCTTCGCGGAAGATCATCCGGCGGCGGCGTGGCTGCGATTCAACTCATTCACCGTCAGCGTCGAGTACAGCGATCGCGACATGCTGTCGGGCACGTTGCTCGACAAGGCGATGAAGGACTTCGCGTTGATGGTGCCGCTCTGCCGGTGGCTGAACCTGGCGCTGGGGTATCCACCCGCGAAGCGGCGGTAGGCGACCGGAGGGACCGCTACACCGCGCGCCCCGCCCCTCGCACGATCCCCTCGACCCGAGCGGCGGGATCGAACGACGCCGCGGCCACCGCGCGGATCGCCTCGGCGGTCACCGCCTGGATCCGCGCCGGGAACTCCGCGATCTCCGCAAGCGAATCGCCGTGCAGCCAGGCATCGGCGAGGTCCGACATGATCGCGCCCGCCGACTCGCGGCGGATCGCGTGCGTCCCGATCGCGTAGGTCTTCGCGCGCTGCAGTTCCTCTGCGGTGACCGGCTCGGCCGCCAGCCGCGCGCATTCGGCGAGCAGGCCGCGGCGCGCGGCATCTTCCTTCTCCGGCGACGTGGCGATGTACGCCGCCATGGCGCCCGCCCTGCGGCGCACGACCGGGGCCACCATCACGGTGTAGCAGAGCGACTGCTGGTCGCGCAGCACATCGAAGAACCGACCGCCGAGCCCGCTCGCCACCCCGGCCAGGAGTGCGGCGGCGTACCGCGCCGGGTCCCGGCGACCGGGTCCCGGGAACAGCATCGCCAGCGCCGACTGGGCCTTGTCGCGCGGATCGGTGGTCTCGTGCGCGCCGCTTGCCCACGCCGGCGCCGATGCGACGCTGCCGTCTGCAAGGGCAAGCTGCGAAAACCGCCGTGCGAGGATCGCCGCGATGTCATCGGGGTCACCGTCGGCCACGCAGACGATCGCGCCGCGGGCTGCCGCGCCATGGGCTTCGTGCCAGTCCCGCAGCGCCGCTGCGTCAAGCGTCGCCAGCGACGCCTCCGTGCCGCTCACGCTCCGTCCGTACACATCGCCGTACCACGCAAGTTCCATGGCGAGTCGCATCGGCCAGCGGTGCATGTCGTCACGCATGGCCTTGAGGTCGGCGAGCATCACGGCGCGTTCGCTGTCCACGGCATCGGCGCGAAACGCCGGCCGCAAGACGACATCGGCCAGCAACTCCGCCGCGCGTTCGAGCGAGCCGATCGGGGCGCTGATGGTCCACTGGAAGCCGTCGGCGATCGTGGCGGAGCCGAGTGCCGCGCCGATGTTCTCGGCGTCCTCGGCCATTCGCTGGCTGTCGCGCGTCGTCGTGCCGCGTACGGCTGCGCGGGCCATCAGCATCGTAATGCCGGAGTTCTCCGGCCGCTCCGCCGCGGCGCCCCCCTCCACGAACCAGCCGAGGTACGCGATCGGGCTGGCTGAGCGCTCGATCAGGATCGGTACGCCGGCGGCCGTCCGGTAGATCGAGACCGGCCCGTCGCGGCGATCGAGCGTCCAGCCGGCGCTTCCCACATGCGCCGTGGAGGCCGGCGTGGTGGCGCGCGCCGGCGGGATCGGGTCACCCGGG
>VGVM01000008.1 GCA_016874035.1 Gemmatimonadota bacterium
CACCATCTGGGTGACCGTGCTGATCGGCATTGCCTACTTCGCGGCCGGCAAGGTCACTAAGGAGAAGGCGATCGCCGGCGCGTCGCTCGTGTGGCTGATCGGCACACTGTGGGTGCTGTGGGGTGCGTCGCGGGTGGCGTAGCGATTGCCGTAGCGCGAAGGCGCAGTGACCCGGGTGGGGATCGAACCCACGACCTACGGCTTAAAAGGCCGCTGCTCTACCAACTGAGCTACCGGGTCGTTCACTCGCACTCAACCAACCGGGGGAAAGTTATCGCCCCGGCCAAGCCGTTTCTGGAACCGCACGCCACGGCCGGCCATGGGTTCATCCATGCCTGCTCTCCCCTCTCGCCGGCCCAACTGGTGGCGCCCCTCGGTCCCGTGGCCGATAATTCACCGCTCCCATGGCGCTCTCGGTCACGTGTTCCGGTTGTGGATCGGCGGTCCCCGCCGGTGACCGGTTTTGTGGATCCTGCGGAAACCCGATCACGGGCTCCGCGATCCTGAGCGGCGAGGGTGCGGCAGCGTTCGATCCATGGATCGAACTCCTGCAGAAGCTCCGCCAGGCGACCCTCGGCGAATACGAAATCAAGGGCGAGCTCGGGCGCGGCGGCATGGCGGCCGTGTTCCTCGCGCACGACCTGCACCTGAATCGCAAGGTCGCCATCAAGGTCATGCTCCCGGGGCTCGTGTACAGCGAACGCATGTGGGAGCGCTTCCTGGCCGAGGCGCGGACGGCCGCGAAACTCGACCACCCGAACATCATCTATATCCATTCGGTGAAGGAGAAGGACCGCTTCCTCTACTTCGTGATGAAGTACGTGGATGGCCGGCCGCTCGATGACCTCCTGAACCGCCCCGAGCCGATGCCCATCGCGGCGTCGCAGGTGATCCTTGTGGAGATGGCGCGCGCACTCGACTACGCGCATCGCGAGGGAAGCGTCCACCGCGACATCAAGCCGGCGAACATCATGCTCGACCAGAAGGGCAACGCGATCGTGATGGATTTCGGTATCGCGCGCGTGCAGGACTCGGCGCATTTCACGCAGACCGGCGCGACGATCGGGACGCCCGCGTACATGAGCCCGGAGCAGTGCCACGGGCACAACGTCACGGCCGCCAGCGACCAGTACTCGCTCGGCATCGTGGCCTATGAAATGCTGACCGGCAAGCCGCCGTTTTCGGGTTCACCGATCGAGCTCCAGCTCGCGCATATCCAGGACAAGCCCAAACCGATTCGCGAGATCCGCAAGGACGTCCCGCGCGAACTGGCGGACGCCGTGATGAAGGCGCTCGAGAAGGACGTGGCCAAGCGGCACGCGTCGCTCAGCGATCTCGTGCGCGCATTCTCCGTCGGTGCCGATACCAACGATCCGGCCATCCGCGATGTGATCATCGCGCGGGTGAAGAGCGGCCCGCCGCGAAGGCACTCGACCTCTCCCACGCCGGCAAGCCCGCCACCGGGGACACTCGCGGCCGCTCAACTCGCCAATGGCGCGAAGGCCTCGGGCAACGATACGGTTCACTCCGCCGAGACGGCCGCGGTTCCCTCGTACGGCGGCGACGACGTGCGTTCGCGGCCCACGGCGGCGGTCACGTCGGGCCCCCAGGAAGCCGCGACGCTCGTCGCGCCGGCCAGCGATGGGCACGCGGGAACCACACGAGAATCCGGCGCCGTACCCGAGGACTCCAACGGCCAACGAAGCAAGTCGCGGCTCCCGCTCATTGCCGGCGGCGTGGCCGTGCTCGGGATCGCAGGGTTCCTGCTCACGCGCGATTCCAATCCGCCTCCGCCGACTGCACCGGCGCCGGACACGTCGGCCGCGGTCGCCCCTGCCCCGACGCTCGGCGACGCGCTGAGCGACTCCGTCGCCGTCGGCCACGGGCCCGATGCCGCAGTGCAGGTGCGGGGTCGCGCGCCGAAGACGGTTGCCGCTGACGCAGTCGCCATCCTGACGCCGGCGCTGAGCCGCGTGATGACGGTTGGCGACACGGTGCCCGCGCGCCTGGTCGCGCTCGATGATGCCGGCGAACGCGTGACATCGCCACAGATCGTATGGACCACGTCCAACGCGAGCGTCGTCAAGTTTGCCGGCCCCGGGCTACTCGTGGAAGTGAAGGAGGGTAGCGCGACAATCACGGTCACTGCGGGCGGCACCACCGGGACGCTCGCCGTCACGGTGGGCGCACGGCGCGCGGCGCGGAATTCCGGCGGCAGCGCCGCCGGAGGCGCTACAGGAGCCGGGCAACGCAAACGCCCGTAGCGACCGGCGGGTGGGAACGTGAAGAGCGTCGCTGGCGCCTGGTCACGGGCGCGGCGCTGGTGCTCTTCGCCGCATTCCGGCTGCCTGAGCTCACCCGCTACGCCCTGTGGTACGACGAGGTCTTTTCGCTGACGCTGGCGCAGATGCCGCTCGGCGAACTGTTGAGCGCGGCGATTGAGGACCTGACGAATCCCCCGCTGTTCTACATCCTCCTGAAAGGGTGGATCGCGATCGGCGGAGAGTCGGTGGCCTGGATGCGGCTGCTGCCCTGCGTGCTGGGGATCATCGTGGCCGTACCGCTGGTTTCGCTCGCACGGCGCTGGATTGGCATCCGCGGCGCGGCTGTCGCCGCGGCGATCGGCGCAGCGAGCCCGCTGGCCGTCTTCCTGACGAACGAACTTCGCGGATACTCGCTGTTCCTCCTGGCCGGCGCCGCCGCGGTGGTAGCCCACACACGAGTCGTTGACACGCTGGGCTGGGAGGCGGAACTCGAGGAGGAGGGTGGTGCGCCGTCGCAGCTGGGCCGCGTACCGGAGGAGCGGCTCCGCCGGATCGTGCTCGCCGGAATCGCGATGACCCTGCTCGTGTATTCGCACTACTTCGGTTGGCTGCTCGTTGCGGCGCTGCTCGCCACAACGGCGCTGTGGCATCGAGGGGCGCTGCCTTGGGTCGCAAAGTCCGTCGCGATTGCTGCGGTCGCCTTCGCCCCGTGGGCCATCGCCGTCGGCGTTCATGCCGCCGGGGCTGCCGCGCCCCTGCAAAACGTCGCCTGGATTGCCCAGGTCACCTGGAGTGACGTGCCGAGGTTCTTCGACGCGCTCGTCGCCCGGGTGATCACTTTGCCACTCGCCCCGCTGGGCCTCGCCGTGCTGGGCGTTGCCGGCATCGGGGTGTACTCAGGACTGCGGCAGCGCACTCTTGGCGGCGACCAGGTCGGGCGGTTGATCACACTGGCGATGCTGCCGGTCGCCGTGGCCCTCGTGGTCAGCGTTGTCGGTGGACCGCAGCTGTTTGTGCCCCGGTACCTGCTCGTCGTCGCCGTCCCGTATTGGCTCCTCGTTGCGGCCGGCGCGGCCGCGTGGCGCCCGTTCGCCGCAGTGTTTGTGGTGTTCACGCTGGCCGCAGGCGCCGCACGGCAGGTGCGCGGCGGGGAAAAGGTCGCCTGGGATGCGCTCGTCGCTGCCGTGCGCGCGGACGCTGCAGCCACCGGTAAGACCGACGCCGTCATCTATTCGCTCGAGGCGTTTACAGGGCTGCCGGCGGCGTTTTACGCCGCACAGGCGCGTGCGGATGGCCCGGCGGTAAAGGTTCGCGTGAGCCCGGTGTCGCGCGTCGCCGACGCCGCCCCGGGCGGATGGCTCGTCCTGCGGTCGTCGCTCACTGACAGCGGGGAGGGGGCCCCATCGCCAATCATGGCACCGACCGGTGCCGTACCGATCGCAGAGTCCGCGACACCGTCCCAACGGGTCGCGATGTTTCGGATTGCCCAGCCGTAGGGGCCCCCGACGCGCGGCAGGCCGTCCGTCGCCAGCCATTCACACCCGAACCGAGGCCCAACGCCCCTGGCTGGGTGCTACGGCCAGCGCCTGACTAGCCGGGCGCTGTCGATCGAGTCGAGCTTGGGGAACTCCTTCTTGAGGTAGGCGTTCCCCTGGGTGGCGATCTTGGCCTGGAAGGGGCCATTCCCGCGCGGGTACACCTCGCCGTAGCCGGCATACAGCGAGTCCGCGGCGGCCATCCCGTCCGTGATCTCGGCAACCGGTACGAACCCGATCGGGTCGAGGTTCGTGTTGTCGCTCAGGTTGATGAAGATCTGCGTAGTCCGCGTATGCGGGCCGGCGGTCGCAAACGTGATCGTGCCACGTTTGTTCGACTGGCCACGCGGGTCATCGCGAAGCCGCACTTCATCCCACGCTTCGCTGACAGCCGGCTCGCCGTGGAACCCCCACTGGGCGATATAGGCGCCCAGGACCCGGTAGAAGTAGGTCCGGTCGTAGTAGCGGGCCTGGACCGCGTGGAATAGCCGGGCAGACCCCAAAGGCGCCCACGAACGACGCGTACGGACCGTGATGGCCCCCCGGGTCGTGTAGAACACCACATCGGCGCTGTCTGGGCCTCGCTGGGCCAACTGGGCCCCGGTGGGGCGCCTGAGGCTTGGCACCGTGGCCGCCGCGCCTGGGCCCTGCGCGGTCGCCGCCGGGCCTGGCTGCTGCGCCTGACCGCCGCGGCCCTGCCGGGCGCCAGATGGCTGGGCGCTGGCCTCCAGGCCAAGGACGAGCAAGGCAAGGGCGGTGCTGCCGGCACGACCAGCCCGGATGATTCGTGAATCCAGCATGCCGTGAACTTAACGCACAACGGGGCCCGGTCTTTTGACCGGACCCCGTTGCTGACTACGTGTCTGTCAGCTCAACCGGCGGAGCTTACGGGCTGGTCGTGAGCGTGATGCCCTGACCAGCGATCCACTTGCCACCGGCGCCCTTCGCGAGGCCGATGAACACCAGCTGGTTCGCTGCAGCGGCGATGCCGCTGGTGATCGTGTACGGCACGGCGCTGAACGTCCAGATGCGCTGGCCGCCGTTGTCCGTCTGCTGCGTCAGGGTCGACGTGCCAACGAACGTGTACGCCGTCGCGGCGCCGTTGATACCGACGTAGATGTCGACCGAGCTGAACGGTGCGGCCATCGCGGTCGTGCCTTCGACGCGCGGCGTGATGTTGCGGGTGAAGACTGCACCGACCGTGGTAGAGCCCGACACGTTGATCGTCGTGCCGCTACGGGCGAGCAGGAACTTGCTGTACTCCGTGCCGATCGCGTACGCGGCCGGGACTGCCGGCGCGTTCTGGACCGTACCGGCCGCCGACGTCACCGTGTTGGCCGTAACCATGTCGTTCACAACCGCATTGATCGCGGTCGGATACGTGTTGGCCGATGCACCGATCGTGATCGAGTCAGTCTGGTGCGACTGCAGGGCGAACAGGTTGGCGATCGTCGCCGTCAGCGTACCCGTCGTCACTGCCGGGGCAGTGTTGTACGTGTTGAACGCGTTCGGGCCCACGAGCGTCAGCGCGGTGGCCGTGCTCGGGTTGGCGATCACGGCGCCCGCCACGTTCAGGACGACCGGGAAGCTGGCCGCACCGAACGTGGCCGTGAGCGACCCGTTGAGCAGGTCGAGGTTGTCCGAGACGTTCGACGTGTAGGTGATGGAACCACCCGCCGTCGGGTTCACGATGCCCTGTACCGGCGCAAGCGCCGTCGGCACCGTCGCGTCACGCAAAACCGTACGAGTCAGGGCCGGGCCAGCGTTACCAGCCTGGTCAACCATGGTCGTGGTCAGCGTGTAGTACGCGTTCGTCGTGGTCATCGCGAAGTTATAGACCAGCGTGTCCGCGACCGGGCCGAGGCCCGAGCCGTCAACGCGCGTGAGGTTGATGTTCGCGTTGCTCGCCGCGCCAGCGCCGACCGTGACTGCAGTCGTCGAGGTCGCCGTGGCAGTACGGCGGGAGATGCTGCCGGTGATGCCGGCGATTGACGCGCCGCCAACGAAGCCGGAGTTACCCGTCAGGCCGGTGTCAGTTGCGATGGCGCGCATCTGCGTCAGCGCCGTCGCAGCGATGTTCGCGGCCATGTTGCCCGCAGCGACCGACGTCGAGAATGCAGCCGTCGGCGGAGCGCGGTCAACGCCAAACGTCGCGCTGTTCGCTTCCGCAGCGCACGCCGTGCCCTGCTGGGCCGTGGTCAGCGTGGTGCGATTACCAAGTGCGTCCTGCGACAGAGCCACGGCGCAGTACGTCGCTCCGGTGGACGACACAGCGATCGCTGCGGCGCCGGTGGCGCCACCAGCCTGCGCGGCCGCGTAAGCGAGAGCCTTCGTCGTGCCAGTGCCAACCACGTTCACCGCTCCGCCCACACCAGCGTCGCGCGGCAGCGTGTCAAGAGCGGCGCACGCATTGAAGCCGGCCGCTGACGCGTTGCAGAGCCAGTTGTTCGACGTTGCGGAGGTCGCGCTACCGTTGAACACGACGCCGTCATTGATCCAGCCGCCGCCACGACCGTTCGGGTTCGTGTTGATGCGGAGGATGACGGCATTGCCGGCAGCTGCACCGGCGAACGTGGAACCAGTCACCGCGACGGGCGTGACATTGTCCCAACGGACACCAACCTGCGTATTCACGGTACCGTTCGTCGCGAGCGTGACGTTATCGCCGCCCGAGTTCGTGGCCGTGATCACCGGCATGTTCGGTGCCGTCGTCGCGCAGGTCGCGGCAGACTGCAGGCCGGCGAGTGCGAGCGTGATCGTGTAGACACCGGCCGTCGCCGTGGACGAGCTGCTCGCCGTCCCAAGCGCCGTGCAAGCGCCATTGGCGCCAAGCGCCGCGCTGACCGTACCGAGCGTCGTCGCCGTGTACATCACCGGGACGGCCGTGACGGTAAGCGAGCCATTGCCGTTCCAGCGATAGCCGGCGGCGTCAACTGCCGTGTTGCCGCCCGAGAGCGTGACGTGGAAGCCGTTGGCGTTCGCGAACGTGAGGTTCTGCTGCGCCGTCGCGGTCGCGGCGGCGCTGGTCGATCCCGACACATACAGCTGAGCCGAGACACTCTGATTCGTGTTCGTCCAGCGCGGAACGCCCGTCGCCGTGTTGTACGCGGCCGTGTTCACGCTGAAGAGGATCTGCGGGAACGTCGCTTGCGTTTCAGCCGCTTCATCAGCCGCGGCGCGAAGCGCAGCAGCCTGGGCAGCGGTGAAGACCTGCGAGTCCTGACGGACGCCACCGACGATCAGCACGAGCCGCTGCGGCGTCTGCGTGCCAGGGTTGACGTTGAGGCGGACGTCGATGTTGCCGGCAACCGCCGCCGGGTTCACCGTCGTGTTGGTGTTGCCCGTGACCGTGATCGACGCGACCGAGACCTGCGCCGGCACAACCGTCGCGGCGGCCGTCACGGCCACCGACGCGCAACCCTTCTTAGTCGCGTCAACCGTCGAGGTGGCGCAGATCGCCACGCCCGGGGTCGCAGCCACGGCAGTCGCGGTGCCGGTCGTGCTCACCGAAACCTTCGCGGCATCGCTCGACGACCACGTCACCGTGGTGCCGGCGTTGTTGGAAACGCCCACGACCGCCGTGAAGTTCACGGTCTGGCCGATGGACATGGTCGCCGTAGCCGGCGACACGCTCACGCTGTTGACGGTCGGCGTCGCCGAAGCCGGTGCCGGCTGGACGATCTCGACCTTGTCACCGCACGCGGCGGCGAGAACCGCCACGGCTGCGACAAAAGTAGAACGAAGGACTTTCATGCTTCCTCCTAAGGGTGAAAAAACGCACTGCGGGAATCCTGCGAAAGATGACACATGCCGAGCCGGAGGGCAACCCCTCTGTTATAGTGGGGAGCCATCCCGCCCGACGCACGCCATCCCGTTCAGTTCGTGCCGGGAATCCGGCACCCCGAAACGTACCGAAATCAGGGGGAACGGTCAACAACGGCAGTTCCCCTGCAGGGGATAAGACGCGCCGCCGCCTTGGGCGTCACGGTGGGGGACACCGAATACCGAACAGCAACCGAAGTGCTGAGTGGTCGGTGGTCGGTGGTCGGTTTAGGTGAGTCAGAGGGCGGGAGGGGTGACAAGCGCTGCGCAAAAAGCGGCGCGGTGGTGGGGGGTGAGGCCGGCGGTCCGGATGGCCGCACAATGGGCGGCGGTGCCGTACCCGGCGTTGCGCTCCCAGGCGTACGCCGGGTAGCGCGCGGCCAGCCGCCGCATCAGCCCGTCGCGCGCCACCTTGGCGAGGATACTGGCCGCGGCGACGCAATAGCAGCTCACATCGGCGCCCACGACGGCGTGATGCGCCACGCCGAGTCCGCGGACGGGCTTTCCGTCCACGATGATCGCGCCCGGCGGCACCCGAAGGCGTGCGAGGGCGCGCCGCATCGCCAAAGTGGTCGCGCCGAGAATGTTCAGTTCCTCGATCTCCCGCACGCTCGCCGCTCCGAGCGCCCAGGCGACGGCGCGGGCCCGGATGAGCGGCGCGAGCCGCGTTCGTTCGCTCTGCGGCAGGGCCTTGGAGTCGGCCACGCCGCGGATCGCGCGAGCGCCGGCCGGCATGATCACCGCACAAGCAAAGACGGGACCCGCAAGCGGGCCCCGTCCGACTTCGTCAACTCCTGCAATGTGTTCGGCGCCCGCCTCGCGGAGATCGCGCTCGATGCTGCTCCAGCGCGCGCGCCGCTGCGCCATCCGGCCTATTGCGGCGCTTACTCGCCGGCTTCGGCGGAACCCGTCTCGGGCACCGCAACACGGGCACGCTTCTCCTTGATGCGCGCCCCCTTGCCGGCCAGCCCGCGCAGGTAGAACAGCTTCGCGCGGCGCACACGGCCGCGGCGCACGACGCTGATGCTCTCGAGCATGGGCGAATGCACCGGGAAGATGCGCTCGACGCCGACGCCGTTGGAGATCTTGCGGACCGTGAACGTCTCGCTCACGCCCGAGCCGCGGCGGGCAATGCACACGCCCTCGAACGCCTGCAGGCGTTCCTTGTCGCCTTCGCGCACGCGCACGTTGACGCGCACGGTGTCGCCGGAGCGGAACGGAGGGACCGCGCGGGTCCACTCCTTCTGGGTTTCGATAAAGGGATGCATCGGATAAGTCGAGATAAATGAGAGCCGAGAAGGATACTCGAGAAACGACAGATAGACAAGAGCGAGGTGTGGGTGGTCAGTCATCAGTGATCGGTGGTGGTCACCTGCACCCACAACCGATCACCGACCACTCATGTCTCGCCTTTGTAGTCCCGCCTCCACTTCGCGATCTCCGCATGGTTCCCCGACAACAGCACGTCCGGGACCTTGTGCCCGCGGAACTCCGGGGGCCGCGTGTACGACGGCGCGCTGATGCCGCGCCCGTCGTAGAATGAGTCGGTGCGGGCACTCTCCAGGTCGCTCATCGCGCCCGGCAGGAGCCGCACGACGGAGTCGATCACGGCGAGCGCCGCCGGCTCGCCGCCTGACAGCACGAAGTCGCCGAGCGACAGTTCCTCGGTGGCGAGGAAATCCGCCACGCGCTGGTCCACGTCCTTGTAGTGGCCGCAGAGGAGCGTGAACTCGTTGAGCCCGCTGAGTCGCACGGCATCGTCGTGCGTGAAGCGGCGGCCGCGGGGCGACAGCAGGATGATCGGCGGCTTGGCGCCGATGCCCTCGACCGCCTCGAAGAACGGGTCGGGCTTCATCACCATGCCCGCCCCGCCACCGTAGGGCGCGTCGTCCACCGTGCGGTGCTTGTCGTGCGTGTAGTCGCGCAGGTCCACAAGCTGGTAATCCACCGCGCCGGCCGCTCGCGCCCGCGCCGGGATCGAAAGACCCAGGGGCCCCTCAAAGAACTGCGGAAAGATCGAGACCACGCGAATCGTCAGCATCAACGCTCCGGCTTCGCGTTCACGGTACGCTCGGCGAGCCCCTCGGGCAACGCGACGACGATCGTGCGTGCGGCACGATCCACCTCGCGCACGAACGCTTCGTTGAACGGGATGTCCGCGCGCCACTCGGGCCCGCGCACCTCGAGCACGAGACCCTGCGGGAGCGGATACCACGACTCGACGGCGCCGAGCGCGCCGAGCGAGGCCTCGCGCACCTGCATGCCGACCAGCTCGTGGAGGTACAGCTCGTTTTCCGCGGGCGCACGCAACTCGGCATCGGGCGCCGAGAGCTCGACGCCGCGCCAGAGGTCGGCGGCGTTCCGGTCATCCACGTGCTCGACCTTCACCAGCCACGCGTCCTTGAACGGCCGCGACCGCTGGATCACGTGCGGTTGCAGGTCATGCGTCCGGGCTGCGCCCGGGGCGACGCTGCGGGCAAAAACAACGCGGCCGGACGCGAAGACCGCGTCCGGCTCTGTCGTGACTGGATGCACCAGCAGTTCGCCCTTCAAGCCGAAGGCCTTCCGCACCCGGCCGACGACCATGTGCGTGCCCGGCACGGGGCGCCGCTCCTCGCGCCGCCGACTACTCGGCGGACTTGTCGGCGAGCGGGACGGCAGCGCCGGCGAGGCGCTTCGCCAAGCGCGCCTCGTGGCGGGACTTGAGCACGCCGGCACGGCGCAGGAGCGAGCGAACGGTGTCGCTGGGCTGCGCGCCATTGTCGAGCCAATAGGCCGCGCGATCGGCGATCATGTTCAGCGCGTTCTTGCCGCCACGCGGTGCATACTGGCCGATGGTCTCGAGATACTCGCCCTCGCGAGGGGCACGACCATCAACGACGACGATACGGTAGGTAGGCGCGTTGCGGCGCCCGGTGCGGCGAAGACGAATACGAACAGCCATTGGTGCTCCTCGAGAAGGTTCCTGACCGGCATCCCGGGTTCATCGCCTGTCGGCACGCTGCCGACGGCACCCGGGTTCGCCCTCCGGCCGCGACTGGTCGCGGCCCGGAAACTGGCGAGCCGTTAACGATAGCGACCCAGCATCCCGGGTGGGAGTCGTCCGCCGCCGCCGGCTGAGGCCTTCTTCATCATCTTCTGCATCTCGCGGAACTGCTCGAGGAAGCGGTTCACGTCGCTGATCGGGCGGCCGGCGCCCTTGGCGATTCGCGCGCGACGGGAACCGTTGATGATCTCGGGCTTCTTGCGCTCCTCGGCGGTCATGGAGAGCACGATCGCCTCGGCGTGCTTGAGGCGCTTCGGGTCCGAGTTGACCTGACTCAGCATCTTCGCGTTGACACCGGGGAGCATCTTGAGGATGCCTTCGATCGGGCCGAGTCGCTGGATCTGCTTCATGGAGGCCAGGAAGTCCTGCAGGTCGAGGCCTTCCTTCCGGACCTTCTTCTCGAGGCGCTTCGCCTCGTCGGCAT
The DNA here is from genome assembly GCA_016874035.1 of Gemmatimonadota bacterium. GTDB lineage: Bacteria > Gemmatimonadota > Gemmatimonadetes > Gemmatimonadales > Gemmatimonadaceae > Fen-1231. The sequence goes on from VGVM01000008.1 coordinate 11,092, forward strand.
CGAGCGCGGACTGCGCCTTCTCGACCAGCGACAGGACGTCACCCTGCTGCAGGATGCGTCCCGCCATGCGGTCCGGATGGAACTCTTCCAGCGCATCGGGCTTCTCGCCGGTGCCGATGTACTTGATCGGCTTCTTCGTGACGCCGTAGATCGAGAGCGCCGCACCACCGCGCGCATCGCCGTCGAGCTTGGTCAGGATGACGCCGGTGAGGCCAAGCGCTTCGTCGAAGCCCTGCGCGATCTTCACGGCTTCCTGGCCGGTCATGCCGTCGGCGACGAGGAGGATCTCGTCCGGTTTCGCGACTTCCTTGAGCCGCCGGAGCTCGTCCATCATCGGCTCATCCACCTGGATGCGGCCGGCGGTGTCGAGGAGGACGACGCGGTCGCGTTCGCGGCGCGCGACGTCGAGGCCGGCGCGCACGATGCGGTCAACGTCCTGGGTGTCGCGGTCGGCGAACACGGGGACGTTCAGGTCGCGGCCAAGCGTTTCCAGCTGGTCAATGGCCGCGGGGCGATACACGTCGAGCGCGATCAGTCGCACCTGACGGCCCTCGCCCTGCAGGCGCCGGGCGAGCTTCGCGGCGGTCGTGGTCTTGCCGGAGCCCTGCAAGCCGACGAGCATGACGACGGTCGGCGGGAGCGACGACATCCGCAGCCCTTCGCGCCGCTCGCCGAGCAGCACGACGAGTTCGTCGTACACGATCTTGACGAGCTGCTGTGCGGGCGAGACGGTCTTGATCTGGAGGACGCCAACGGCGCGCTTCTCAACGCGTTCCAGGAACTCGCGGCTCAGCTGGAAGTTGACGTCGGCCTCAAGGAGGACGCGGCGCACTTCGCGCAGGCCTTCCTTGATATCCGATTCGGTGAGGACGCCCCTGCCCCGGAGGCGGGCAAACGTGGTGCTGAGTTTTTCCTGAAGGTCGGCAAACATCTTGCACCAAAGATAGTTCTACTGCTTGGGCAGGGATTTGCTGGAAACGACGGATAACGACGGAGACAACAACGGCAACGGCAACTGCAACTTCTTGGGGGAACTGCAACTGCAACTACAACAGCAACAACAACAGCGACAACAACGGCAACAACGGCAACAACAACTACCCGTGCGGCCGGGGGCCACCACTCGCCCTCGGGGTTAGTTCCCCCAAGTACTTGCAGTATCCGCAGTGATCCGCCGTTTCCGCCGGTTCCCTGCTCAGGCAGTTCGCGGACTATCTTCACGGCACCGTGGCTGACTCAGGGAATCCAACGATCGCCCTCCCGCTGCTGGCTCTCCGCAGCACGATCGTGTTCCCCCGTGCCCGAATCGCCGTGCAGGTGGGGACGGCCGAGAACCTCGCGCTCCTGGATGGCCTGCCCGCTGAGGGCGCCCAAGTTGCCGCGGTCGTCGCGCCGAGTGCCACCGAATCGGCGGGCGCCAGTGCACTGATCGGCCGTATCGCGGTCGTCGCGCGCGTCGCCGACCGTCAAGCGGCAGGCGCGGGAACGATGCAGGTCACGCTGACCGGAGACCGTCGCGTCCGAATCGTCGGCATATCGGACGGCGCCGCGTTTCCGCTCGCGAGCATCGAGGAGCTTGGCGAGGCGCCGGTGGACTTGGCGGAGCACACGGAAGCGGTCGCTCGCCTGATTCGCGCCGCGGAGCAGTTGGCCGAGGTGCGCGAGTCCTTCCCGGCGGAGGTGCCGGGGCTGCTCGCGCGTCACACGCGAGACCTCGCGGCGCTGACTGACGTCGCGGCGTCGTACGCGGGGCTGCGCGTGGGCGAACGCGACGAACTCGTGCAGTGCACGGACCCCGCGGTTCGCCTGTCGCGACTGGTCGCACGCTTCGAGCGCGAGGTGGCGCGGGCCGAGGTCGTCGAGGACGTCGAACGGCGCGCGGACGCCAGCGTACAGCAGCACCAACGTGAGTTCTTCCTGCGCCAGCAGCTGCAGGCGATTCGCGCCGAGCTGGGCGAGTCCGACGGCACCGCCGACGACGCCGACGACTTGGCGCGCAAGGTCGCCGCGGCAGGACTGCCTGAGCGCGTGGCACAAGAGGCGCGTCGCGAAACCGAGCGGCTTCGCTCGCTTCCAGCGGCCTCGAGCGAACACCAGGTGCTTCGGAACTACCTCGATTGGCTGCTGGCACTGCCCTGGACCCGGACCAGCGGCACACCGCTGGCGATCGACCGCGTCGAACGCGCACTCGACGAGCGCCACTACGGACTGGAAGAAGCGAAGGAGCGAATCCTCGAGTACCTGTCGGTGCGACAGCTGCTTGGCGAGAGCCGTCGCGACGTGCATGGGCCGATCCTGTGCTTCGTTGGCCCGCCGGGCACAGGGAAGACTTCGCTCGGTGAAGCGATCGCATCGAGCATCGGCCGCTCGTTCCATCGCATCTCGGTTGGCGGGGTGCGGGACGAGGCGGAAGTGCGCGGACATCGGCGCACGTACGTGGGTTCGATGCCGGGCCTCGTCGTGCAGGCGCTGCGCCGGGCGGGCGCGCGCGATGCCGTGCTGATGATCGACGAGATCGACAAGATGTCAGGCGGCGGGCCGGGTGGCGATCCGCTCGCCGCCATGCTCGAAGTGCTGGACCCCGCGCAGAACGCCTCGTTCGTGGATCACTACCTGAACGTGCCGTTCGATTTGTCGCAGGTGCTGTTCATCTGCACGGCGAACTCGTTGCTCGACATCCCGCCGGCGCTGCGCGACCGACTGGAAGTGATCCGGATCGCGGGGTACACGGTCGAGGAAAAAGTGGAGATCGCCTGGCGGTACCTGCTGCCGCGACTCCTCGGCGAGCACGGGATCGCGGAACTCGACCTCCAGTTCACGGATGAGGCGCTCTCGACGATCTCGAGCCGCTACTCGCGCGAGGCGGGACTGCGCGGGTTCGAGCGCAACCTTGCGGCGATCATGCGTCGCCGTGCGCGACGGAAGGCGCAGGGTGAGACGGGCGCGTGGGTCGTGGACAGCGCGCGCATCGAGGACATCCTCGGCGCGCCCCGCTATGCCGCCGAGGAGCTCGAACTCGAGCCCGAGATCGGCACGGTGACCGGACTCGCCTGGACCGCGGCCGGCGGTGAGCTCATGACGATCGAGGCCCTGCGCATGCCGGGCACGGGCAAGCTCCACGTGACCGGCCAACTGGGCGACATCATGCGTGAATCCGTGGACGCGGCCTGCTCGTATGTGCGATCCATGGCGCGCGCACTCCAGATCGTGGATGCCGAACTCAAGTCCACGGACCTGCATATCCACTTTCCGGCCGGTTCGGTGCCGAAGGACGGTCCGAGCGCCGGCGTCGCCGTGACGCTGGCGATCGCCAGCGTCATGAGTCGTCGGCCGGTGCGCCGTGATGTCGCCGTCACGGGTGAGGTCACCCTGCGCGGCAGGGTGCTGGAGATCGGCGGCCTCAAGGAAAAAGTCCTTGCCGCGCATCGGGCGGGACTCCACGAAGTGGTCGTACCCGCGGCGAACGCGAAGGACTTGCGCGACGTTCCGGCGGGCATCCGCGACCGCGTGCGGATCACGCTGGCCCGCCGCATGGACGAAGTGTTCGCGGCGATGCTCCTCCCGCGCACGGAAGTCGCCCGGCGGGCGGACCTCCGCCTGGTGGATGACAGCGGCGCCGGGCGTCCGTCGGCTGAACAACGGCGCGATCCGGCGGCGAGCGACGAAGAGGACGTGTGGCCGACCTGAGCCCGGCCTGGGTTCAGTTCCTGCTGAACGTGGTGGTAGGCACGATCGCCGGCGGGGTCACGAACGCCGTCGCGGTCTGGATGCTCTTTCACCCGCACGAGAAGCGGTTCGGGTTCCACGGTGCGATCCCGAAGAACAAGGCGCGCCTCGCGAAGAGCGTGGGTCGCACGGTCGGGGAACGGTTGCTCACGGCCGACGACATCATTCGCGAGCTGCATGCGACCGGACTGCGGGACACGATCGACGCGAAGCTGGAGACCTATTTCGCCCAGCTGATGGAGCGCGAGTGGGGTTCGCTGCGATCACTGCTGCCTGAAACCGTCGGCGCCGAGCTCGAACGAACGCTCGCCGGGCTTGGCCAGCCGGTTGCCGAGGCGTGGGCCCGGGAAGTGCATTCGCCCGCCTTCGAGCAACGCATGCGCGGCTTTGTCGAGCGCGTGCGCGGTGAGCTGGCGTTCCTCCCGGTTGGCGCCGTGCTGACGCCCGAGCGCCAGGCCGAGCTTGCTTCGCAGGCCGCGGAGATCGCGTCGGCGGCGATCGCCGAAGCGAGAAAGGAGGAAGGTCGCTCGGCGCGTGCAAGGATCGGCGATATGGTGCTGCGGCTTGCCGGCGCGGACCGCACGCGTGCGTTCGTGGAGAAGTCGGTCCACGAGGCGCTGGGCAAGGCCGGGTCACGCACGTGGGGCGAGCTGCTCGAGCCGGTCTCGGATGACGAGATGGTGCGCTGGCTGCTCGACGCCGCGCGTTCACCGCGCGCGGCCGAGCTCGCGGTTGGCGCGGCGGGAAGCCTGGCGCGAGGGATCCTCGAGCAGCCGATCGGCCGCGTCGGCCGCTTCCTGCCGGCCGATGCGGCGAGTCGCATGGCCGCTGTCTCGGCGCCGGCGCTCTGGGACTGGCTCGTCGGGCAGATCCCGGGATTCCTCGACACGCTCGACGTCCAAGGCATGGTCGAGCGGAAGGTCCTGGGGTTCAGCACGCAGCGACTCGAAGAGCTGGTGCGAGACGTCACCCAGAAGGAACTGGACGTGATCGTGAACCTCGGCTACGTGCTCGGCGCGATCATTGGCGCGCTGACCTTCGCGATCGGGCGGCTGGCCGGCTCAGGCCAGTAGGCTGCTGGGCGCCTGATACGTCAGCGTGTCGCGCGACTAGTAGGTCGCCGTCGTGATCACGCGCCCGCTGCCTTGGCCGCCGCCATTACCGGACCCAGTGAAGAACCCGGTGTACACAACCGGCGGCTTCCCGCGCATGTTGACCGTCACAACGTAGTTCGTCTTGACCGCGGCGCATGCCGACCAGTAGTTCACGCGCACGAGGTACTCACCGCGAGGCGCGATGAGGCCGCTGGACCAGAAGATGTTCTCCGCACGCGGACCATCGGCCCCGCAGCCCGCGTTCGAGTCGAGGTCGAGCTGGCCGCCCGATACGGCGATCTTGTGGCCGTAGAACAACTCCTCGCCGAGCGGATCCACGACATGCAGGTCCACATCTGCGGGTGTGTCCCACGTGATGTTCACCTGGACATCGCCAGTCCCGACCGAGATGATGCTGACGTTCGAGCGCTGGTATGAGCCGAAACTCGAACCGACCCCCGAGCCGACACGGAGCTCGAACACCGGCGTCGGAATTGCCTGGCCGAACACGAGCAGGATGTCCACGCTCGTCGTTGGCGCGGGCAGCGTAAGCTCCCAGTAATCCTCGAGCCCCGGCACGACGACGTTGAGCTTGTTAAACGCCGCGGCCGAGGTCGCCTTCACCTGTACCGTGCCGCCGAGCAGCACCAGTTGCGGAATCGGGGCATTGATGACCGGACCTTAGCCTTCTGCGGGCGCGGTCCCCGCGCGCAATGCCGCCCGGGCATCGCCCGCGAGCGTTTCGACCGAGGAGATGTAGTTGGCGATGGTCGGCTCCTCGCTGGCGAGCGGCTGCTGCCACTCGATGCAGGAGACCGACGCGATCAGCAGCGCGAGTGCCGCCGTCACGCCACGCCTGTTCCGTTCGTTGTGCTGCGCCATCACGCCTCCTCCACTCTACGGTGCGCCGCCAAGCCGCACCCTCGCAAGGTCCACCAGTTTCGTGGGCGCGCCCGCCGGCGCATCCACGTACAACACCGCTGCCCGTCCCTGCACCGTCACCGCCGTCAACTCGTGCTGGCGACCCTTTCCGGTCAGGCGCAGCACGCGTCCTTCCCCGATCTCGTCGTCGTCCCGCTCGGCCTTCACGGCCACCGCACGGGCGAGGAGGTCCCGGAACTCCGCTGCCTCGAACTGGGAATCCCAGACCGTAAGCCAGGCCAGTGCCGCACCGCCACCCACGCTCACGACATAGAACCGATCGCCGGCCCAACCGTCCGCCCCACGCGCTGCGGACTCGGCATTCCGAAGGAACTGATGCAACACCAGCCTCGTCTCGAACTCGCCAAGCCCGCCTTCGTACACGATCGACCCGCTGGCCGGGCGTGGCAACGCGACCGATACCGGCAGCTCGAGCGAATCGAGCAACCGACCCGGGTGCAACACTTGCTCCGTTGACACCGGCAGCGCAGTGAGCGGCGACACACCCGGCCGACGCGCCTTGAACTGCCGTACGAACTCCGCTCCGCTCAGATACGGAAACAGCAGTGTTTCCTGGATGAACATGGGTGCCGTCGCAAAGACCGGCATCATGGCTTGCGCATCCCGGATTGTCTGCCGCACCCGATCCCAACCGCCGGGCATGCGCGCCGCAAGGCTCGCGCCGCCCAACATGACACTCAACTGCTCATAGGTGGCCCCTCCCTCGATGACCGCCTGGGCGGCCATCACCCGATCGTTGTCGTGCCTGAGCTTCGCGATCGAGTCCAGCGGGAGGTACTGATCCTGCAACGCATGAACCAACTCATGCGTGATGGTGACGTTCAGCACTTCAGGCGGCGGGGCTGCTCCGCCCTCGCCGCTGACCACATAGAGGACTTTCGTGGCAGGGTCGTAGTAACCGACCACCTGCTCCCCGAGGAGCTTGAGCAGGAACTCGCGAAGCTCGAGCGAGTCGGGAAGCACGCCAAACAGCTTGTACGCCCGCTCCTGGCCGGCCAGCTCGAGGGCAGGCTGGTCCTCATTGAACTTGGTCTCGAGGAAGGCCCGCAACTCGTCGCGGGTCCGGGTCTCGACCTTTGGCGGCGACTTGAACTTGAGTCCCGTAGCGCCCTCGACCATGGGGATCGCGCGCGCCACTTCGCGCGCGTAGGGACCGCTTCCCGCCGGCGGCGAGTCAGCGCACCCGAGGAGCGAGGCCGCGGAAGCCAACAACAACAACGAGTGGTGGGAGGTCAGTGTTCGGTTTCCGGTGGAGGTGACTTCAACCAGGCGGCCACGCTCAACCCGTGAGCCGGCCCACGTACCAGGACAGGATCGCATCGCCCCAGAACAGCGCCACCGCGCCCGCCGGGGCGAGGAACACGCCGAACGGGACGAGTGGCGTCTCAAAGGTCTCGCCCCGGCGCCTGGCGCGCCACGCACCGATCGGCATGACGATGAAGACAAACGCCGCCGCGCCGATTGCCGCGCCGATCAGGATCGTCAGGAGCGCGCGCCCGGGCCCCACCGCGGCACCGATGACCGCCATCAGCGTGGAGTCGCCGAAGCCCATCGCCTCCTTCTTGAACGCGACCTCGCCGAGCCAGCCGACGATCGCAATCGCCCCGGCGCCGACACAGGCCCCGAAGAGCGCGTCCAGGGGGCCCGCAAACGGGAACTGTTCACCGGTGAACACGCCGGCGATGCTGCCCGCCGCGACGAACAACAGCCCTGGTACCGTGAACCCATCCGGGATCACATAGGAACGAAGGTCGGTGACCGCGATGCCCAGCAGCATCGTCGCGAAGATGGCGATGCGGAGGAAGAGCAGCGTCGGTCCGAAGGTGGCATAGGCGGCGGCCCAGATGATCCCGGTCACGAGTTCGACCGCGGGGTACATCCACGCGATCGCCGTGCCACAGTGACGGCAGCGGCCGCGCAGCAGCACCCATGACGCGAACGGGATGTTGTCGTACCACGCGATGCCCGACCCGCAGCCCGGGCAGCGCGATCGCGGCGACACGACGGACTCACCGGCGGGCCAGCGCAGGATACACACGTTCAGGAACGACCCGAAGCAGGCGCCGATCGCGAACGCAAAGGTGGTCAGCAAGAGACTCATGAGCGCAGGGCGTAAAGAATAATCCCGGCCGCCACCGTGACGTTGAGGGACTCCGCGCCCGGAGTCATCGGCAACGACACCACGCCGGCCGCGCTCGCGCGGACGGCATCGCTCACGCCGGCACCCTCATTCCCCACGGCGAGCGCGATGCGCTTCGGTGCGCCCTTGCCCATGACGCCGATATCAGTGCCGGATGCATCCGATGCCCACAGCGGCATGCCGAGCTCGGCGAGGACTGTCGAAAGGTCCGCCAGCTCAGCCTGAACGACCGGCAAGCGGAAGTGGGCGCCCGCCCCGCTGCGCACGACCTTGGCGTTCCAGACGTCCGCCGTGCCGGGGAGCGCCACGACGGCTGATGCCCCCAATGCGGCGGCCGTGCGAAGCAGGGTGCCGACATTTCCGGGGTCCTGGATCGCGTCGAGCACGAGCACGCTGCCGTGGCCGGCAGCGATCGCGGCGCGCAGGTCGACGGTCGGACACGCGCCGATCGCGAGTACGCCCTGCGGGTTCTCCGTATCGGCCGCCGATGCGAAATCCGCGTCGCTCACCTCGACGACGTCCGTGCGGCCTTGCAGCGACCCCAAGAGCGCTCGCCCGCGTTCGGAACCCGACAGCGCGGATGTGACCAGGGCGCCGTCGAGCGTCAACCCGGAGCGAACGAGTTCCTCGACGACCCGCACCCCTTCAGCGACGAACTGGCCGCGCCGCTCGCGCGCCTTCCGCCGCTGCAGGTCGCGGGCCGCCGTTAGAATTCGGTTCGGGGCCTGTCCCGTCTTCCCGGTCATCGCCGACGACCCATGCTCGATAGTGTCCAGATGTTTCGCATCTCCGCAATGACGCGCCGCCTTCCGCGCTCGTTTCGTGCTGCCGCCCTCGTCGCCATCGCGACCGCAGTGGCGACTTCGGGTTGTGCGATCAACCAGCAACGCGAAGTCGAGATCGGCACGGACTACGCCAAGCAAGTCGAGCAGCAGCTGCCGATCATCCGTGACGCAGAAATCGTCCGATACATCAACCTACTCGGCGACTCGCTCGCGCGCGTGACGGACACGCGGGGCCTCGATTGGTCGTTCGCCGTGGTGGACGACATGACCCTGAACGCCTTCGCGATTCCGGGCGGGTTCATCTTCATCAATCGTGGACTCGTCGCAAAGGCCACGTCGCTCGCACAGGTCGCCGGCGTGCTGGGCCACGAGATCGGGCACGTGACGAAGCGCCACAGCGTGAAGCAAATGCAGCAGCGACAGGGGACGGCATTCGGCGTCGCGGCCGTGTGCGTGTTGACCGATGCGTGCAACAGCGGCGCAGCGCAATCCGCGATTGACCTTGCTGCGGGTGGAGTGTTCTCCAAGTTCAGCCGCGATGACGAAGCCGAGGCCGACCGCGAAGGCATCGAGACTGCGATTCGCGCCGGGATAGACCCGAACGGCGTCCCGGAGCTGTTCCAGCTCCTGCTCGATGAGCGGAAGTCGCGCCCGACCGGCGTCGAGACGTTCTTCATCTCGCATCCGCTCGAGGAATCGCGAATCTCCGCGACGCGTCAGCTCATCGCGACCGTACCCCCGGAGCGACTACGGGGGCTGGTCAGGGACAATCCTGCGTTCCAGGCCTTCAAGAGGCGACTGGCGGCGCTGCCGCCGAGTCCCGAGAAGAAACCCGCCGCGCCGGCTAAGCCGCCGGGAGCGCGCTGACGAACGCCGTCACGAGCGCCGCGAACTGCGCTTCGGCCTTCGCGGCAGCGGTGACGACATCATCGTGCAGGACGGGTGAATCGCTGAGCCCCGCCGCGGGGTTCGTCACGAGGCTCACCGCCGCAAAGTCGAGGCCGAGCGCCGCCGCGACGATCGCCTCAGGAACGGTGGACATCCCCGTGACGTCGGCACCGAGCGTGGCCAGCATCCGCACTTCCGACGGCGTCTCGTAGGTCGGACCGAGCAAGCCGGCGTACACGCCCTCGTTCAGTACGGCGCCCGATTGCTCGGCGGCTTGCTTGAGCAGCGCTCCAAGGCGCGGCGAGTACGGACTGGACATGTCCGGGAAGCGATCGTCGCCGGGTTCCGCCGGCCCCGTCAGCGGATTCTGTCCGGAAAGGTTGATATGGTCCCTGATCAGGACCAGGTCACCGGGGGCGAGCGATCGCTTGAGCCCTCCGGTGGCGTTGGTGGCGAGGTAGGCCGGCGCGCCGAGCGCGTGCGCAACGCGCACGGGAAAGCCCGCAGCGCGAGCCGCATGGCCTTCATACATGTGGAACCGGCCCGAGAAGGCGAGCAGTTCCCGGCCCGCGACTTCGCCCACGACGACCTCGCCGGCGTGTCCGAGCACGGAGACCGGGAGGAAGCCCGGCACCTGGTCGAACGGCACGCGGCGCGGGTTTTCAATCGCGCGCGCAAAGCCACCGAGCCCCGACCCGAGCGTCACGGCAAGCACCGGCCGACGGAGGCCGGTTCTCTGACGGATCAGGTCCGCCGCTGCCGCCGCGGCGGCGCGGCCCCACGGACGATCGTCGGCGGCTTGGCCCGCAGCCGTCGCATTCATGTCAGCGTGCACCGCGCGCAGGCAGCCCTGCGCGCCAAGCCGCGATCGCCGCGTCGGCCTCGGCGAGGAGGGCCGTCTTCTCGGCAGGCGTAACGAATGCCGCCTCGAAGCCGGCGCGCGCGACCCTCGCAATGGTGTCCGCGTCGAACTCGAGCGCCGTGACCGCGTGAGCGTACTCATCGGTCAGCGTGGTGCGGCTCATGAGCCGGTTGTCCGTGCTGAGCGTGACTCTCAGGCCGTGGTCCACGTAGCGCCGCGCCGGGTGCGACGCATAGCTCGGCGTTGCGCGCGTCTGGACGTTGCTGGTCAGGCAGACTTCGATCGCGATCCCACGGGTGCCGAGCTCGTCCATCAGGGCCGGGTCCTCGTGCAAGCGAGTCCCGTGGCCGATGCGCTGCGCGCCGCAGACGTGCACCGCCTCGGCGATCGACTCAGCGCCGGCGCCTTCGCCCGCATGGCAGGTGCAGGCCAGCCCGTGATCGAGTGCGAGACGAAACGCCGCCGCATGAGGTGCCGCTGCGTGGTCGCGCTCACCGCCGGCGAGGTCGAAACCGACCACGCCTTTTCCTGAATACGCGACGGCCAGGCGCGCCAGTTCAAGCGACTTCGCCGGCGGCAGGTGGCGCAGCGAACAGACAATCAGGCCGGCGCGGATCCCGAACTCGCGGCGCGCGCGTTCGAGCGCGCGGCGAGGCGCCTCCACGCACTCCTCGAGCGACATCCCGCCGCGCACGTTCAGCTCCGGGCAATAGCGCACCTCGATGTAGCGAACGCCATCGGCATGCGCGTCTTCGAGGAGTTCGTAGGTCACGCGTTCGAGGGCCGCGGCGTTCTGCAGCACGCCGAGCGTCACGTCGAAACGCAGGAGGTAGTCCTCCAGGTGCCGCGCGTCCTTGACCCACATGTGCTCGGCGAGCGCCGCAGGTGTCGCCGCGGGCATGGGCACGCCCTGTTCACGCCCGAGGTCGAGCAACGTCTCCGGCCGGATGGATCCGTCGAGGTGGCAATGCAGTTCGGCCTTGGGCAGGCGCCGGAGTGATTCCGTCGTCAACACGCCGCCGGTCACGTTGCCCAACTCCTGCAACTCAGCGTGCATCCGCGCGCTTGGCGCGGGACGACACAAGGCGAAGCACGGCGCCGCCCGTCACGGGTGTGGTCGGCTCGATCACGAGTCCCCGGCTGTCCGCGATCGCGCGCGTGCCGGCGGCCACCGCAGCCGCGGCGTCCGGATCCGCGACTCGCACGGCGTCGAGCACGGTCGCGCCACGCGCCACGCCAACCGCGTTCCCGTCCACGAACGCGCGCAACTCGTGAGGTTGCGGAGCCGTTGCCGGGCCGGTCACGGGCGGCTGACGTCCACGATGCGGACGGTCGCGTCGGCGCGCAGCACGCCTCCCGGCGCGGCGCGGGCGAAGGCGATCAGCGCGTCGAGGTCCACGATGTCGAGCGATTCCACTCGCAGTGCGCGGTCGGCGAAGCCGAGCCCGTCGCCTCCGGTGGCCATGAAGTCGTTCAGCGAGATGGTGTAGCTCTTCGCATCGTCGAGCGGCTCACCGGCGACACGCAGTTCCAGGATGCGCGACCCGCGTGGCCGGGAGCTGTCGTAGCGGATCGTCGCGCCCGCAATGTGGGCGTTGACGGCGCGCGCGCCCACGACGCGTTCGAAGTACTCGCGAACGTCGCTGCCGCGCGCGGTCACCCGCACGAGGGTATTGGCGAACGGCTGGATCTCGAAGAGCGCGCCGTAGTTGGCCTGGCCTGCGTTCAGCGCCGCGCGGATCCCGCCATTGTTCATCACGGCGATGTCGGCACGAGCCGCGACGCGTTGTGCGTCGGCGATCAGGTTGCCGAGCGGATACTGCTCGCCGTCGCGCGCGAGCCGTTCCGCCACGTTCACGATCGGCTGCTGGACCAGCGGCAACACGGGTTCGACGGCGGCGCGAACGAGCTCGAGGATCTGGGGATCCGGCGTGATCGAGTCGGTCTTCACGCGCGCGGCGCGCGGCGCGAGCGACGTGCGGTCCTCGCGCCGAACCGGGAGGTCCACCCACGCGACGGCGGTACCGCTCGATCGCGCCTGGATCACGGGGACGCCGCGCACGACGGTGGCGAGTTCACTGTGCGTGTGTCCGCTGACGATCGCGTCAATGTCCGTGTTGACCTGGCCGGCGAGGGTCAGGATCTCGCCCTCACACTCGCGATTGCAGAATCCGCCCTCGTGCGCGACGATGAAGACGAGCCTTGCGCCACGGTCCCGAAGCGACCGCGCCCGCTCGCGCACGACCGGCGCCGGCTCGAGGAACCGCAAGTCGCGCACGTTCACTGCGCGTGTGGTGCGCGGGGTCGCCGTGGTGGACAGGCCGATGATCCCGATGCGCACGCCACCGCGCTCCACGATCGTGTCGCGACGAATCCAGGACGGGACGCGACCGGCCGTATCGCGGACATTCGCGGCCAGGATGGCGAACTTCGCGTCGCGCATGCGCGCGCGGAGCGTGTCCTGCCCCCAATCGAACTCGTGGTTGCCGAGCGCCGCCGCCGCGTAGCCCATCGCGTTGAACAACGCGACGACCGGGCGACCGAACCCGAGGTTCGATGCGGGCGTGCCCTGGAACATGTCGCCGCCATCGAGCAGGATCGAGGCGCAGCCGCCCGTGCACTCCCGCTCGAGGCTTCGGATCATCGCCGCGAGGTGCGCCGCGCCGCCAAGCATGCCGATGTTGCCGACCGAGCGTGGCTCGAGGGCACCGTGGAAGTCGTTCGTCGAGATGATCCGGATCGTCTCGGCGGCCTGACCGGGCCGCACGGGACGCGCGGCCGGTCGTGAGTCGAAGTCGCCTTCAGCCGCGATCGCGCGCTGCGCACTGGTGCGCAGCGCCACGGGCAGCAGGCGCCAATTCGCGGTGAAGTAGTCGCCGGGCCGGATCGCGCCTTTCGCGGTCGCTTCGTCAATGAGCAACTGCCGTACTTCGCGCTGGTCGTCCTTCACGACCGGCGCAGCGGCGACCATCGAGTAGCCGCCGGCGCCGGTGGCGCGGTAGTTCGACACGGCCATCGTGAACGAGCCGCCGGCCGTGACCGGCTTTCCGCCGACCTTGAGTGCGCGCACGCGGTCGCCGATCGGCCGCGAGAGGTCGAGCGTGTAGCTGGCGCCCGTGACGACCTCGAAGTTGAAGCCGGGAATCGTGGGGTCGGGCTTCGCGGTCGCGGTCTTGCCGGCCCCGGCCACCGCGAAGTAGCGCGCCGAGTGCTCGAGGTAGGCTTTCAGGTCCGCGCCGCTGATACGCACGACCCGGATCGTATTGTCGTAGGGATACAGGCGTGCGATCTGCGCGACGGTGATCGGACCAGCCGGGATCTTCGCGCGCGTCGTGAACACCGCCGTTGAGGCGAGATCGGCGCCCGTGGCGCGCCGCATGGTCTCGCCGATGAAGTCCACCAGCGGCGAATCTTCGGTGCGAGCCGATCCGGTTGACCACGCGACGTCGGTGGTGGCGACGGTTCGGCTGGCCCAGGCTCGCGCGGTCGCGTGGGCAGCCGCCGACGCCTCGACGATCGCCGGGGATTCAGCGTGCCCGGCCGCTCGCACAATCTGCCCCCGGCGACGCACGACCTTCGCGGTCGGCCGCTTGTTCCCGTTCGCGCTGCGCTCGACGGTGAGTTCCGCGACAGCTGCGCTCGTCGCCCAGTTGCGCGCCTGCGTGATCAGCACGCCGTTGATCACGGTGTCGGCGAGTTCCCGGTGCGAGTGCCCCAACACGATGACATCAATGCCGCGCACCTCGCGAGCGACGGACGCCATCGGGTTCTCGCGACCCAACTCCTCCGGGAACCCGGGCGCGCCGTTCGAGGCGAGCCCGGCGTGCGCAACGACAACCACGAGATCGGCGCCTGAGCGCCGGGCCGAATCAACCGCGGCGGCCACCGGCGCGGCGAGATCGGACACATGCACGCGCCCCTTGAGGTGGTCGCGGTCCCAGGCCATGGAACCGGGGTTCGTGGCGCCGATGATCGCGATTGAAAGGCCGGCGCGATCGATGGTCGTCATCGCGGGAAACGGACGACCGTTATCGAGGCGACGAGCGTTGGCCGCGAGGATCGGGAAGGCCGCTTGCGTGCGCACCCGATCGAGGAACGGGACCCCGTAGTTGAACTCATGGTTCCCGAGTGCGACCGCGTCGTAGCGCATCGCGTTCATCGCGGCGATAACCGGGTGCGCGCCACGGGCGTCGGGTTTCGACGCGACGTACGCGAGGGCATTCCCCTGCATGAAGTCACCGGCGTCCACGAGCACCGTCCCATCGGGGTGCGCCGCGCGAACCGAATCCACGATCGTCGCAACCCGCGCCAGCCCGCGGGCGGTATCCGTCGAGTCGCCGAAGTAGTCCCACCCGCGGAGATAGCCGTGGACGTCGGTGGTCGCGACGATCCGGAGCTCGACGGACTCCACAAGCGGTCGCGGCGCGGCCAGGGGCTTCGGCACCGCGAAACCGGCTGCGAGAACGGCAACGGACGCGATGCCCGGCAGGCGAACCCATCGAGATTGCATCCGGGAAAGCTATCCGGATCACTGGCAACGGGCCCGCGGGCCCGGAACAGCGCCTGACCGGCGCTGATTACTTTTCACGCGAGCGCGTCGTGCGAGCGCGACGCCCCCGATACAGAATCGTGACGCCTTCTCCGCTTCAGCCCAGCGCTCGAACCGCGCACACTATCTGCTGCATGACGGAAGCCCACGCATGACGCGCCCCTTGTTCATCGGCGTCGCCGGAGGATCGGGTTCAGGAAAGTCCACCATCGCCCAGCGCATCGCGACGGGGCTCGCGCCCGCTCGCGTGGCAATGGTGGACATGGACGCGTACTACCGAAATCGCTCGGACCTGACGTTCGAGGAACGCAAGCGGGAAAACTGGGATCACCCGAACGCGCTGGAGATGGACCTCTTCCTCGAGCAGCTCGGCGCGCTTGCGCGCCGCGAGGCGATCCCGAAGCCCGTGTATGACTACGCGACGCACCTCCGCCGGGCCGAGTCGGAGCGCGTGGAACCCGCTGACGCCGTCATTGTGGACGGCATCCTGCTGTTCACCGACGAACGCGTCCGGCAGCGCCTCGACGTGAAGGTGTTCGTGGACACCGAAGCCGACGAGCGGCTGATCCGGCGACTCGACCGTGACGTGGCCGAGCGGGGGCGCCCGCTCCGGGAAATCCTGGACCAGTACCTCGCGACGGTCCGGCCGATGCACCTGCAGTTCGTCGAACCATCGAAGCGGTATGCCGACGTGATCGTCCCGCGCGGCGGCGAGAACGCGGTGGCGGTCGGCATGATCGTGTCGCTCGTTCGCGACCGGCTTGGGCGTGGCCCGGGAGCGGCGCCGCATGGCTGACCAGGCGGACGCCGCGCGGATCCTCGTCGTGGATGACGAGCCGGACATCGTGGCGCTGGTGGTGTACCACCTCGCGAAGGCGGGCTATCGCGTCTCCAGTGCGGCGAACGGGGCCGACGCCGTGGCCGTCGCCAAGCGGGAACGCCCCGCCCTGGTCGTACTCGACCTGATGCTCCCGGGCATGTCGGGATTCGACGTGCTGAGGGAGATCCGTGCGGATGCGGGCACGCGGGAGATGGCCGTGATCATGCTGACGGCGCGCAAGGACGAACCGGACCGGATCCAGGGCCTGTCGCTCGGCGCGGACGATTACCTGACCAAGCCGTTCAGCCCGCAGGAGCTGATCCTTCGCGTGCAGGCCGTGCTGCGACGCACCGGCTCGACCCCGGCGGCACGGGACGTCGTGCAGGTCGGGTCGATCACGATTGACCGCGCGGCGCATCGCGTGGCGGTGGGCGACGAGTCCATTGACCTCACGGCGACCGAATACAAGCTGCTGGTGATCCTGGCCGAACGCGTCGGGCGGGTGCAGGCGCGGCCGCACTTGCTCGGAATGGTGTGGGAGGCGGCGCCGGACATCCAGACCCGCACGGTGGACATGCACGTGCAGCGCCTTCGCACCAAGCTCGGGCCGGCGGGTGACCTGATCGAGACGGTTCGCGGATTCGGGTACCGACTGACGCCACCGAAGGGCAAGCGCGCGTGACACTCACCCGCCGGCTGCTCCTCGGCGTGTTCGGCGTCATGGGGTCGCTGGTGATCTTCCTGTCGTTCCTCGTGGACCGGCAGTTGTCGCGGCGGTTGCAGGATGACACGGCGGACGTCCTGACGCGCGAAGCGCGGTTCGTAGCCGCAAGCTGGGTCGTAACGACCGATCCCTTCGAACTCGCGCATCGCGCGGGCGACGCCACGGGACGGCGCATCACGTTGATCGATTCATCAGGCGCGGTTGTCGGCGACAGCGATTTTGATCGCGCCGGGATGTCGGGCCTCGAAAACCATGCGGCGAGGCCCGAAGTCGCCGCCGCAATGCGCGGCAGTGTCGGGTCTGCGCTCCGGGCGAGCGCCTCGCGTGGTGACCGCGAACTGTACGTCGCGGTGCCCGCAGGCAGCGGCGTCGCGCGCGTGTCGGTTCCGACCACGGCCCTCAACTCACTCGCCGCCAGCACGCGCCGCGGAATCGCATTCGCCGGCGGTGTGGCGCTCCTCGTCGCACTCGGGATGGCGTGGCTGTTCGCGCGAAACGTCTCGCGACCGATCGTGAGCCTTCGCGACCTCGCCACGACGTATGCGTCGGGCAACCTCACGGCGCGCCCCGACATCCGGGCCCCCGGCGAGGTCGGTGACCTCTCGCGCGCGCTGCACCAACTGGCGGAGCAGCTCTCGGCGCGGCTCGACGCGCTCGCCGCGGAGGAATCGCTGCTGCGGCAGCTCACGGAATCCGTGACCGAAGGCGTGGTCGCCGTGGATGCGCAACGCATGGTCGTGCGAATCAACGCCCACGCGCGGGCGATACTCGGCGCCGCCGGCGCACTGCCGTTCCCGGCAAATCAGTTGCCTCGCGAGGTGGCGTTTCGCGCGGCGCTCGACGGTGCGCTGGCCGGCGATTCCACGGACGACCTGGAGATGAACATCTCTGGGCGCACCGTGAGTGTGACCGCGCTGCCGTTGCCGGGGCGCGGCGCCGTGCTGGCCCTCTACGACCTCACGCGGCTGCGAAGACTGGAGGCGGTGCGGCGCACGTTCGTGGCCAACGTGTCGCACGAACTGCGGACGCCGTTGACCGTGATCGGCGGCTTTGCGGAAACCATCGCCGGTGACGACCTCCCGGACGTCGAGCGGCGCCAGTTCGCGCACAAGATCCTGTCGAATACGAAACGCCTGCAGCGCATCGTGGATGACCTGCTCGACCTTTCGCGGATCGAGCAAGGCGGATGGACGCCGAATCCAGCGCGGACGGACCTCGCGAGCGCGGTGGCCGACTCGCTGGCCGCCGTTCGCGAGACCGCCACCCGGAAGGGCATCGCGCTCGAGACGGCGGTCGCTGCGGATGCTCGCGAGGCCTGGGCGGACCCCACGGCGCTGCGCCAGGTGCTTTCGAACCTGGTGGACAATGCGGTGCGGCACACGAATACCGGCTCGATCGTCGTCTTCAGCCAGGCGCGAACAGGCGGTGCCGTGGTCATCGGCGTTCGCGATACGGGCGTGGGGATCGGCAGCGAGCACCTGCCGCGGATCTTCGAGCGGTTCTATCGCGTGGACGCGGCACGGTCACGCGCCGAAGGCGGTACCGGACTCGGACTGGCGATCGTGAAGCATCTCGTCGAGGCGCACGGTGGCCGCGTGGCCGCGGAGAGCGTACTCGGCGTTGGCACAACCGTGCACGCTGAGTTTCCGGGGCCCCCGGGCGAAGAACGGTAGCGGAGGTCGCCGCGTTGTAGTTGGGTCGGGTCCTGTGCTACGATTCGGCCGTGCCGGCGACAAACCTTCGGATCGCCACGGGTGACCCGTCCGCGGGGGCCACGCGCGCCCCGCGCGATGAGCGTGTGCAGCGCATCGCCGCCATCGACATCGGCTCGAATTCCATCCGGCAGATCGTGGCCGACGTCGCCGACAACGGCGCGATCCGTGTCATTGATGAAATGAAGGCGGTGCCGCGCCTTGGCGCGGCGATGGGCAAGAAGGGCCTGATGTCGGACGCGGCGATTGAACACGCCACGCAGTCGCTGGTCCGCATGGCGACGCTGGCGCGCCAGCTCGGTGCGCGGCGCATTGACGCTGTCGCGACGAGCGCGGTTCGCGACGCCCGGAACCGCCAGCAGTTCCTTGCGCGTGTTCGCGATGAGGCGGGCCTGCGCGTTCGCGTGCTCGTGGGCCAGGAAGAGGCACGACTCGCGTGGCGTTCCGCGATCGCCCACTTCGAGCTCGGCCGCGGCCGCGCGGTGGTGGTGGACATCGGCGGCGGCTCAGTGGAGCTCGCGCTTGGAGCCGAGGGCCTGCTCGAGCGCCTGATCACGCTCCCCTACGGCGCGATCCGGCTCACGGAGCAGTACCTCGAAGGCGTCGCGGTACCGAAAGGCGTGAAACGCCTGCGCAAGCGGATCCGCGACGACATCGAACGTGCGCTGCCGGTGCGCGACTGGCGAGGCGCGGAACTGATCGGGTCCGGCGGCACGTTCACCAACCTCGCCGGGATGTACCTCGCGAGCCAGGGCGTCCGTGTGGCGCGGTCCGTGCACGGGACCCGCGTGCCGGCGGACGAGGTCGAACAGCTCCTCGAGCGGCTGGCGTCACTCCCGGTGGACGAGCGAACCACAGTCAGCGGGCTGAATGCCGGGCGGGCCGACATCATCGTGGCGGGGCTGGCCGTCGTCGCCGAGATCGTGCGGCGTGTGGAACCGCGCGAAGTGGCCGCCTCGGCGTTCGGCATTCGCGAGGGGCTGCTCCTCGAAACCGCGCGCGTCGCGCCGAAGATTGCCGACCCCGGCGAGGCGCGGGCGCGTTCCTGCCGCGAGTTCGCGGAACGCTGCCATTACGAGGAACCGCACGCCCGGCAAGTGCAGCGGCTGGCGCTGCAGCTGTTCGACTCGATCGGGGCGCGCCTGAAGCTCACCGCCGCGGACCGGGCGATCCTCGCTGACGCGGCGCTGCTCCACGATGTCGGCTACCACATCAACTATCAGGGCCACCACAAGCACTCGTACCACCTGATCCTGCACGCGGACCTGCTGGGGATCTCGCCCGAGGAGCAGGGGCTCGTCGCGCACGTCGCCCGCTACCACCGCGGTGCCGCGCCGGACCGCGAGCGCCACCGCGACTTTGCCAAGCTGGAGCCGGCGGCACAGCGCAGGGTGCGCCGACTCGCCGGCATCCTGCGCGTGGCCGATGGGCTCGACCGCGGACATTCGAGCGCCGTCGACCTCGTTCGCGTGCGCTGGCTCGAGCGCGCCCTCCGGATCACGCCGGTCGCGGCCCGTGGAGCGCGAACATTGCGACTCGAGGCCTGGGGCGCTGCGCGAAAGTCCCAGCTGCTCGAACGCGTGGCCAAGGTTCCCGTCGAGATCGTGTGGGGAGGCGAAGTCGCCGGTGACGATGTAACCGGGCCATAACCCGGGACTGGCGGCCCAGCTGGCGTCAACGAACAATTAACCTGCGCCTGTAAACTGACCCTTCAACTCGCTACGCCATGAAGCGCACTCTCTCCGTCGTTCTCGCCATCCTGCTCACCGCGTCGGCTTCGCAGGCCCAGTACGTGGATATCACGCTCAACGAGTGGAAGATCCTCTCGAAGAAGGACACGGTGAAGGCGGGACGCGTGACCTTCCAGATCAAGAACACCGGATCCATGGCGCACGCGCTTCGCATCACGGGCGAGGGCGTGGACAAGGCGACGGTGGACATCGCCAGGAATGGCGGCGGGTCGCTGGTCGTCACGCTCAAACCCGGCACGTACGAGCTGTGGTGCCCGCTGTCCGACGACACGCACAAGGTGGCCGGCATGACGCGGAAGTTCCACGTGGTCGCCGCCACGGAAACGAAGGCGCCGGGCAAGCCGTAGCGAGCCGCGGTCGCAAGCCGCGCTAGCGGGCTGCGGAATCAGCCCGTCGTCGCGGAATCAGCCGAAGACGTCTGCCGGTCGCGAGCGGGGCTGGCCGGAGGCCAGCCCCCACGAATCGCGCAGGAACACGGACTGCGACGCGCGCGCGTCGGATTCCGCATTGCCCGCAGGCCGCCGTTGCGTGTACGTGCCGTCGGGCGCGAGGTCCCAGGCCTGCCGATCGTCCTGCAGCGCCGTCTCGAGGACGCCGAGGAGCCGCGCGCGAAGCGCCGCATCCCGCACGGGCACCGCGATCTCGACCCGGCGGTTGAAGTTCCGCGGCATCCAGTCCGCCGAGGCGATGAAGCACTCGGGCTCGCCGCCGTTGGCGAAGTGCCACACCCGCGAGTGTTCGAGGAACCGCCCGATCACGCTGACCACGCGGATGCGGTCCGAGAGCCCCGGGACACCCGGCCTCAGGCAGCAGATCCCGCGCACCAGGAGATCCACCTCGACCCCGGCCTGCGACGCGTCGTACAGCGCATCAATGGTCTCGCGATCCACGAGCGCGTTCATCTTGGCCGCGATCCGCGCGGGCTTCCCTTCCCGTGAGAAGCGGGCCTCGCGCGCAATCAACTCGATCACCCGCTCGCGCATGCCGGTCGGAGCCACGATGATCTCATGGTACGCTTTCTGGCGCGAGAAGCCCGTCAGCATGTTGAACACATCACTGACGTCCGCGCCGAGTGCCTCGGAGCAGGTAAAAAGCCCGATGTCGGTGTACACGCGCGCCGTCTTCGCGTTGTAGTTCCCCGTCGAGACATGCACGTAGCGTCGGATCCCGTCGGCCTCGCGCCGGACCACGAGCGCCATCTTCGCGTGCGTCTTGAGTCCGGGCAGTCCGTACGAGACCTGCACTCCCGACGACTCCATGGTGCGCGCCCACGTGATGTTGTTCACTTCCTCGAAGCGCGCCTGGAGCTCGACGACCGCCGCGACCTGGACGCCGCGCTCCGCAGCCTCCGTGAGCGCACGCACGATCGCCCCGTCGCCCGAAATCCGGTACAACGTCATCTTGATCGCCAGGACCTGCTCGTCGCGACTGGCTTCGCCGATGAACTCCTCGACGGTCGCCCCGAAGGCGTCGTACGGATGATGCACCAGCAGGTCGCCGCCCCGGATCACGTCGAAGATCGAGTGTTCGGCATCGCGGAGCTCCGGCGGGATCGCCGGGACGAACGGCGGATCGCGAAGCGCCGGGACATCGAGCGTCGCGATCGCCATGAGGTCGCCCAGGTCGAGCAGTGAGCTGAACTCGTCCACGTCGCCCTCGGCCAGGGCGAGCGCCGACTCGGCCTCGTCCGTGACACGCAGTTCATCGAGCAGGAGCCGCCGGGTCTCGGCCGGCATCGCCTGCTCGACCTCGAGTCGGACGACTTCGCCGAAGCGGCGGCGAAACACCTGCTCCTCGATCAAGGCGAGCAGGTCGTCCGTTTCCTCGGCGTCGGCGAGGTCGAGGTCGGAGTACCGGGTGATCCGGAACGCGTGCCAACCGATCACCTGCATGCCCGGGAAGAGCGAATCGAGGCGCGCGCCGATCAGCTGCTCGAGCGGCACGAACGCGTGCGGTCGTCCAGCGAGGGGAACCCAGCGAGGAAGCGACTTCGGGACCTTCACCCGCGCGAGCCGGGCTTGCCCGCTCTCGGGTTCACGAAGCTGGACGGCGAGCGAGAGCGAAAGGTTTGAGATGTACGGGAACGGATGCTCCGGATCCACGGCCAACGGCGTGAGCACCGGATACAACTGTGCGTCGAAATACGAGTCCAGCGCTGCGCGCTCGGCGGGAGACGCATCGGCAACGCTCACGATCGTGATGCCGTGTGTCGCGAGTTGCGGGAGCAACTCTACGTGCAGGCAATGCTGCACACGTGCGAGCAGCTCGCGGACGCGGGCCTCGATCAGGTCCAATTGCTGCCGCGCGCTGAGGCCGTCCCGGCTCGGTGTCGCGGATTGCGCAGCGGCCTGGCGCCGCAGCCCGGCTACGCGCACCATGTAGAACTCGTCGAGGTTCGTCCCGAAGATCGCCAGAAACTTGAGGCGTTCGAGCAGCGGAACCCGCGGGTCCGACGCCTCGGCGAGCACCCGGGCGTTGAACTCCAGCCAAGATAGTTCGCGATTGATCAGGGTCGGGCCCTGCGGGGGAGTGTCAGGCATGGTGGCGGTGCGGGCCGCCCGGCTCGGGGCCGGGCGAAGCTCACGTCGCCGAATGATGCTTGATGCTCACGCCTTCCGCGAGGTACACGGCGTCTTCGGCCACGTTGGTCGCGAGGTCCGCCACGCGCTCGAGGTTCCGGCCGATCAGCAGCAGCTCCAACGCCGGGCTGATCATCCGCGGCTGTTCCATCATATGGGTCAGGAGGCTGCGGAACAACGCATCGTGCAGGGCGTCCACCGCGTCGTCGCGCCGGCAAACCGCGCGACCCGCGGCGCCGTCCATCCGCACCAGCGCGTCGAGCGCATCGTTGAGCATGGAGCGCGACGACCGGCCCATTTCCTCGATGATCGGCGGCAGCGGCAGCTGGCGGTCCAACCTGCGCATGCGCAGCATGGAGGAGGCGATGTTCACCGCGTGATCCCCGACTCGCTCCAGGTCGCTCGTCACCTTGATGGCAGAGATGATGAACCGCAGGTCGCGGGCCATCGGCTGCTGCAGCGCCAGGAGCGCGATCGCGTCGGCTTCGAGCTGCATTTCGAGGCGATCAATGGCCTGGTCATCCGTGATCACGCGCTCGGCGGCGGCGACATCCCCCGTGCGCAGCGTATCGAGCGAGCGGGCGAGCAGGGCCTCGGCCATCTGCGAGAGGGTGACAAGCCCGGCCTTCAGGGCATCGAGTTTCTGGTGAAACGTCGTGTGCCCATGGGCCACATCCGCCGCTGGGGAATTGCGCTTCTCTTGGTCGCTCATCCGAATCGTCCCGTGATGTAGTCCTCGGTCTCGCGATGCGCCGGGTTCTGGAAGATCTTCTCCGTGCGGTCGAACTCGACGAGCCGCCCCATCAGGAAGAAGCCCGTGTAGTCCGACACGCGCGCCGCCTGCTGCATGTTGTGCGTTACGATGACGATCGTGCAGCTGTCGGCGATGTCGAGCAGCAGTTCCTCGATCTTGGCGGTCGCAATCGGGTCCAGCGCCGAGCACGGCTCATCGAGCAACAAGACCTCAGGTTCAACCGCCAGGGCGCGCGCGATGCAGAGGCGCTGCTGCTGGCCGCCGGACAACCCGAGCGCGGACTGGTGGAGCTTGTGCTTGACCTCGTCCCACAGGGCCGCACGGCGCAGGCTCCGCTCCACCTGGTCGGCGATGTCCGCGCGCGACCCGCCGCCGTTGATGCGCGGTCCGTACGCCACGTTGTCGAAGATCGATTTTGGGAACGGGTTCGACTTCTGGAACACCATCCCCACACGGCGGCGCAGTGTCGTCACATCGAGGTCGCGGATCTCATGGTTATCGAGCTGGATGCTCCCGCTCGCCCGGGTGCCCGGCACGGTGTCGTTCATGCGGTTGAGCGTGCGGAGGAACGTGGACTTGCCGCACCCGGACGGGCCGATGCAGGCCGTTATGTGGTTGGTGCGAACGCCGAGGGACACACCGAACAGCGCCTGCGAAGCGCCGTAGTGGAAATCCAGGCCCTCGACGCGGATCTTCTCCTGGCTTTCGGCCTGGCTCATCGCGCGCCTCGGAGCGGTGAACGCGCCATCAGCATGCGCGCGGCGATGTTCATCGTGACCACCAGCATGAGCAGCACGAAGCCGGCCGCCCACGCCTGCCGGTGCCAGTCATCGTACGGCGAGATCGCATAAGTGTAGATCATCACGGGGAGTGTGGCCGTCGGCTCATTGAGCCCTTCGCTCCAGAATCGGTTGCTGAACGCCGTGAACAACAGTGGCGCCGTCTCGCCAGCCACGCGCGCAAGGTTGAGGATAATGCCGGTAATGATTCCATCCCGCGCCGCCGGCACGACCACGGTGACGAGCACCTTCCACTTCGGCGCGCCGAGCGCGAGGGCGGCTTCCCGCAGCCCGCGTGGCACGGCGCGCAGGAACTCCTCGGTGCTGCGCACGGCGATCGGGATCATCATCATGCCGAGTGCCACGCCGCCGGCGTATGCGGAGAACTGCTTCGCCGGCAGCACGACGAGGGCGTAGGCGAAGATCCCGATCACGATGGACGGCACGCCGTTGAGCAGGTCCGTGACATACCGGACCACGAACTGCCCGGTCGCTCCCGCGTACTCGGCGAGATACACGCCGCCGAGGAACCCCAGTGGGACGCCCACGACGACGGCCATACCGAGGATCTTGGCGCTGCCGACGATGGCATTCGCCATGCCGCCGCCCGTTTCGCCAACCGGCTTGGGCAACTGCGTGAAGAAGTCCAGCGAGAGACTGCCGATCCCGTTCAGGAACAGGTACCCCAGGATGCCGAGCAGCACGGCGGCGATGCCGATCGCGCATGCCCCGGTGGTCCTGAGCATCACGGCGTTGACCAGCTTCCGGCGACGCAGACGCGCAGCGCTCATTGGACGGCCGTGGCCCGCGTCGAGGTGCTCGCCACGAGCAACCGGGCGAGCCCGTTGATCACCACGGTCAGGCCGAACAGCACCAGCCCAAGGGCGATCAGCGCGCTCACATAGAGGTCGCCGGTCGCCTCGGTGAACTCGTTGGCAACCACAGCCGCGATCGAGTATCCCGGTGCCAGCAGCGACGCCTGCAGCTGCGGCGAGTTACCGATCACCATGGTCACCGCCATAGTCTCGCCCAGCGCGCGCGCCAGGGCGAGGAATGCCGACCCGTAGATCCCGCGCTTCGCATACGGCAGCACGACGTTCCAGGTGGTCTCCCAACGCGTCGCGCCGAGCGCGAGCGCCGCTTCGCGCTGTTCCGTCGGCACCGACAACAGTACCTGACGCGACACCGACACGATGAACGGCAACACCATGAGGGCAAGCAGTACGCCCGCTGTCAGCGTGCTCACGCCGTAGAACGGTCCGGAGAAGATCGGCAGCCAGCCCAACGCCGCCTTGAGCGGCCCGTCCACGAGGACCTTCATCACCGGCACGAGGATGAACACGCCCAGCAGCCCGTAGATCACACTCGGCACGGCCGCGAGCAGCTCGATGCAGAATGCGAGGAAGTCGCTGACGCGCCGCGGGGCGAGCTCGGCGAGGAAGATCGCCGCGCCCACGCCGGCGGGCACCGCAATCAGGAGGGCAATCGCCGAGGTCACGGTCGTTCCGACGACGAACGGCCACGCACCGAACTCACCTGCGTTCGGATCCCAGGTGCGGCCCGTGATGAACGACCAGCCGAACTCGTGTCGCGCCGCGCCTGAACTCACCCAGAGCTCGTACACGAGGAGCCCGCACGCGATCAGGATGCCGGCCGCCGCCGCCGTCACGATGAACCGCGCGATCTCGTCGCCCCCGAGGAGGCGACGACGCAGGCTGGTCGTCGGTGCGTGCTCGGGACTCGTTGAACCCGCCACGCGCACAGCTTACTTCAGCTTCGACAGTTGCTGCAACTCCTTGGTAACCACGGCCTTCGGCAGCGGCGCGTACCCCAGGGGCTCTGCCAGTTTCTGCCCGTCAGCGAGCATCCACTTGAGGAAGTCCGTGATCGCGCGCTGCTTCGCCGGCTCGGCCTGCTGCGTCGGGATCAGCAGCCACGTGAAGCTCGCGATCGGATACGCCGCCTTGCCCGGGGCATTGGTGATCGACACCCGGAAATCCGCGGGCATGTTGGCCGCTGCGCCTGACGCGGCCGCAGTGACACTGGACAGCGATGCCGCGACGAACTCTCCTGCGGGATTCTGCACGCGGCCGAACGCCATCTTGTTTTGCAGTGCATACACCAACTCGATGTATCCGATGCTGCCGGCGGTCTGCTTTACGAGCCCCGCCACGCCTTCGTTCCCCTTGCCTCCGAGGCCGACGGGCCAGTTCACCGCGGTGTTTGCACCGACCTTCGCCTTCCAATCCGCCGAGACCTTGGACAGGTAGTCCGTCCAGACGAACGATGTGCCGCTGCCGTCCGAGCGGCGGACAACGACGATGTCACTCGCCGGCAGCTTTGCCCCCGGGTTCGCCGACGCGATCGCCGGATCATTCCACTTTGTGATCGTGCCGAGGTAGATCCCAGCAAGCGCCGCCGAAGTGAACCGGAGTTGTGCCGTCACGGCCGGCAGGTTGTACACCGGCACGACCGCGCCCAGAACCGTCGGAAAATGCATCACAGCGCCGCCACGCTTGGTCGCGAACTGGGACAACTGCTCTTCGGTCATCGGGCCATCGGTGGCACCGAAATCCACCGTGCCCTCGGTCACCTGGCGAATGCCACCGCCGGAACCGATGGACTGGTAGTTGATCTGGACGTCGGCGCGAACCTTTCGGTATTCGTCAAACCACTTCGAGTAGATCGGGTACGGGAATGTTGCGCCGGCACCGGTCAGGCGAACCTGCGCTTCGCTGGCTGCGGGGAATGCGAGCGCCGCCGCGAGGGCGAGCAGGAAGACGTTGCGTGTCGATGGCATTGGTCTGGGTTCCGAGGGCGTTCCGTCGTGCACCCAGAAGTTCCCAATGCCATGTCACGGGCACGGGACCCCAATGTCTCGGTTGTGTAACGGGCTCTGCGGCCGGTTCGGGCCGCCCGAGGCTTAAGGCGCGACGAGCCGGGCGAGCACGAGGTAGGAAACCCCGGCGATCGTGGCGGACGCCGGGATCGTGAAGACCCAGGCCCACACGATGCGACCCGCAAGCCCCCAGCGAACGCCGGAAAGCCGATTGGTCGCGCCGACACCGACGATGGAACCCGTGATCGTGTGCGTCGTGCTGACCGGGATCCCGAGCTTGGACGCCGACAGGATCACGATGGCGCCGGCGGTCTCGGCTGCGAACCCGCTGACTGGCTTCAGGCGCGTGATCCGCGAGCCCATCGTGTGGACAATACGCCAACCGCCAAACAGCGTGCCCAGTGAGATGCAGAAGTACGCGCCGAACGCAACCCAGGCCGGGATGTGGCCTGTGTCGGCGACGTACAGATGGCGCGCCCAGCCGGTCGAGTCCGCGAACTGGTCGCGCACCGAGTACAGCAGGCCGACAATGATGCCCATCGTCTTCTGCGCATCGTTGCTGCCGTGCGCCACCGACATCGCCGCTGAGCTCACGAGCTGGCCACGGCGGAAGATCCGGTCCACGACGGCCGGGGCGGCACGCCGAAAGATGTTGAACAGCCCCACCATGAGCAGGAACCCGATGAACGCGCCCAGCGCCGGCGACAGTGCGATCGCGCTCAGCGTCTCCACCCATTTCTTGCCCCAGACCAGCGCCTCGAATCCGGCCTTCGCCAGCGCCGCGCCCGCGAACCCGCCGATCAGCGCATGCGACGAGCTAGACGGGATGCCGAAGTACCACGTGATGATGTTCCACGTGATGGCCCCGACCAGCGCGCCACAGATCACGCTGGGCGTGACGATGCTCGGCACGACAAAACCGCTGCTGACGGCCTTGGCGACGGCTGTCCCGACCAGGAGCGCGGCGGCGAAGTTGAACATCGCCGCCCACACCACCGCGGCGAACGGCGACAGCACGCGCGTGCCGACAATTGTCGCGATCGAGTTTGCGGAGTCGTGAAACCCGTTGATGAAGTCGAACGCAAACGCGAGGAAGACGATGATCAGGATGTACGTGAGCACGAAGCCGCCGGAATGCGTCAGCTGTTCTTGATGGAGACGCTTTCCAGCACGTTCAGCACGTCGTCGCACACGTCAATCGCGTGCTCGAGGTTGTCGTACAGTTCCTTCCACTTGATGACCTCGAGCGGGTCCGGCGAACCCTTGAACAGGTCGCCGACGGCGCTGGTGTAGATCGCGTCGCCTTCTTCCTCGAGTTGCTTGAGCAGGCGGCCGATCCGCGCAACCTCGGTTGGCTGACGGACCTTGTGCACAGCTTCCTTGATGGACTCGGACGCCTTGACCAGCACGCCGGCGAGTTGCTTGGCCGGCTCACGCCGGTCCGTCACATGGAACATCGCGGCCCGCCGCGCTGTGCCGTCAATGAGGTCCACCACGTTGTCCAGGTGGGTGGCCAGCGAGTGGATGTCCTCGCGGTCGAGAGGCGTCACGAAGCTACGGTCCAGCCGAAGCATGATCTCGTGCGTGAGCTCGTCGGCCTCGTGCTCGAGTTCCTTGATCTTGCCCACAAAGAAGTCGAGTCGCGTGGGCTCGTTGAACAGCTCGCTCAGGACCGTGGACGACTTCACCATTCGGTCGGCGAGGCCGTCAAACAGGTCGAAGAATCCTTCGTCTTTGGGAATCAGGCGCACGGGGTGGGGACTCGTCGGTGGGGCGGCCTGGCTCGACCGCGCGGGAAAGCTAGCCCTGAGCCAACACATCGGCATCCCTGCTTCACCCGACGCCCCGGACGGCCGAAACCGCAATTCGGGGCGCGACGGCTGCCAAAGTGTCAGTTGCAACCCGGAGCGGAATCGAGCCGTAGTGAGCCGAAATGACGCAGTTTCGTGGCCCGGCTCTTGCCCAAGTACGCGCGCGTTGGTTGCGCCGCGCCGGCAAGCCGGTGCCAGGCCACAAGAAAACGACTTCTGACCCGCTTTGAGGAACACATGGCTGACAAGGTGATTGGTATTGACTTGGGAACAACGAACTCGGTCGTCGCCGTCATGGAAGGCGGTGACCCGGTCGTCATCCCGAACGCAGAGGGCGGCCGTACAACACCGTCCGTTGTCGGGTTCAGCAAGGACGGCGAGCGGCTGGTCGGGCAGATCGCCAAGCGCCAGGCGGTGACGAATCCGCAGAACACGGTGTTCTCGATCAAGCGCTTCATGGGCCGCAAGATGCCCGAGGTGACCGACGAGACGAAGCGCGTCCCGTACCCGGTCAAGAGCGGCACGAATGACCTCGCATCGGTCGAAGTGCAGGGCAAGCGCTACACGCCGCCCGAGATCTCCGCGATGATCCTGCAGAAGATGAAGCAGACCGCCGAGGACTACCTCGGCCACGGTGTGACGAAGGCCGTGGTGACGGTGCCGGCGTACTTCAACGACTCGCAGCGGCAGGCGACCAAGGACGCCGGCAAGATCGCGGGCCTCGACGTGCTGCGCATCATCAACGAGCCCACGGCCGCCGCGCTGGCGTACGGCCTCGATCGCAAGGGCAAGAAGGATGAGAAGGTCGCCGTGTTCGACTTGGGCGGCGGCACCTACGATATCTCGATCCTCGAGCTGTACGAGGTGGATGGCACCCGACAGTTCGAAGTGAAGTCCACGAACGGCGACACGCACCTGGGCGGCGACGATTTCGACCAGCGCGTGATTGACTGGCTGGTCGCGGAGTTCAAGAAGGACCAGGCGATCGACCTTTCCAAGGACCCGATGGCGCTTCAGCGCCTCAAGGAAGCCGGCGAGAAGGCGAAGATCGAGCTCTCGGGCACCATGAGCACCGACATCAACCTGCCCTTCATCACGGCCGATCAGTCGGGCCCGAAGCACCTCAACTATCAGCTCACGCGCGCGAAGTTCGAGCAGCTGGTGGACGACCTCGTCCAGAAGACCCTCGAACCGATGAAGAAGGCGCTCGCCGACGCGAACCTGCAGCCGTCGGAGATTGACGAAGTCCTCCTGGTCGGCGGCTCGACGCGGATGCCGAAGGTCCAGGAAGTGGTCAAGGGCTTCTTCGGCAAGGAGCCGAACAAGGGCGTGAACCCGGATGAAGTCGTCGCGGTCGGCGCGGCCATCCAGGGCGCCGTGCTCACGGGCGAGCAGAAGGACGTCCTGCTGCTCGATGTCACCCCGCTCTCGCTCGGCATCGAGACGCTCGGCGGCGTGACCACGGTGCTCATCGCGCGCAACACGACCATTCCGACCAAGAAGTCGGAGACGTTCAGCACGGCCGATGACAACCAGACCACGGTCGAGATCCACGTGCTGCAAGGCGAGCGCGAACTGGCCGTCTACAACAAGACCATCGGCAAGTTCCAGCTGACGGGCATTCCGCCCGCCCCGCGCGGGATGCCGCAGGTCGAGGTCACGTTCGACATTGACGCGAACGGCATCCTGCACGTGACCGCGAAGGACAAGGCGACCGGCAAGGAGCAGAAGATCCGGATCGAGTCGTCCAGCGGGCTCTCGGATTCCGAGATCGACAAGATGGTCAAGGACGCCGAGAAGAACGCCTCCGAGGACAAGCGGAAGCGTGAGGAGATTGACGCCAAGAACCGTCTCGACACGCTCGCTTATCAGGTCGAGAAGGAGTCGAAGGAGTGGGCGGACAAGGTGCCGGAAGAGCTCCGCACGCGCCTGAACAACGCGGTCGAGCGGGCCCGGAAGGCGCACCGCGGCGACGACATGAACGAGATCAAGGGTGCGCTGGAAGAGTTGTCAGCAGCATTCCAGGCCGCCGGCCAGGCCGTGTATGCGGCTCAGGCGCAGTCGGCACCGCCGGCCGGGGACGCCGGAGCTGCCGGGGCCGACGCGGGCGGAGAGGCGAAGAAGGAGGACGTCGCCGACGCCGAGTACGAAATCGTGGACGAGAACAAGAAGGCGTAGGTTGGTCTTGTCCCCCGGCGCCGGGAAACTTTTCCCCGGCGCCGGGGGACAAAACCAACAGGTAATAGGTATTAGATAGTAGGTAGTAGGTGGTGGTACATTCTCGAGATCACCGCACACCCATGAACACAACTCGACCCAAAGTCCTCGCGATTGCCGCGCTCGCCTTTTTCGGCGGCGTGATCTTCGCCTCGTCCATGGATTGGACGAACCTCCTCGTCGCCCAGCAGGGTCGCGTGGGGAGCGCCCCTGAAGTACGCATGGCCCCCCCGGGCGCCGCCGAGCTTCAGGGCGGGTTCGCCGCGGTCGCCGAGAAGGTGACGCCCGCGGTTGTGTCCATCCAGGCTGCGCGCGACCCACGTCCCGCGTCGCGCCAGAACAACAACCAGAACCAGCGGCAGCAGCCCCGCATGCAGCTCCCCCCGGGCTTCGAGCAGTTCTTCGGGCCTGACTTTGACCCCGGCGAGCGCGGGCAGGCGCCGCAGCAGGCGTCGGGCACCGGGTTCATTGTGAGCAAGGACGGCTACATCCTCACGAACAACCATGTCGTGGCCGACATGGACCGGATTCGCGTGCTGCTGACGGACAAGCGCGAGTTCCCGGCGCGGGTGATCGGACGCGACCCGCAGACGGACGTCGCCGTCATCAAGGTGGACGGCGCGAACCTGCCCACGGTGATCATCGGCAACGACGTCGGTACGCGGGTGGGCGAGTGGGTGCTCGCGATCGGCACGCCGCTCGGACTCGACTTCACGGTGACCGCGGGCATCGTCAGCGCGAAAGGGCGGTCGACGCAGCTGAACGGGCTCCGCCAGAGCCTGTATGCGATCATGGACTTCATCCAGACCGACGCGGCGATCAACCCTGGCAACTCCGGCGGCCCGCTCGTGAATACGCGCGGCGAAGTCATCGGCATCAACTCGGCGATCGCCAGCCCGACCGGCACCTACACCGGCTACGGATTCGCGATCCCGATCACGCTCGCCAAGACCGTGATGGACGACATCGTCGCGCACGGGCGCGTCCGCCGCGCGGTGATGGGCGCCTCGATGAACGAAGTCACCGCGGAGGACGCGGCGGTCAACAAGCTCAGCGAGATCGCCGGCGCGAAGATCAGCGACTTCGGGATTCGCGACAACCAGCAGAACCTCGTGGCGGAAAGCCCCGCCGAGAAGGCGGGAGTCGAGCGCGGCGACATCGTGGTCTCGGCCAACGGCAAGCCGGTGGACCGCGTCAGCACGCTGCAGCGGATCCTTCGCACCCACCAACCGGGCGACGTGGTGTCGCTCGATATCGTCCGCTACGGCGAAAAGAAGAACTTCAAGGTGAAGTTGGTCGAGGCGCCGGCGGATGAGCCGCGCGCAGTGGCCTCGACCGCGCGGCGGGACAGCGAACCCAACAGCGCGGCGGCAACCTTCTCCTCGCTCGGCATCACCGTCGAACCGATCACCAAGGACGCGATCGAGCAGGGAGTGTCGGACAAGCTGAAGGGTGTGCTCGTAACGCGCGTTGCGCCCGGCTCGACCGGCGAGGGCAAGCTGTTCCCCGGCGACGTGATCGGCGAGGTTCGGTTCCCCACGCGCGCACCTGTGACCACGGTGGCAGAACTCCAGCGGGAACTTGGCAAGCTGAAGGCGGGCCAGTTCGTCGGCCTGGTCGTGTACAGCTCCGGGCGCGATGGCGCGACCGCGTCGCGCGTCGTGAACCTACGACTAGCGCAGTAACCGGGACTTTCCGTTGCTGTTTCGCGGGGAGTCCGGCAACGGGCTCCCCGCTGTGTTTTGATGCTGAAGCAGTGGTACGCGAGCGTGGCGAAACTGGCAGACGCGCAGGACTTAGGATCCTGTCCCGCAAGGGGTCCGGGTTCAACTCCCGGCGCTCGCATGCAGGGCCAACATCGGCCGGCCTGGCGGTAGAGGCCGGGACCGCGGCATGTCGTAACCGTTAGCTTTCTTCCCTATGGAATTCGAAGTCACCGATCGCAAGTCGTCCGGCGCTGAGCGCCGGATCAGGATCCGAATCAGCGCCGCCTCCGTGAGCGAGGCGCGGGAAAAGACCACGGCCTCCGTCGCCAAGCAGGCCCGGCTGCCGGGCTTCCGTCCGGGCAAGGTGCCACGGCATGTCGTGCAGAAGCAGTTCGCGGACGTCATCAAGCAGGACGTCCTCGAAAAGCTCATGCGCGAGGCCTACATCAAGGTCCTCGAGGCCGAGAAGATCGAGCCGGTCACGCAGCCTCACGCGCACGATGTCTCGTTCGTGGACGGCGAGCCGCTCACGTTCGAGCTGCACTGCGAAGTCCGGCCCACGCTGGAGCTCGCCCGCATTGAGGGTTTTCGCGTCACGCGCCCGGCGGTGCAGGTCACCGACGAGCATGTGAGCGCGCAAATCGAGCAGATGCGCGAACAGAAGGGCACCTGGGCACCGCTGGCCGATCGCCCGAAAGAGGGCGACATGGTGACCGTGGAGCTGGCCATCACGAGCGGCGAGGGCGTGACCCCGGAAGGCAAGGAGTACCGCCTGATCCTCGGCGGCGGGCAGGTGATCCCGGCGATCGAAGAGTTGGTCATGGAACTTGCCCCCGAGGGCTCGGTCGAGCGCGCGGTACGGTGGCCGGATGACTTCCCTGATGAGGCCCAGCGCGGGGCAACCAAGACGGTTCGCGTCCTCCTCAAGGAAGCGAAGCGCAAGTCCCTGCCCATACTCGACGACTCCTTCGCCCGCGAGTCCGGCGATTTCGAGACGCTCGACGCGCTCCGCAACGCGGTGCGCAAGGACATGACGACACATGCCGAGCGCGATGCCGATGCTGAAGTACGCGGCAAGCTGATGGACGAGGTTATCGCCGCGAACGGCTTCGATGTGCCGCCAAGTTGGGTCAAGCAGCTGATCGCCGGGTACGCCAAGGCGTACAGCGTTCCGGAAGCGGAGATCGAGAAGTTCGCGGGTGAGTTCCAGCCGATGGCCGAGCGCCAGGTACGCCGTGACCTGGTGATCGAGACGCTGGCCGAACGTGAGAAGCTGGCCGCCAGCGAGAAGGACGTGGACGACCGCGTCGCGCAGCTCGCCGAACAGCGCGGGGTCAAGCCCGGCGAGCTGTATGCAACGCTGCAGAAGGCGAACCGGATCAAAGAGCTCGAGCGTGCCCTTACCGAAGAACGCGTGTTCGGTTGGCTGATCGGGCGCAACACCGTCGAGCAGGCGTAGCCGGGGGCTCCCCGGCTCAACCAGGACACCACACATGGCCATCATCCCGAATCCGTACGTCATCGAACGTTCCAGCCGCGGCGAGAAGAGCTACGACGTGTATTCGCGGCTCCTCATGGACCGGATCATCTTCCTCGGCACGCCGGTGAACGATGACGTCGCCAACATCATCATCGCGCAGCTGCTGTTCCTGGACTCCGACAATCCGGGGCGCGACATCTACCTGTACATCAACTCGCCGGGCGGCGTGGTGTCGAGCGGCATGGCGATCTACGACACGATGCAGTTCCTGCGGTCGCCGGTCTCGACCATTTGCATGGGCATGGCGGCATCCATGGGCTCCTTCCTGCTCGCGGCCGGCAAGCCCGGACGCCGGTCAGCCCTTCCCCACTCGCGCATCATGATCCACCAGCCGTCGGGCGGCGCCCAGGGGACGGCCGCGGACATCGAGATCCAGGCGAAGGAGATCCTGTACCTGCGATCGCAGATGAACGGGCTGTACGCCAAGCACACGGGTCGGCCGGTGGAGCAGATCGAGCGTGACATGGAACGCGACTTCTTCATGTCGGCTGAAGAAGCCAAAGCCTACGGTATCATCGACACGGTCATCACCCAGGCGCCGGAGCCGGTGAAGGCGCTGCCGTAACGCCCCAGTATCGGCTCGTATGTGAAGGATTTCACAATCAGGCCGGGGCCGTTGTAGCCGGGTGGGCCCCGGGGTAGTGTTACAAAGCGGAAATCCCGGGCGTCGATTGGGACATGCCCTACGTTTGTGTCCCTCCGGCGCAAGTTCTTGTGCCGGGCGTCCGTCACTAGAAGGACTGGCCTGAGAAAGCCCGACTCGCCCAATGACCTCGATGTCTCACGACCGCCACCTGCGCTGCTCGTTCTGCGGAAAGTCCAAGGACTCCGTCCGGAAGTTCATCTCCGGCCCGTCCGTGTACATCTGCAACGAGTGCATCGCGCTGTGCAACGAGATCCTGGCGGAAGACGAAGAACGGGAGGTTGCCGAGGCCGTCACCCAGGTCCCGGCCCCGCAAGAGATCAAGGACGTGTTCGACCAGTACGTGATCGGGCAGGACCAGGCGAAGAAGGCGCTGGCCGTCGCCGTCTACAACCATTACAAGCGGATCAACTCGGGCGCGAAGCGCGAGGGTGAAGTCGAGCTCGACAAGTCGAACATCCTGCTGCTTGGCCCCACGGGCGTGGGCAAGACGCTGCTGGCGCAGACGCTGGCGCGCATCCTCGATGTGCCCTTCACCATCGCGGATGCGACGACGCTCACGGAAGCCGGCTATGTCGGCGAGGACGTCGAGAACATCCTGGTGCGGCTGCTGCAGGCCGGCGACTTCAATGTCGCGGATTGCGAGCGCGGCATCGTGTACATCGACGAGATCGACAAGATCGCCCGGAAGAGCGAGAACCCGAGCATCACGCGCGACGTGTCGGGCGAGGGTGTGCAACAGGCCCTGCTCAAGATCCTGGAGGGCACCGTTGCCAGCGTCCCGCCGCAGGGTGGCCGCAAGCATCCGCAACAGGAATACATCCAGATCAACACCAAGGACATCCTGTTCATCTGTGGCGGTGCCTTCGACGGCCTCGAGAAGATCATCGAGGCGCGCCTGGGCCGTCGGCAGATCGGGTTCAACCCGGCGGAACTGAAGAGCCGCGGGGTTGGCGGGAAGAACCCCTTCGCGGACGTCGAACCCGACGACCTGCTCCGGTTCGGCATCATTCCCGAACTGGTGGGCCGCCTTCCGGTGGCCGTGCCGCTCGAGGCGCTGGACGAGGCGGCGCTCGTCAAGATCCTGAAGGAGCCGCGGAACGCGCTGACCAAGCAGTACGGCAAGCTCTTCGAGCTCGAGAACGTGCAGATCACGTTCGAGGAGTCCGCACTCCGCGCGATTGCCCAGAAGGCGACCGAGCGCGGCACCGGTGCGCGCGGCCTCAGGGCGATCCTCGAACAGCTCCTGCTCGAGACGATGTTCGACCTGCCGGCCCGGGATGACGTGGTCGAGGTCCGGGTGACCGAGGCGTGCATCACCAACGGCGCGCCGCCGCTGCTCGAACTCGCGCCGCGACGGCAGAAGAAGGAGGCGTAGCATCCCCCCGCTGGTCATCCGGCGGCTCGAGTTCCTCGGCGGGATGGCGGATCCGACCGGATGGCGGCCGCCCTCAACGCTTCCCGAGATTGCCTTCGCCGGGCGTTCGAACGTCGGCAAGTCGTCCCTGCTGAACCGACTGGTCGGGCACGGAAAGCTCGCCCGCGTGAGTTCGACTCCGGGTCGTACGCGCGAGGTCAACTTCTTCCGCATCAACGACGCGTTCGTGATCGCGGACTTGCCGGGCTACGGCTACGCGCGCGTGGCGAAGTCCCAGCGCGCGGCGTGGCGACCGCTGATCGAAGGATACCTCGAGCGGAGCCCGACGCTCCGTGGTGTGGTACTATTGATTGATGCGCGCCGCGAACCAACGGACGATGACCTGGCGATGACCGGCTACCTCGCGGAGCTGGGCGCGCCCACGCTGGTGGCGATCACGAAGGCCGACAAGCTGAAGCCCCGCGAAGCGGCGGCCCGCGGCGTCGCGATCGCACGGGCGCTGCGGATCGATGAGGAGCAGGTGGTGACGACCAGCGCCAACACCGGAAGCGGGCGCGACGAACTGGCGGAGGCGATCGAGGCATTGCTCTCCGCGGAACCGTGGCGGGTCGGGTGAAAGCGGCGCTGGTGGCGGTGTTGGGAGCGCTGTCCCTTGCCTCCCCCGCCGCGCGGGCTCAGCGAGCGGACTCCGGCGCGGCCAAGGGCGAAGCCACACCACCCGCAAGCTTCGGGACACTGAAGCGCGACGATGTCAGCCTGACCGTGCAGTCGCAGGGACTGACGATTCGCGCGCTGCCGCTGACCGACGACGTACTCCAGACGCTGGCGCCGGACTCGTACCGGGCGACCAAGGCAATCCTGGACTCGAAGGCGCGGGAGATCGAGGCCATCAGACGGCGACTGGCACTCCCGGCCGTGCAACCCTGGTTGGTGTCGTACTTCAACATCCAGCCGGGCGAGGCGCGGTTCGACGCGCGCGGGGTCCAGATCACCAGCGTGGGACGCGACTTCCGCGCGCGTGAAGTGATTGCCGTCTCAGGCGCGATCACCGATGGGCGGCTGGCCCAGGGCCGGCGCGCGGACGCGATCTTGATCTTCCACCCCGACGTGGCGCTCGCCCAGCCGCTGACGTTCACCGCCGAAGGTCAGAGTGCCGGCGACTGGGGCCGGATTGCGGCGTTGCTCGAACGCGAGCGAGCGGCAATCCGCTCTCGCGCGGGCGCCGCACGCGTGCCGCCGCGCGAGGGAAGCGTCCCGCTGCGCCCCGCCCCGCGGAGTGCAAACTTCCAGGCAGGAGGTCACTGACATGCCGATTCGTCAACTGCGGAAACTCGCACCCGCCCCGGCCGCCGCCATCGCGGACGCGTGGCTGGAACGCACCACCGCGCCGCTCGCCGACCCGAAGCTGGACCGCCCACGCTGGTGCCGAGAGGTGCTCTGCGAACTCGCGTTTCCGCAGTACGCCGGCAACTGGGAAACCGCCGTGGCGGACGCCAGCCTCCCCGCCGGCCTGCGGCTGTCGCTCGCCGCGCTCGATCCGCGCAACGTGACGCTCGAGCCCGAGTACTACGCGGAGTGCGATGACGCCGCGTTCCAGCGCGTGAAGCCGCTCCTCTGGCTCTGGTATTCGTTCGATCGCCTGCCGGTCGGCGGCCAGAACGTGGATCTCGGCGTGCGACTCCGACGGCTGCTCGCACCGCACATCTTCAAGCGCTGCGGTGAGCGGTTCAAGGCGTTCCAGCACGTCGAGTTCTCGTTCGGCTACAACATCGAGTGCGGCGACGACGTGGTCGTGCACCGGCACGTGCTGCTCGACGATCGCGGCGGGATCGTGATGGGCAACAAGGTCTCCATCAGCGACTACGCGAACATCTACAGCCACACGCACAGCATCGTCGAACAGGCCGATGTCACCAACGCCCCCACGATCCTCGAGGACGGGGTGCGCATCACGTACCACGCCACCGTGCTCGCTGGCGTGCGTGTGGCCACCCAGGGCATGGTCGGGGCCGTCGCCGTGGCGACCAAGGACGTGCGGCCGTACCACGTGAACGTGGGCATCCCGGCGAAGTCGGTGCGGGTGAAGCCGAATGCGCCCACCGACAGCTGGGAAGCGACGAGGACGAGCAACACGCGCAAGGACGGGTGAACGACAACGGCGAGTAATGGGTGACGCGCTGCGCGTCGCCCGTTTGAGTTCACGCGAACGGGGCACGCGACACGCGCGGCGCGCTACTCGCGGTTGTTCCCCACCCTCAGCACGTCGTCCACCGCTCCCGCGTCGCCGGCCCTGAGCAGCCAGGCGATGTGATCCAGCAGTTCATGCGTGCGCGGCCACGCGAGGCGACGCTTCGCGACCGCGACGGTCACCCACTCGGCACGCACGTGCTCAGGGCCGAGTTGCACCGTGCCCGCCGACACCACGGCGGCGAACGCGATCGCCATCTGCACGGTGTCGTTCGTCGCGAGATAGAACGGGTTGACGGTTATGCTGAACAGCGTCTCGGCGCGGA
Source organism: Gemmatimonadota bacterium (assembly GCA_016874035.1). Lineage (GTDB taxonomy): Bacteria > Gemmatimonadota > Gemmatimonadetes > Gemmatimonadales > Gemmatimonadaceae > Fen-1231. Next base: position 49,844 of record VGVM01000008.1, read on the forward strand.
GACCCGTTTCCTCCAGCAACTCGCGCCGGGCGGCGTCGGTGGGACGTTCGCGACGCTCGACGCTGCCATGCACGATCTCCCAGGCGCCCGCGCGGCGATGCCCCGGTGCCCGCTGCAGGACCAGCACGCGCCAGCCCGCGCCGACCCGGCGAATCGCCGCCACATCCACGACGCCGGGCGCAATGCCCGTCGTGTGGTTGCCCTGCCGAAGCGGTCGCGTCAGCGACGGCCGACGCGGCTGCGATCGCGGCCGTTTGCGTGGCGTCACGGCCGCGCTACTTGGCGCGACCGAGCAGTGAGTGCAATCGCGCCGAGAGTGCGCGCGGGCGGAACGGCTTGGTCAGGTAGTCGCTCGCGCCGTACTCGAAGACCCGCACCTCGCTGTCCTCGTCGCCCTTCGCCGTGAGGACGATGACGGGGAGGTTCGCCGTGGCGGGCCGCGACCGGAGGTGGCTCAACACACCGTAGCCGTCGAGCCGCGGCAGGTTGAGATCCAGCACGACGATGTCGGGTCCGGCGCGGTCAATCTCGTCGAGCGCCTTTACACCGTCGGGCGCCTCGAACACCACGAATCCTTCCCGCTCGAGCAGGTCTTTCATCACGCAACGAAGCGCGTCCTCGTCCTCGACGAGCAGCACCTTCTTCGCCGCGCCGGTCACACCGGAGGATTCCTCCAGCAGCTGGAAACCCGCGCTGTCGAAAGACCCGGGCGTGGAATGCAGCGTTCGCACGCCGGGCGCCGGTGGTGCGACGAGGTCCGCGCGGATGTCAGCCGGGTCGGCAACCGCCGGTGAGGCCTGATTGGCAACCGGCGCCGCCGGTACCGCGCCGGGAGGAGTCGAGCCGGGGCCGCCGCGAACCTGGGTGGCCGGCACGCCGGTTCCCGGTGTCGAATCCTGTGCCGCGGCAGCAGCCCGCATTGCTGCCTCGACGTCGGCCGCGGGGACATCTCCCGTGGTCTGGCGCCGGATTGCCTGCGATGCGCGGTCCGTCTGTTCACCCGGCGCCTCGAGCACGCGCAGGAGCTCCTCGACGCTCGTCGTCCCGTTGCGGACATGCTGCACGCCGGACTCCCAGAGCCCGCGCATGCCGCCCTCGCGCGCGGCCTCCGCGATGCGATCCGCGGCCTCGTTGGAGGCGATGCGACGCTCGAGTTCCGGCGTCATCATGAGCACTTCCTCGAGCGCGAGACGGCCCCGATATCCCGTCTGCGAGCACTCGCCGCAGCCCACGGCGCGATACAACGTGACGCCCTGCGGGAACCACTTGCGCAACTTCTCCGGCAACGACTCCACCTGCAGCTCGCGGCAATGCGGGCAGAGGCGGCGCACCAGGCGCTGCGCGACGACACCCTTGAGCGCGGCCGCGATCTTGTACGGTTCGACCCCGATATCCACGAGACGCGTCACCGAGCTGGCGGCGTCAATCGTGTGGAGCGTCGAGAGCACCAAGTGACCCGTCAGCGACGCCTGCACGGTGATGCCGGCCGTCTCCTTGTCGCGCACCTCACCGACGAGGATGACGTCGGGGTCCTGTCGCAGGATGGAACGGAGCGCCGCCGGGAACGTGAGGCCGGCCTTCTCGTTGACCTGCACCTGCACGATGCCCGCGAGGCGATACTCGACGGGGTCCTCGACGGTGACGATGTTCACGCCGCGCTGCTGGATCGAGCGCAGCATGGAGTACAGCGTGGTCGTCTTGCCGGAGCCGGTCGGACCCGTCACGAGGATGATGCCCTCGCGCATCTGCAGGAGTTCCTTGATGCGCTCGAGTTCGTCGGTGTTCAGGCCGAGGTTCTCGAGCGAGAGCACCGTGGAGCGCTGGTCGAGGATTCGGATGACGACCTTCTCGCCCTGCGACGCCGGCAGCGTGGAGACACGGAGGTCCACGCGATTGCCGCTGAACGCGACGCGCGCGCGACCGTCCTGCGGCCGGAGGCGGTCGGCAATGTCGAGCTGCGCCATGATCTTCACGCGCGACACCAGCGGGATTCCTGCGGCCTTCGGCAGCACCATCACCTGGCGGAGCACGCCGTCAATGCGGTACCGCACGGCGACGCCGGCTTCCTCGGGCTCGAGGTGGATGTCCGACGCGCGCGACTGGATGCCCTCGGCCACAATGCGGTCCACCAGCTGGATGACCGGCCGTGCCTGGGCATGGGAGGCCCCGAGCTCGAGCTCGTTCTCGTCAACCGTTTCCTCGATCGCCTCGATGTCGTAGTTGCCGGCGACGTTCTCGAGGATCTTCTCCAGCACGTCCTGCGGCCGATACACCTCGTCGAGCCGCGCGGTGATCTGCGACGGCGACGCCAGCTGCATGCGCACCGTGCGGCCGAGCGCGAAGGCCAGCGTGCGTTCGCAATCGAGGTCGTGCGGGTCAGCCGTGGCGATGTCCAGGATGGAATCCGAGATCGCCAGCGGAAGCACGTGGTACTTCCGGACGAGCTGCTCCGGGACCAGTTCCTTGGCTTCCTTCGACACCGCCTGCACGTTGGCGATCTTCATCCGGAAGCGCTTGGCCAGCGCCGTCAGGATCTGCTCGTCGGTCGCAAAGTTCCGGCGGACGGTGGTCGCCCAGAAGCTCTCCTCACGCGAGGCCTGCAATTGCGCCATCTGCTCGGGGGAAATGATGCCCTCGAGCGTGGCGAGCAACCACTCATCGCGCGACGTACGGCCGGACTCTCCCATTCCCCTCAGCGACGTAGAAGCGCCCGACCGGACCTGCGGCCGGGCGGACGGACGGTTTCGTGGGTTTCCCTAATACTAACGCGCATCATTAGCTGGGCGGCGATGGCCAAGGGGGCTGCGCCGAAGGCGATCCTGTTGCCATGCAACGAGTTACGCTCTCAGGCGGGGCCAGATAACGGCTAGAGGATAGGCCATAATGCCCGACCGGCGTCAACCCAGACTGCCCAACGGCCGTGGCGGCCAACCGACCTCGCGATGTCCACGCGAAACGTGTCGCCGAACGCGAGCAAGCCTGCGCCCCATGCTGCGCTGACGGCACCGGCGGGTTGGACACGACCGTCGGAACCCAGCGCGACTATGGTGCCAAACGGCGCGAGTTCGAGAGGAATTCGGATCGCGCCGAACCGGCCAAGACGCACCGGAATGCCGGCGAGCGGTAGCGCCCACTCTGCACGAATGCCCGCGCCCGCGTTCGCGGCTAGGGCGTGCGTGCCGAATCCCGGCGCCGTTCGCGGCCCTCCAAACCGGGCCTTGTCCTGTGCCGGGACCGCGTCTCCCGTGGCCACCGTCGCCTGGGCGCGAAATAACGCGCGCCCTCCGCCGAGGCCCCGCGAAGCCGTCACGGCGAGGCCTGCGCCCAGCAATGGGCGCCACGCGGCCCCATCGCCTTCCGGAGCGCCAGGCCCGGCGGTCAGGCCATGCTCGCTGCGCCACGCGGACACGCGCGCCGTTCCTTCGGCCTTTGCCGTCCAGCCCGCGTCATCGGATTGCCGGGTTGTCGTGAACCGCACGTCCGCCGCGACCCGGTCGCCGGGCGATGCGGCGAACGGCGCCCGGAAGTCGCCCGATTGCGGCTTGGCGCGGCCAATCAATGGCCGTTCACGAACCGCTTCGATCCCGAACTCCCAGCGGCGCTGCGCCTTGGCCGCCGCCGAGAAGCGAAGCCCCCGGATGCCGTAGTCGTCGGTGTGGTCGTAACCCGCCTCCTGCGCGGCGAAGGAGTTCGCAACGCGCGAAACCTCGGGCTCTCCCGCTTCGCGGAACTCGTCGAACGCCCGCAACGACACCAGTGGGCCGCCGCGTGTTGGCCAGGACGAACCGAATCGCCATTTGGCGCGCGCATCGGCGAATCCATACCGTGCGCGGAGATCCACGACGGTCGTCGAGAATCGCCGCGATGCGCCTGCACCGAGGGCGAGCCCTTCGACGCGGTTGAACTGCGCGAAATCGCTCAGGCGTGACACGCGGACGCCGGTGACGGCCGGCCGGAGCACGGCGGCTGGGGTCAGGAGTCCGCGGAGCCGCGTTTCGATCGAGCCCGCCACGCCTGCGGCGCCCGCCGCCGCGAGGCGCGGCGACACGGAATCCATGATGGCGCCAGCGAACGGATACTCCCGGAGCCGCTGCGGTGGGAGCGAAATGATCTCGGGGCCGGCGAACCACTCCGCCGCGAGGCGTGTGTTGGCCTCGACGCAACACAGGTCCCACTCGCCGCGGATGATCCCGCGGGCGGGAAACTCGAGCCACGTGCCGGTGCGCCGAATCTCGATCTGCTGTCGTCGGGGGAGCCAGAACCGACCGTCCACGAGCGAGTTGTCGAGGACGATGGAGACGTCCTCAAGAGCGGGATCCCTCAGCGCAGCGCGAGTGAACCCCGCCGCAATCCGCACAACGGACGCCGTTTCGCGATCGAGATAGAACGCGCCGGCGATCCGTGCGGCGCGTTCATCCTTCGGCCGGACCTCCAGCTCAATGACATCCCAGCTGCGCGAGCCGACGCGGAGCCGGATCGAGTCGGCCACGGAGAAGTCGTACTCGCGCTGCCCCGTCGGGGACAACGGATGCGGCACGTCTCGAACTTCATCGCCGTCGCCGAGGCGGATGATGGCCGGGAAGTTGTTCTGCACGATCGCCAGGTGATCGCGATGGTACACGATGTCGGTGGGAAGCAGCAGCGTGTCGCGCCGCCCGATGATCCGCTGCTTGCTCTGGTTCGGCGCGCGCCAATACACCTCAACGGCGAGTTCATCGGCGCGCACGACTTCGGGCGGGTCCGCGAATCCCTCGCCAAGTTGTGCGAGGAACGTCAGGTAGCCGCGCGCGACCGCACGGTAGTCCACCAGTCCCGAGTCGGCGAGCTGCGCAGTGCGGCGGGCGACCGCGCGGTCGACCAACGCCAGGGTAGCGGAGTCGTTCCAGATCCTGTCATCGCGTCCTTGCGCGCGGAGCCCGCCGACGTCCACCGCCGGCCGAAGTGCCGAAACGGCCACGAGCGCGAGCGCGCCTGCTACCCCGCTCGCAACGGCACTGCAGGTTACGCGATGACGCGCGCGCGGCGGGCGGGCTGTGGTTACCATGAGGGCAGTATTGCCAGAGGCCATGGGGATGAGCAACGGGACCGACCAGCCGGACAAGCAGCCAGACAAGCAGCCAGGCACGCAGCCCGGGTACGAAGCGTTTGCCGCGCGTGCGCGCGCCGGCACAATCGTGCCCGTGTGGCGCGATGTGCTGCTCGACCTCGAAACGCCGGTCACGGCGTTCTGGAGGCTGCGTCAGGCCGGTAGCCCGGCGGAATCGCCATTTGCCTTCCTGCTCGAAAGCGCGCCCGCCGGCAGCGAGGCCTGGGCCCGCTACACGTTTCTCGGCGCAGACGCCTGCGGGGCCTGGCGACTGCGGGGTGGCGTGGTCGAGGACTGGAAGCCGGGCGACGGCTGGAGCGGCGCACGGAGGCCTTCGGATCCGATCGCAGACCTTCGCGCCAAGCTGACGGCGCCCGCGGTGGACGCCGATGCTGAAGCGGGCCCCTTCTGGGGAGGCGCCGTCGGGTACTTCGGCTATGACGTCGTCCGGCACATCGAGCGACTCCCGAACGCACCGGCGAGCGGGGCTGACATCAGCGATGCGCTGTTCATGTTCACCCGCACGGTCGTCATGCTGGACAACCTGCGCGGCCGGGCGCGGATCACCTGTTCCGTGCCGATCACCGACGATGTGTCCCCGGGTGCCCTGCGTGCCGCGTGGAGCGCCGCGCAGCGCGACATTGACGAGGCCGAAGGACGGCTCGGCGGACCGGGCGCACCGCCCCCGATGCGGCTCGACCCTGTCGGCGAACCGGCGACGGGAACGAGCTCGCTTTCGCGCGAGGCGTTCGAAGCCGGGGTGCGCCGAATCAAGGACTACATCCTCGCGGGCGACTGCTTCCAGGCGCTGCTGGCGCGCCGCATCCGGATGCCGCACGATTTTTCCGCGACCGCACTGTATCGCGCGATCCGCGTACTCAATCCGTCGCCATACATGTTCCACTTGGCGCTCGATGGCGTTGAAGTCGTCGGCAGTTCGCCGGAACTGCAGGTTCGGGTCATGGACGGCGAGGCGGTGGTACGGCCGATCGCCGGCACCTGCCCGCGCGGGGCCACGGCCGCCGAGGACACCGCGCTTGGCGAACGCCTGCTCGCGGACGAGAAGGAACGCGCTGAGCATGTCATGCTCGTGGACCTGGGCCGGAACGACATCGGCCGAGTGGCCGAGTACGGGAGCGTGAAGGTGTCGCAGTTCATGCAGGTGGAACGCTTCTCGCATGTCCAGCACTTGGTGAGCGAAGTGCGCGGCCGTGTGGGGCGCGATCGCTCTGCGCTGGACGTGTTCCGGGCCACGTTTCCGGCCGGGACGATGACCGGGGCGCCCAAGGTCCGGGCGATGGAGATCATTGACGAACTGGAATCAGAGCGGCGCGGCCCGTACAGTGGCGCGCTCGGCTACATCGCATACGGAGACCGGCGCGCGGACCTGGCCATCACCATCCGCACCTGCGTGATGGCAAACGGCGAGGCGAGCGTCGCCGCGGGCGCCGGCATCGTCGCCGACTCGGACCCCGGTCGCGAGTGGGCCGAGACCGAGGTGAAGGCCCGGGCGATGTTGACGGCTGTCGCGCATGCGCGGGCCGCCGAGGACCGCGACGCGGCTGCAGCGGGTGCCAAGCGGCGGACCAGCGGACCTCGCTACCCTGCCCCCGCCCCCTGAGGGCATATTCCGACCGTGACGCTGAAGCTCGCCGGCATCGAGAACGAGTACAACTTCGAGTTGCGGCCGCGCACCATGGCAGTGGTTGGGCGGGCGGTGAACTCGGATTGCGCGGTCGTAGACGCCACGGTGTCCCGCCGGCACGCCGAACTCGAGGTCCGTGACGACGGAATCCAGCTCAAGGACCTCGGCTCGAGCAACGGTACGTTCGTGAACGGCGTGAAGGTGGACAGCTATTTCGTCGCGCCGGGCGATACGGTCACGTTCGGGAAGGTCGCGTTCAAGCTGATGCAGCTGGCCCCGCCCGCTGCTGCCCCGCCCCCACCGCCGCCGGCCGCGGCACCGGCCAAGCCGGGTGCGACGATCGTGCGGCCCGTTGCGGCGCCGTCGGCGGACCTGATCTCCGGAATCGGCCGCCACAGCGGCAGCATCAAGGCCGTGATGGCCGGCGCCGCCGACCCAGCGGAGAAGGACCGGCAGAAGCTGGCGATCCTGCTCGAGGTGTCGAAGGGCCTCACGCGCGCCACGGACGTGGACGTGCTGCTCAAGAAGGTCGCCGATTTCGCGTTCGAGATCCTCGAAGCGGACCGCTGCGCAATCCTCCTGCTCGACGACAACCAGCACCTGCTGACGAAGATCGCGCGTGACAAGCGCGGCGTGGATGCCATGCAGGCGGTGCCGCAGTCCATCGCCCGCATGGCGATTGACGAGAAGTCCGCGATCGTCTCGGAGAATGCCGGTGAGGACACGCGATTTACCGGCCAGTCAATCCTGATGCAGCGGGTACGATCGGCGATGTGCGTGCCGTTGATCGGCAGCGAGAACAAGGTGCTCGGCGTGCTCTACGTGGACAACTTCATGAGCACGCACCAGTTCGGCGAGGCCGACGTGGACTTCGCGATCGCCTTCGGCGGCATCGCGGCGGTCGCGATCGAGAACGGCCAGTTCTCGGAGCGCATCCGGCAGCAGGCGCTCGTGCGCAGCAACTTCGAGCGGTTCTTCACGCCGCACCTCGCGGCGCGGATCGCCAACAGCGCGGATGCCGTGGAGCTCGGCGGCGACAAGCGGCGCATCGCGGTGCTGTTCAGCGACATCCGCGGGTTCACGGCGCTCTCGGAGACGATGAACCCGGATGCGATGGCCAAGCTGCTGACCGAGTACTTCAGCGAGATGGTGGAGTGCGTGTTCCGCCACGGCGGGACGCTCGACAAGTTCATCGGCGACGCGGTGATGGCGCAGTGGGGCGCGCCGCTCGGCGAGGATGACGACGCCGACCGCGCGATGGCGAGCGCGATGGACATGATGGAAGCGCTCGACAAGCTGAACGAGCACTGGCGGAACCAGGGCCGGCCGACGCTGGAAATCGGGATCGGCCTGAACATCGGCGATGCGTTCGCGGGCAATATCGGCAGCGAACGGCGGCTTGAGTACACGGTGATCGGCGACACGGTGAACACGGCGAGCCGCCTGTGCGGTGTGGCGGGGCCCGGTGAGGTCCTGCTCAGCGAAGCGTTCAAGTCGTCGCTGAAGCTGCCGCCGCGCCTCGCGGCGGTTCCGCCGCTCGAACTCAAGGGCAAGAGCCAGCCGGTGCCCGTGTTCAAGGTGGTGCGCTGAGCGCACCAGTGGGGCCGCGCGTGCCGCGCGGATACCGCGAGAGCACGCATCGCGGCACACGGCTCGTCGCGCGTGAGGACGCCCACGACGTGCTCCGCGGGATCCTCGACACTTCGACATTGCACGACTGGGCCGGACGGCAGCCGGATGCCAAGGCGATGCGCGGGCGCGGCACGACTTGGGCGACCGCGCTGCCGAGCGGCCTGCGGGTCGCCGTGCGGCATTCGATGCGCGGCGGGCTGATGGCGCGGCTGAGCCGAGACCTGTTCCTGGGTGGGACGCGCGCGCCGCGCGAGCTGGCGAATGCGCTGCGGTTGGCTGAGGTGGGCGTTCGGACGGCGGCGGTGATCGGGTACGCGGAGTATTCGGTGGGAGGCGCGTTCTTTCGGGCCGATGTCGTGACGGAGTTTGTTGAAGGAGTGGACCTGGTGACGGCGCTGAATGCGCCGGATGCCGCGGTGAAGTCGATCGCGACTGGCGTGGAGGATCTGCTGAGACGACTGGGCCACGCACATGCGGTGCACCCCGACCTGAACGCGCGAAACGTGCTGGTGAATCGCAACGAAACTGTCGTCCTCGACGTGGACCGGATCGCGTTTGGAGAACCGAACCAGGCCCGCGCGCAAGCCCTATGCGCCATGCGCCTGGCGCACTCGCTCCGAAAGCTCCGCGCATCACGTGCGCTGCAGATCAGCGACGGCGCGCTGGCGGAGTTCCTTGCCGTGCAGGGCATCAGCTCCAGCGACCTGCGTCGCTCCGATTGATGACCACCCGCAACCCAGCCGCCCCCGGCGCCGCCGTCCCGCTCGACCGCGTGCTCGTCGTCATGATGAGCGCGGTCGGCGACGCGGTCCATGTGCTGCCCGTGCTCGACGCGATCAAGCGCGTGTCGCCGAGGACCCGTGTCACATGGGTGCTGCAGCCCGGCCCGGGGACGCTCGTACGCGGCCACCGGCACGTGGACGAGATCGTCGAGTTTGACCGCCGCGCGGGACTGCGGGGATTCCTCGACGTGCGCCGCGTGCTCGCCGCACACCCCGCGGATGTCGTGCTGAACCTCCAGGTGTACTTCAAGGCGGGGATCATCACGACGTTCACGCAGGCGCCGGTGAAGCTCGGCTTCGATCGAGCCCGCGCCCGCGACTTCAACTGGCTGTTCACCACGCATCGCGTGCCGCCACACGCCATGCAGCACGTGCAGGATCAATACTTCGAGTTCGCCCACTGGCTCGGTGTGCCCACCGACGGCGCCGCATGGCATCTCGGCCCGTGGAATGACGAAGAACGCGCGTGGCAGCGCGAGTTTGCGGCGCGTTTTGACCGCCCGATTGCGCCGATCGTGATCGCGACGAGCAAGCCGGAAAAGGACTGGCCCGCTGAGCGCTGGGCGGAGGTGTGTGACGCGCTGTGGCACGACTTCGGGCTGCAGCCGGTGCTCGTGGGCGGGCGGAGCGACCGCGAACTCGCAGCTGAGGCGATCATCCTCGATCGGGCCACGGTGAAGCCGGCGACCGCGCTCGGCAGCGGACTGCGGCGGCTCGCGGCGATCCTCGAATCCGGTGCGCTGGTACTCTCGCCGGACACGGGGCCGCTGCACATGACCGTGGCGCTCAGGCGACCCGTGATCTCGCTGATCGGGTACTCGAATCCCAAGCGTGTGGGCCCGTACCGCTGGTGCGAAGACCTGGTGATTGACGCGTACGGCGAGCCCGGCGAGGACTATCCGATCTCGATGGAGAACCGGACGGGCCGGATGCCGCGGATCTCGGTTCGTGACGTACTTGAACGCGTGCAGCGCTGGCGCGATCGGTATCGCGCCAGCGCCTGAGCACTAGCCGGTCCTGCCGGCTGGCCCCCTACGGGTGACTCAGCTTGTACACATACGCCGCCACCGCCCGGTGCTTCTCCGGCGTCAGCGGCGCGCCGCCGAACGGCGGCATCATGCTCGAAAACTGCTTGGGCGCCATGACGCCGGTCTCGATCTGCTTGTAGATCGCCGGGAAGCTGCCGTCGCTGTGCAGCCACGTCGTGTCGGTGAGGTCGGGTGCGGCTGCGCCGGACTTGCCCTTGGGCCCGTGGCAGGCCTGGCACGACGTCGCGCCGATCAACCCGTGG
>VGVM01000009.1 GCA_016874035.1 Gemmatimonadota bacterium
CCCTTGGCGGGATCCTCGGCGCGTACCTCGGCTCAGGCGTGCGTCAGGCCAGCTTCATGCCGCCGACGACGGCGCAGCGCGCGCAGTTGTCGGATGCCAAGCGAGCGCTGGCGGACATCGAGCGCGCGATCGCGGGTCGGTAGCGACGCGAGATACGCGTCGCTACCGCCGATAGGTCATCGGCAGGCCGCCGATCGCGATCGTCAGCGTGCTCGCCGTATAGGTCCCCGCCGACGCCTCGGCGGCGCCGGCGAACGTGGCCTGAACGGCGCCCTTGTTGGCCGTAAACGTGCCGCCCTGGGGCACGCTGGTCATCGAGACTTGCCCGCCGGTCGTGTTCCGGACGGTCGAGACCTCGGTGAAGAATCCGCTCGACAGGAACACGAGCGTGCCTCCGGTCAGCTCGGACTTGTCCGCGCCGTTCTGGTCAATCAGGTAGGGAAGTGGCGAGTTGCCGACCTGCTGCAAATTCCACGTGCCGACCACCGACGCGCTTGCGGATGCCGTGGGCGCCGATGAATCGCCGCTGCACGCGGCCACGGCGGCGGTGAGCCACAGGCCGGCAGCGGCGACGACGATCAAGCGCGGCGAACGACGAGTCATGGTGCCTGCGAATGTAGCGCTGCGGGGCCGCCCCTACCTAACGTTGACTCGAACGCCCACCGACTCCGTGCCCATGTTCACGCGCCTTCGTTCGGCCCTCCCACTCATGCTATTGCCGCTCATGCCGCCTGCGCCGCCGGGTCCGGCGGTGCAGCCGGCGGCACGAACGCAGGTCGTGATGCTCGGCACGGGCACCCCGATCCCGGATCCCGAACGCGCGGGGCCATCGGTCGCGATTGTCGTTGATTCGGTGGCGTACCTGTTCGACGCGGGTGTCGGCGTGATGCGCCGTGCCTCGGCGGCCGGTCGCGCCGGCGTGCGGGCGTTCGCTGCGCAGAACGCGCGGGCGCAGCCGAATCCGCGGTTTGCCGCGGTGTTCATCACGCACCTGCATTCGGACCACACGATGGGGCTCGCCGACGCGATCTTCACGCCGTGGATTCAGGGGAAGCGTGAGCCGGTGGACATCTACGGGCCATCCGGCCTGCAGTACCTCGTCCAGACCATCCTCGACGGGAATGCGGAGGACATCCGGGAGCGCGTCGCCTCGCCGGGCGGGCCGTCGCGCGAAGGCTGGCAGGCGCGAACGCACGAAGTAGCGCCGGGCGAGATCTTCCGCGACGAACGCGTTCGGATTCGCGCATTCCAGGTGCCGCACAGCGAGTGGCCGAATGCGTACGGCTACCGCGTGGACACGCCGGATCGCTCGATCGTCATCAGCGGCGACACGCGCGAATCCGAGGCGATCATCAACGCCTGCAACGGGTGCGACGTGCTCATCCATGAGGTGTATTCGGACTCCGGGTTTCGCACGATTCCGGCCGGGCGTCAGCCATACCATGCGGCCGCCCACACGCCGGCCACGGTGGTCGGGCGCGTGGCGACACGTGCGCGCGCGAAGCTCCTGGTGCTCACGCACCAGTTGTTCTTCGGCGCGTCGGATGAGCAGCTCCTGCGCGAAGTGCGTTCGACGTTTTCCGGCCGCGTCGTGAGCGCGAAGGACCTCGACGTGTATTGAACACCCGTGCCGCCGGTCGCCGTTGCGGTGACGCGGCGCGCGATTAGGATTCGTTCACATGTAGCCGACGGGGGTGCCCGCCGCGCCGCGCAGAGCCGCGCGCCGGGCTGAGATCAAACCCCATAACCTGATCCGGTTCGTACCGGCGGAGGGAGTACGGCATGACGCGCCCACAGGCGATAGCCGCGCAGTGTGTTGTCCTGGTCATTGCCAGCGTGCTGGCACCAAGCGGAGCACGTACACAAGGCGGTCGGCCGCCATCGGCGGACTCGGTAGCCCGCCGCGACTCGCTGGCCACGGTCATCGTGCGGGCGGTTCGGCCACGGGCCGATTCATCGGCCGCGGCCACCGTACTCGGTCGCGATCAACTCTCGGCCACCAGCTACGGGCAGGATGCGCCGCTCGCCCTGCTGCGAACGCCATCGCTGACCGCGTATTCAGATGCCGGGGGGCCCTCTGGCTACAGCTACCTCCGCATTCGCGGCATTGACCAGTCGCGCGTGGCGATCACGTTCGATGGTGTGCCGTTGAACGACCCTGAGGATCAGGTCCTCTACTTCTCGAACGTTCCGGACATCCTGGGGAGCGCCGCGTCGGTCGTTATCGGGCGCGGAGCGTCAATCGGAGCCGCGGGGACGGCGCCATACGCCGCCTCGCTCGATATCCGGAGCCGATCGCCCGCCACGACGCCGCGTGGCGCATCGTTTCGGGCGCTGGCGGGGTCGTTTGGCACGTGGCAGACGGCGGTCGAGGGCGCGACAGGCCTTTCCCGAGCCGGGTTCGCTGCGCTCGGCCGGTTCACCCGGCAGGGCACGGATGGCTATCGCGAGCATTCCGGAAACGACGCATGGTCGTGGCACGGGTCCGCTGGGTGGTTCACGCCGACCCAAGCGCTTCGGATCAGCGGGTTCGCGGGCTCATCCGGAACACAACTCGCGTACCTCGCAGCCGCCGAGTCTGACCTCCGCGTCAATCCGCGGGCGAATCCGCTGAGCCGCGCCGAGGGAGATCGGTTCGGCCAGCAGATGGTTTCGGTACAATACGCTGCGGAACTCAACAATCGCTTCCGCGCATCGCTGCAGGCGTATCGCAACTCGGCCGCCGGCGCCTACGACGTGTCGTTTGGCCCAGCAGAAGGCGGAGGCCTGTCGCTGGCGAACTACTCCCTGCGGCATATCTGGACGGGTGCGACCGCGGCGGTCGAGAGAAGCTGGCCGAACTTCGCCGCGACGCTCGGCGCGTCGGCGTATGACTACCACCGTGATCACTCGATGGCGATGCGACCGACCCTCACGTCGCCCGAGTACGCAAACACCGGCGTCAAGCGCGAGACCGCTGCGTTTGGGCGTGCCATGTGGCGGGCCGGTCGAGCGCAACTCACCGCCGACCTCGCGTACCGCGCGCCAACGTTCCGGTACCGCCCGTCCCAGAACGCCGGGATCGCGCCGCTGCAGGCCGGCTGGTCGTTTGTCAGCCCCCGAGCCGCGGCGACCGTGGAACTCTCGCGCGGGCTGACGCTGATGCTTGCGACCGGCACTACGTCGCGCGAACCGGCGCGTGGCGATTTGTTCGCCGGCGCGGACGACGTGAACTCGACGAACGTCGCGGGCCTCACGCCGCTCACTCGGGTGCGCCCGGAGCGCGTGTGGGACACCGAAGCCGGGCTGCGGTGGGCTGGGCCGTCCGGGGTGCTGAAGGTGAATGCGTTCGCGATGGAGTTCACCAATGAGATCGCGCCGATCGGGACGCTCAGCGTAACCGGGCTGCCGTTGCGCAAAAACGTCAGGCGGAGCTACCGCCGCGGCATCGAAATCGAGGGCAAGCGTCACACGACCCTCGGCACGGTTCACGCGAACGGCTCGTGGCTGCAGGCGCGCCTCGCGGAGTTCGTGGACGATGCGTCGGGTGTGCGCTACACGGATGTTGCGCCACTGCTGACTCCGCGGCTCCTGCTGAACGCTGAGTGGCGGGGGCGCGAGTGGCGTGGATTGGTCGCGAGTGTGGCCGTTCGCCGCCAGGGCGCGAGTCAACTCGCCAACGACGGCAACGCGGAGCTTCGCGCGCCCGCGTTCACGATCGCCGCCACCTCGTTGGCATTCGCCCGCGGCGCAGCGCAGTGGCGCATCTGGATTGACAACCTGTTCGGCACGACGGCATACCCGAGCGGCTACACCGACGGGACGGCGCGGTACTTCTATCCCGCCGCGGGGCGCTCAATCACGGTGTCAGTCCGCCTGGCCACGCTCGGCGCCCGGTAGGACGCCATACGCAGCGCGCCCCAACACCGCCGCGCAAACGGCGGCGAGCCCGGCAAATGCCAGCGTCAGGACGTACACCGCGCTCGGGCGAACCTGCAGGACGCCGCCGAGCAGCGCGGCGACTTCAGTCGCCGGTCCAACCATGGCGTTCCACGCGATGAGCCCGCCCCAAGCGAGAATCGCGGCGAGCCCGGCGACGATTGGGCCACCGCGGTCGCGGGCGGTCATGTACCCGAACGCCGCAGCAGCTACCGGGACCATCCACCAGGCGATGAACGTACCGGCCGCGAAGGCGGCGGCGACCAACACGGTGCGGAGGATCAGGGCGCGGGTCATGGAGTTCGCATGGGCGGGCGCTACGGCCGGAGTACCAGGCGCGCGGTGCGCTGCGATCGGGTGAGTTCGCCCGCGGCGCGCGGGGTGCGCAGCGAATCCAGCGATCCCGCGCTCCAGCGGCCGAGCAGGTCATCGTAGCGGGGGCTAACGGGATTCCCGGACTGCCCGCCCGGGTAGATGCCCCAGGCCCGGACTGGGTTACCGAGCTCCACTACCATCCGCCAACTCGCGCTGTGGTTGCCGTCGCCGGAAGACGGCGTGAGCGAGCCGGGCCCGCCGGCGGGGATCGGTACGTTGGGGCGCGAGAGCGGCGAGTTTGGGAGCAGCAGGTGGCGCACGTTGGCTCGGCGCGTGGCGCCGCGTGCCCAAGCATCGCCCAGCGGCCCGAGCCGAGAGTTGACCGATCGCCACGCATCGCCCAGCGCGCGCCGCAGGATGTCGTCGCGATGTTCACGAATATCCCGGGTCGAGCGATCATCCCACCACTCGCTTTCGGGCTGGCGCAACAGTCCCGCGAGAATGGACGACTGCGGCGTGTCCACGCGGCGCCGCGCGCCCGCCGGCGATCCGCCGGAAGGAGACGCCGGAAGCAGGAGTTCATCCCACGTGAGCGCGGCGAGTTCCGCCATCAGCGCCTCAAACAACACGGGCGCGCGTTCTTCGGCGCGATAACTGCGGTTCCACGAGTCAAGCAGCGCCGCGGCCGATGCGAGGGCCGTGTCGCCGCTTGCCGCGGCCACGACGGCTGGTACAAACCACTCCGGCTGCGCGCTGTACGCGTCAACCTGCATCAGTCGCATGCTGTTCGGCGTCGCGGCGGAATCCGCGCGCAACAGCGTGTTGATCCGCATGGCGCGCCAGGGCGACGGCCAATCAGCGCCCAGGAAACGCCGGTCCACCCGCGGGTCTTTCGGTTGCTGGTTTGCGGACGACGCGAATCCTTGAGGGGGATCGTACGCCTGCGGGTAGTCCTGCACCCGCCAGCGACCCTGCCAGTCGTTCTCCGATCGCGAACCGTCAATGAGCACGTCCCCGCGCGGCGCCTTCGCCGAGCGAATCGGAAAGAGTCCGGTGGAGCGGAGCCCGATGTGCCCGGCGGAATCGGCCAGCGCAAAGTTCTGCGCGGGCGCATTGAACGAGTCGAGTGCCGTCAGCGCGTCGCGCACCGAGCTCGCCATCGCGACGCCGAACAGCGGCCGGATCGCGTCGTGCCCGTCGGTCACCGTCCAGCGCCGCGAGATCCACTTGCCGTCTCGGTGGAGCATCGGTCCGCGGTGCGTCTCGCGGATGGTGTCCACGGCGACGCTGCGCCCCCGGTTGTCGCGAATGGTCTCGACCCGCAGTCTCAGCGGTTTCCATTCGCCATCGAGTCGGTATTGGGTGGGCGACGCGCTGTCGTTGACCGTCTCCACGAAATAGTCCGCGACGTCCGCGCCCGTGTTCGTCACCGTCCAGGCCAGGGCCCGGCTGAAGCCGATCGGCGGTATTGGCGCGCCCAGCAGCGTGGCGCCGTACACGTCGAGTGTGTCGGGCACGACGATGTGGGCCTGATACCAGATGGCGGGGAGCGAGAGCGCGAGGTGTGGGTCGCCCGCGAGCAGCGCGTGGCCGCTCGCGCTACGACGCGGTGAGACAACCCAGTTGTTGCTGCCGACGGCGGCGTCGTCGAGGTAACGCCTGCGTTCGTCGGCGCTCGCAACATCGTCGGATCCGGTGAGTGCCTCGCCCCATGGCGATACTCCTGCTGCGCGCTCGCTCGTAGCGACTTGCGGCGCCCTTGGCCGCGGTGGTGGTAACGGCTTCCAGTCGGCGCGCACGCCTGCCGTGCCGTTCGGCTGGATCGGGTCCTGGAGCGGGTGCTCGGCCGGGAACAGGGCGTCGGCTGCTTCGGCGCCGACGAGTTCCTCGATGGTTGGTCGCCTCAGCTCACTGTCGGAGTACCCCAGCGTGAGCCCCATCCGCATGAAGAGGTAGGCAGTGTAGCGTGGCTCCCAGCGCTGTGGTGCCTTGCCCATGAGGCGAAACTCGAACGGCAGTGCCGCGCGCGGCATCGCATCGATGTAGGCATTGACCCCTTCGGCGTACGCAACGGCGAGTCGCTTGGCGACGGACGTGTCGGGAAACGCGGACCATGCACGGTCCGCAGCATCCGCCAGTCCCTGCGCCCGGGCCGTGCGGTCAAGTGGCGCCGCCCGCGCACCCGCGAGCTCGGCGATCGTCCCGGCGACGGCGCGCGTCTGCAGTTCCAGCTGAAACAGGCGATCGCGCGCATGGACATAGCCGATCGCGCGGGCCGCGTCGTGCACGTTGGACGCGAAGACGTGCGGGACGCCGCGCTCGTCGTACTCGACGGTGACAGCACCGGTCAGGCCGGGGATGGCGCCGCTGGCGTCTGCTGGGAGTGTGGCGGCGCGAGCGAGCGCCCAGACGCCGTTCGCGGGCTCGAGCAGTCCGCCCAAGGGCGGCGCCGTGCCGATCGGGCGAGAGCCGACGTAGAGCACGGCGCCCAGTGTCACGGCGGCGAGGGCGACAGTGGCGGGGCTAGAGCGGCGCGGCGTTGGCACAGGCAGGGGAATGTGGCGTGGAATTGGCCCGGGTGCGCCGTATGCGCGCAAGGGTACCCCGGGGGGCGCGCTCCCGAGCGGCAACCGTCCGTGCAGGGGGGGGGTCGGCGCCAAGTGATGACAAATCCCCCCTAGCGCAGGTACACTATACAACGGACATTACCCCGGTTCCTTCTTTACCCCACCAACTGAGGGAGAAGCAGATGAGTGATTCGCTGCCCCGCACGCTCGTGCGGGCTCTCGTCCGTGCCGTCGCGCTGTCAGTTCTTGTCGCGATTCCGGCACTCGCCCAGGGCACCATCGTCGGCCGCGTCGTTTCCGAGGAAGGCAAGCAGCCCCTCGGCGACGTCCAGCTGCTCGTCGAGGGCACGACGATCGTGACCACGACGAACGCCGAGGGACGGTTTACGCTTCGCAATGTGCCCGTCGGGCCTCGCGTAGTGCGTTCCTTCCGCGTCGGTTTCACCCCGCAGAAGAAGCCGGTCACGATCGTCAGTGGCCAGGCGGCGACGCTCGAGTTCGAGATGGTCGCCTCGATCGTGAAGCTGCAGGAGGTCGTGACGACGGCGACCGGCGAGCAGCGGCGCGTCGAGCTCGGCCACGCGGTCGCGACCGTTGACGCCGCGAAGAAGATCGCGGAGGCCCCCATCAAGAACATGGGTGACCTCCTCGTCGCGAAGGCGCCCGGCGTACAGGTGCTGCCGGCCAACATGACCGGCGGCGGCAGCCGCGTCCGCATTCGTGGCACCAGCTCCTTCTCGCTCTCGAACGACCCGATCTACATCATTGACGGCATCCGGATGACGTCGACCTCCGCCGGTGGCATCGGCGTGGGCGGTACGGCCCCGAGCCGCGTGAACGACATCAACCCGAACGAGATCGAGAACATCGAGATCGTGAAGGGACCGTCGGCGGCCTCGCTCTATGGCACGGACGCCGCGAACGGCGTCATCGTGATCACCACCAAGCGTGGTCGCGCGGGCCGCACGAACTGGAACACGACGTACGAGCACGGCAAGATCGCCGACCTGAACCAGTACCCGACCACGTACGCGATCCTGGGCAAGACGCCGGGCAGCACGACGCAGCGTCGCTGCTTCACACGTGAAGTCGCGTCTGCCGGGTGCGTGGTGGACAGCACGACATCGCTGAATATCTACGACGACCCGTGGACGACCCCGCTGAAGCGCGGTCAGCGCGACCAGATGGGCGTGCAGGTAAACGGCGGCACCGAGCAGACGCGCTACTTCATGTCGCTCGACGTCCAGAAGGAAGTGGGCCCGTTCGGCCTGCCGGCCATGAGCAAGTTCCGGCTGGACTCGCTGAACACGAAGATCGAAGACCACATGAAGCGGCCAAGCCAGCTGGAGCAGGGCTCGTTCCGCACGAACGTGAATGCGGCGCTGAGCCCGAACCTGGATGTCGGCGTGACCAGCATGTTCACCCGCCTCGAGCAGCGGCTGCCCCAGGTGGACAACAACGTCAACAGCTTCTGGTACAACGGCATGATCGGCCCCGGCTTCAAGGGCGCCGGTCCCGGCTACACGGGCATCGGGACGCTCGGCCAGCCGTTGTATGGCTGGGCCGGCTTTACGCCGACCGAGATTTTCCAGCGTCTGGCGCAGCACGGCGTGCAGCGCACGATCATCGGGACGAACATCAACTACCGTCCGACGAACTGGATGGCGGTGCGCGGCGACTTCGGCGTGGACCTCACCAGCCGCACCGACTACGGCCTGCAGCGATTCGGTGAAGGACCCGATTTTGGCCAACAGCGGCAGGGAACGGTGACCGACGCCCGGGGCAGCACGCGCAACATGACGGCGAATATCAACGTCACGGGCACCTGGGTGCCGCTGCCGTGGCTGAACTCGAAGACCACGCTTGGCACGCAGTACGTGAACTTCAACAACTATACGAACTCGGCCGGCGGGACCATCCTCCCGCCCGGCGCGCAGAATGCCGGCCAGGCGACGACCCCGAACGTTTCGCAGGGCACAACGCTGGCGAACACGCTCGGCGTCTTCGTCGAGGAGCAGGTCGCCCTGTACGACCGCTTCTGGGTGACCGCGGGCGTCCGGACCGACCAGAACAGCGCGTTCGGCCAGAACTTCCAGCGCGTGTACTACCCGAAGCTGTCGGGTTCATGGATGATGTCGGATGAACAATGGTTCCCCGAGTTGCCGCTGCTGAGCAGCTTCCGGCTCCGCACGGCGCTCGGGTATGCCGGCCAGCAGCCGGGGCCGAACGACGCGCTCCGCACGTTCGCGACGACTTCCACCAGTGTTGCCGGGACCGATGTCAGCGGCCTGCTGTCGAGCGCGCTGGGCAATCCGGATATCAAGCCGGAGCGCACACGCGAGTTTGAGGCCGGTTTCGAGGCCAAGGTGTGGGACAGCCGGGTCAACATTGACCTGACGTACTACAACAAGAAGAACACGGACCAGCTCTTCCAGCTGCCGATCGCGGGTTCGGCCGGCACGGCCGTGACCAGCGTGCTCACGAACCTTGGCGCCACGCAGAACACCGGCATCGAGGCGCTGATCAACATGCAGGTGATCGACACGCGCGACTTCGGTTGGGACCTCACGCTGTCGGCGTCGAAGAACGCCAACAAGATCGTGACGCTTGGCTTCAAGCCGAATGGCGATACGATCCCGTCGATCGGCGTGAACACCACGGTCCAGCAGCGCAGCGGCCTGCCGCTGTACAGCTACTGGTCGCGGCCGTTCACGTACACGGATCCCGACGGCAATGGCCTGTTGAACTCCGTGGACGTCACGGTGGACTCCGTCTGGCGGTTCATGGGTTACTCGCAGCCACGTGATGAAGTGTCCATCACGAGCGGACTCGAGCTCCTCAAGCGTCGGCTGCGCATCACCATGCTTGGGGACTACAAGGGCGGTTCGAACCTGTTCAACAACGAATCCGGGTTCCTCTGCCAGCAGTCGGTGTCGTGCCCGTACATCTCCACGCTCACCGCCTCGGTCTACGACCAGGCGCGCGCGCTGGCCTATCGCGATAAGGCACCCCTCAACACGGCGTGGGGCTTCATCGAGCAGCTGCAGTTCTGGCGCCTGCGCGAAGTCTCGGCGGCCTACAACATGCCAGACCGCTGGGCCAGGACGCTGTTCCGGGGCGCCAGCGCGTCGGTCAACCTCGCCGTGCGCAACCTGAAGGTCTGGACGTCGTACTCGGGCGTGGATCCCGAGGCGAACTACAGCCAGGGCGATACGCAGGCGACGCTGCTTACGGCCGGGCCCCCGCGGTATGTGACCCTGAAGCTCAACGTCCGTTACTAATCCCACTGAGATCACGACCATGACGATTGCCAGAATCCGAGCCCGCCGCGCGGCATCCGCCGCGCTGGCGGTGGCCGTGCTCACGGCCTTTGGCGGCTGCGACCGCCTCCGGTCCGACCTCCTCGAGGCCGTTGACCCGGACATCATCCAACCTTCCACCGTGACCTCGGCCGCCGCCGCAAATGCGCTGCGTATCGGCGTGTTGTCGCGGTTCCGCGGCATCACGGCCGGCGGCGAGGCCTGGCTGCTGCCAGGTATGCTCGTCGACGAGTGGAAGTCGAGCAATACGTTCTCGCAGCACAACGAGACGGACCAGCGCAGCGTGCAGGAGTCGAACGGCACGCTGCAGGGCGTCTCCCGCGCCTTGCCACGCGTGCGTAACTCGGCGCGCGAGGCGATCAATGCCCTTCGCACGTACCGGCCGACCCCGGAGTGGGGCATTGGCCAGATGTACTTCGCCATGGCGGTCGCCGAGCTCTACCTCGCGGAGAACTTCTGCAACGGCACGCCGCTCAGTGACGGCTCGACGGGCGCGCCCGTGTACGGACCGCCACTGACCAACGTTCAGGTGCTCAACATCGCGATCGCGCATTTCGACTCGGCGCTGGCGCTCATGCTGCCGGCGACCGATGCCAACGCCACAACGCTCGCCCAGACCATCCGCGTCCACAAGGCCCGTGCCCAGGTGGATCTCGGTCAGTTTGCGGCAGCGGCGACCACGGTCGCGGGCATCCCGACGTCGTTCCGCGACGCCGTGGTGACGTACTCGCTGACCACGGGCGACAACCAGATCTGGTCGCTGAACACCAGTGCGAAGCGGTACACGGTCGGCGACAGCGTGGACGTGGCCGGCCGAATCATCAACGCGATTCCGTTCGCCTCGCTCGGTGACACGCGGGTGCGGACGCTCGGGTCGTCCACGGGCACGTCGAGCCAGGGGCGCGGTTTCGACAACTCGACCAACCTGGTGGTGCAGACCCAGTACGCTCGCAGCGATGCGGCATACGTCGCGAACGGAATTGACGCCCGGCTGATCGAAGCCGAGGCGCGTCTCCAGGCGCAGGACATCCCGGGGATGATGGCGATCCTCAACACGCTCCGCGGCGCCTCGCAGACGCTGGCGCCGGCGTACACGACGACCGTGCTCCCGGCGCTGCCGAACCCGGCAACGCAGGCCGAGGCGGTGACGTTGTTCTTCCGCGAGAAGGCGCTGTGGCAGTTCAGCCGCGGCTTCCGGCTCAACGACCTGCGGCGGCAGGTGCGCCAGTACGGCCGTACGGAGCAGGATGTGTTCCCGCGGGGGACGTTCTTCAAGTCGCTCACGCCGTACGGGAGTGACGTGAACTTCCCGGTGACGACGGACGAATACAACAACCCGGAGTTCAAGGGGTGCATGGACCGGAAAGCCTAATTACGACAACTGCGAGTTGTGGGTGATGGGTTGTCGGTTGTGGGTTTGGGTTTAGCGGCAACTACAACTGCAACTACAACTACAACTGCAACTACAACTACAACAGCAGAGGGGAAGAAAAGGGCGGGCGGTTCGGGAGAGATCCCGGGCCGCCCGCCGTGCTTTCAGCAACCGTAGTTAGCCGGCCGCGCCGAACTCGGCCACGATCTCGCGCGCGGAGCGGACGTCCGTGATCGTTTGCACGGATCGCCCGGCCTGCCAGTAGTCCGATGTGCCCTCGCGCGTGAGCGAGCGCTTGAGCGAGAACCCGGACCGCACGGCGTAGATCGCGCGCATCCAATGCTTGCTCCGCCGCCCCTTCAGCATCCAGCGGGCGATCGGGCCGGCGCGGGTGCCGGTACGGCGTACCCACTCATTATTGATCACCGCGACGGGGACGCCCGTCAGGCGCTCGGTGAGCACGATGTCAGACTCGTTCGCGCCCACGATCGCCTGCTTGTAGCTGTCGCTCGCGGAGCACTCGGTCGTGGCGATGAACCGCGTGCCGAGCTGCACGGCCGCGTAGCCCATCTTGAGGAGCGACGCGTATTCCGCCGCCGACCCAACGCCGCCCGCGCCCACGACGGGCAGCCCGAGCGGCTGGAGGGCTTCGAGCAGGGCCTCGGGCGACATCCCGCCCGCATGGCCGCCTGCGCGGTTGTTGACGGCGATCAGGCCGTCCACGCCGCTGTCCTTGGCCTTGGCGGCCCAGCGGGCATCCACGACGTCATGGTACACCAGGCCGCCCACGGCGTGCACGCGGTCCACGACCCACTTCGGCTTGCCCAGTGACGTGACGACGAAACGCACGCCTTCATCGAGCGCGATGTCGAGCCAGCGCGTCATCCGTTCGTGGTAATACTTCGACGACTGTTCAATCAGCGCGTTGAAGCCGATCGGGCGGTCCGTGAGTTCCCGGATGCGCTTCATGCCCGCGCGGAAATCGTACCCATGCACGAAAGTCAGGGCGGCCGGTTGCACGATCCCGATCCCGCCTGCGTCGGATACGGCCGCGACCAGCTCGGGATTGCTGCACGGGTACATCGCCCCGCAAATGAGCGGGTATCGGACTCCCACGTCGCGGCAGAAGCGTGCCTGCGGTGTTTCGCTCATGGGCGCACGCGCCGAGTCATCGGGCAGGACCGAGCCTCCACGTGACGGTCGCCCGCGCGACCACCGCGTTCTGGGCGTCGCGCACCTCGGACACAAACTCGTGCTCAGCCTCGACGGAGAGATCGGGCAGGGACGTGCGTGCCTCGGCCGTGACCGTGCCCCGCGCCTTCTTGAGGTACTCGATGCTCATGCGCGTGACGATCCCGCGGTAGCCTGCCGGGAGCGCCGTGCTCATGGCGGCGCCGCTGGTGAATTCCGCCAGGTTGGCCAGCGCGACGGCGTGGATCGAGCCCAGATGCTGTTCGATCGCGCGATGCTGGCGAATGCTGATCCGTGCATAACCCGGCTGGAGCGCCTCAACCCGGGGCCGGACGGATCCGGTGTACGGGATCGTCCAGCGGACGGCGAGGCCGAACAGCCAGCGACCGCCCGGGACGGGCTCAAGGCGTCGCCACAGGGCGAGCAGGCGCTGGCCGGCGGAATCGCCGCGTCCGACGGCGGGCGAAGGAGCCGATGCGGGCTGGAGGGAGTCGTGCGCGACCACGCCCGAAGCGTACACGAGGTAGCGTCCGCGCGCACCGGGATAATTTCCCGGTCATGAGCGCCACGCCCCCAGTCGCCCCCCGTCGTCCGACCTCAACCACGCTCCACGGCGAGGCGCGAACCGACGATTACGCGTGGATGCGGGACCGGGAAGACCCTGAGACCATCGGGTACATCAAGGCGGAAAACGCGTACACGGCCGCCGTGATGGCGCCGACCGACGCGCTGCAGAAGGAGCTCTACGACGAGATGCTGGCGCGGATCAAGGAGGACGATTCGCGACCGCCGGTCAAGCGCGGCGAATGGTGGTATTACTCGCGAACGGAGCAGGGCAAGGCATACCCGATCTACTGTCGCCGCCACGGTGCTGCCGACGCGCCCGAGGAGGTCTTTTTCGACCAGAACGCCGCCGCCGAGGGCCATGAGTACTACCAGCTCGGTGGCCTCGAGGTGAGCCCGGATCACCGCTACCTGGCGCTGCTGGTGGACACGAATGGGTACGAGGAGTTCACGCTTCGCGTGCGGGACCTCACCACCGGCGAGTGGCTGCCCGACGCCGTGGAAAAGGTGGGCTTCGGGCTGGCGTGGGCGAGCGACAATCGCACGGTGTGCTATGTGACGACCGACGCGGCGAAGCGGGCCTGCGAAGTCTGGCGGCATACGCTGGGCGCACCACGGACCGCCGATGTGTCGCTCTACCGCGACGACGACGCGCTGTTCAATGTGGGCGTCGGTCGGTCGCGCGACGGCGCGTGGCTCGTGCTCATGAGCGGGAGCTTCACGACCAACGAATGCTGGCTCGTGGACGCCCACGCGCCCGACTCACCGCGTCGGCTCGTGCGAGCGCGTGAGCACAACGTGGAGTACAGCGTCGAGCCGACCCAGGACCGGCTCTACATCGTCACCAACATCGGAGGCGCGACCAACTTCAAGGTGATGGTCGCGTCGCCGGATCGCCCGTCGGAGTGGACCGACTGGCTGCCGTACCGTCCCGAGGTCTTCGTGGAATCGGTGGACGCGTTCGCGGCTCACGTGGTCATTACCGAACGGCACGACGGGCTGCGTCGGTTGCGCGTGATGCGCGGCGCCGAGGACTACTTCGTCGAGTTTCCCGAGGCCGCGTACGGTGTGACGCCGGGGTCGAACCCGGAATTCGGGACGAACCTGCTTCGCTTCACCTACTCGTCGTTGGTCACGCCGGATTCGGTGTACGACTTCGATGTGGGGACGCGCGAACGAACGCTGCTCAAGCGCGACGAAGTGCTCGGCGGGTACGACCCGGGCGCGTATGCCGTGGAGCGCCTGATGGTGCCGGCGCGGGACGGCGCACGCGTGCCGGTCTCGCTGGTGTACAAGAAGCCGTTCGTGCGCGACGGGAAGCGGCCGCTGCTGCTTTACGCGTACGGGTCATACGGCTACACGATGGAGGCGACGTTCTCATCCATGCGTGTGTCGCTGCTTGATCGCGGGTTCGTATACGCCATCGCGCACATCCGTGGGGGCCAGGAAATGGGCCGCGGGTGGTACGACGACGGCAAGATGCTGCGAAAGCTCAACACCTTCCACGACTTCATTGATTGTGCGGAGCATCTCGTGAGCGAGCGGTACGCCACGCGGGGCGGGATCGTCGCGCACGGCGGGAGTGCCGGCGGGCTACTGATGGGCGCGGTGGCCAACATGCGGCCCGACCTGTGGAGCGCGGTGGTCGCCGACGTGCCGTTCGTGGACGTGATCAACACGATGCTCGACGAGACGATCCCGCTGACGACCCAGGAATGGGAGCAGTGGGGGAACCCGAAGCTTGCCGAGCACTACGCGTACATGCGGCAGTACTCGCCGTACGACAACGTGGAGGCGAAGCCCTACCCCGCGATCCTTGCGACAAGCGGGATCAACGACCCACGCGTCGCGTTCTGGGAGCCGGTGAAGTGGATCGCGCGGCTGCGGGCGCTCGGTACCGGCGCGCGACCCGTGCTCCTCCGGATGGAACTCGGCTCAGGGCACGGCGGCGCGAGCGGTCGCTACGAGCGGCTCAAGGAGCAGGCGTTCCGCTGGGCGTTCGTCCTGACCGAAGGGGTTCGGCCGGCCGCGTAAGGCTTACGCGCCCCGCCTGAGCCGCACGGAGCCGGAGCCCGTCTCAACCCGGATCCGCCCGTCCCCGCGGCCGACACGGCCGTGGAGCCGGCGCCGCTCGACCCGATCCACCTGGACAGGGAAGTCCGACGTGATGCCGCCCGAGCCGGTCTCGACGTCAATGTCCGCGTCGAGGTTCGTCGGCAGGGTAAGCGTCACGCCGCCGCTCCCGGACTCGACGTCCAGAGTGCGGGGCGAGTTCCGGAGTCCGAGCGCCATGCTTCCGCTTCCGGTCTCGAGGCGGACGCGCTGCGCCGTTGACCGGTCGATCCGGACGCCGCCGGAGCCCACTTCGACGTCGAGGTCTTCCGCGGTGACGTTGTCGCCCTCGAAGCCGCCGCTTCCGCTTTCAATGCTGATTCGCCGGGCCGAGGCGTTGAACAGGGTGATGTGCCCCGAGCCCGCGTCGGCAACGAGTTCATCCGCGCCTGTGACATCGCGGATATCCACGCTGCCGCTTCCCGTATCGAGGCGGAGCGAGCCCTTGTGACCGCTGACCGTGATGCGGGCCGATGCGACGTCAATCGAGAGGTCGCCTTCGACGCCGCGTGAGCTGGCCTCGCCAACGCCGACGTTGATTTCGACTCGCTTGCCTGTGGGGACCATGACGCGCAGGTCGGCCCAGGCCTCGGTGCCGCGTCCGCTGCCGCGCACGCGGATGCGGCGCCGGGAGTTCCACATGCTCCGGTCGCCGTTCCAGGTGCCGTCGCGACCGATCGTGAAGTCGCTGTTCGACCAGCGGCCGATTTCCGGATAGACGATGTCGTCATCAGGGAACATCACGCGGAGGCTGTTGACGCCGCGTACGTCGCCCGTCTCGATGTCGAGCCGGCGGGCATCGGCGCCGCGGCGGGTCACCTCGATTACAACGTCGGGGCCGGACCCGGGTTCGACCGTCACGCGGCCGACCAGGTTGTGGATGCCGACCACCGCGCCGGCGAGTGTGCGGCGGTCTGTCTGGGCGCCGGCCGACATTGCGACCACGGCGAGCATGCTGGCCGTGACGAGCGTGGACCGACTGCCGAGGAAGCCGGGGCTTGGGCGCATGGGCTGGATTCGGTTACGGAGTTGGGCTACCGATCTGACAGTTGGAGGCGCCGCGGCGTTTGAACCGGGTTCTTGAGCCGAGTCGCGGTGCAGTCTGCAGCTGCGAGAGATGCGAAAAGCGCGCCCTAGTGCGTCAGCCCGTACACGATGTAGTTCGTCGCGAACTTGTAGGCGTCGTTCGACATGTTCATCGGGTACCAGCCCTGGCCCGACCACTCCATGTAGTCGCCGATGTCGTTGTTGTAGTTCACGATCGCTACCAGCCGTCGCCGCCGGTCGTTGTTCTCGTAGATCCCATAGTACACGGCGCGGAACCCCTGGCTGGCGGGGTGCGACATGCCCTCGAGGTTGTCGATCGAGTAGAACGAGTTGAAGATCGGGTGGGTCTTGTCGAGCTTCGCGAACTCGAGCCCGGGGAGCACACGGCGCATGGAGCGCTCGAAGTTCTGCCACTGGTTCCCGTAGAAGTCATCCACGATCAGGAAACCACCCTTCGCGAGCCATTTCCTGAGCCCGGCCGCCTCCGCGTCGCTCGGGAGCCAGAATCCCGGCTCGGACAGGTAGGCGACCGAGTAGCGGAACAGCGCCGGGTCATCCATGTCCACGACCACGCTCTGGTCCGTGTGCGGCTTCATGGAAGTCAGCTCCTTCACGACGTACATCAGGTGCCGTTCCATGGCGGGGTAGTCGTACTCCCAGCCGCGGCCGATGATCCACTGGTAGCGGAGCCGCACGAAGGAGAACCGGCCGTTGTAGTCCGGGCTCGGCTCGACCATGACGGAGCCGAACCGGCCGCCGCGCCGTTGCGCGTACAGCAGGGCGGCGCTGCCGAGCAGGATCCCGATCGTCAGCAGGCCGACACGGCGCATGCGGAATCGCATGCAGAATGGTAGGCCGCCCGGTCCGCGTGGGCCAGACCGGCGGTCGTCCGTGTAATTTCCGGCATGAGCGACGCTGCGCCCGAACCACGGTCCAATTTCATTCGCGACCTGGTCGCCACCGACATCGAGTCGGGGCGATTTGGCCGTCCGATCAAGACCCGTTTCCCGCCTGAGCCCAACGGGTTCGCGCACATCGGCCACGTGAAGTCCATCTGCCTGAACTTCGGCATCGCGCGCGACTTCGACGGCGGCTGCAACCTGCGATTCGACGATACGAATCCGGAAACCGAGGACATGAAGTACGTCCGGGCGTTCGAGGAAGACGTGCGCTGGCTCGGCTTCTCGTGGGCCGGCGAGTACTTCGCCAGTGACTACTTCGAGAAGCTGTACGAGATCGCGGAGCTGCTCGTGACGCGCGGCAAGGCGTACGTGGACTCGCAGAACGCCGAGCAGATTCGCGCCGGCCGGGGCACGGTGACGACGGCGGGAACGAACAGCCCGTTCCGCGACCGTTCGCCGGAGGAAAACCTCGACCTGCTCCGGCGGATGAAGGCCGGCGAGTTCGCGGACGGCGCGCATGTGCTGCGCGCGAAGATTGACATGGCGAGCCCGAATATGATCATGCGCGACCCGCTGCTCCTGCGGATCCGCAAGGCGGCGCATTACCGGCGCGGCGACGCATGGTGCATCTACCCGCTGTACGACTTCGCGCATGGGTTGTCGGATGCGGTCGAGGGGATCACGCACTCGCTGTGCACGCTCGAGTTCAAGGACAACAACGACATCTACAAGTGGCTCGTGACCGAGGCCGGGTTCGAGCGGCCGCCGGAGCAGACCGAGTTCTCGCGGCTCGAGCTGGACTACACGGTGGTGAGCAAGCGGAAGCTGCTGCGCCTGGTGAACGAGAAGCACGTGTCGGGCTGGGACGACCCGCGCATGCCGACGATCGCGGGCATGCGGCGGCGCGGGGTGCGCCCCGAGGCGCTGCGCACGTTCGCGGATACCGTTGGCGTAAGCCGCAAGCCGCAGCGCACGGAACTGGCGACACTCGAACACGCGATCCGCGACGACCTGAACATGGAAGTACCGCGAGTGCTTTGCGTGACAAAGCCGCTCAAGGTCGTGCTGACCAATTACCCGGAAGGGCAGGTCGAGGAGCTCGACGCCTCGTACTACCCGCACGATGTGCCCAAGACCGGGTCGCGAAAGATCCCGTTCTCGCGTGAACTGTGGGTCGAGCGCGATGACTTCATGGAGGACCCGCCGAAGAAGTTCTACCGGCTTGCGCCGGGTCGTGAGGTGCGCCTGCGCTACGGGTACTTCATTCGTTGCGAGTCCGTCGTGAAGGACGATGCCGGCAACGTGATCGAACTGCGCTGCACGTATGACCCCGCGACGCGCGGTGGCGACGCGCCGGACGGTCGAAAGGTGCAGGGCACCATCCACTGGGTCTCGGCGGCGCGCGCGTTGGACTGCGAACTGCGGATGTACGACCGGCTCTTCCGCGTGCCGGATCCCGAGGCGGGCGGCGACGACGTGGACTTCCTGACGATGGTGAACCCGGAGTCGCTGGTCACGCTCTCCGGGGCGAAAATCGAACCGAGCGTGGCCCGGGATTCGGACGACGCTCGGTATCAGTTCGAGCGAACCGGCTACTTCTGGCGCGACCCGGTGGATTCGCGGCCGGAGCGGCTGGTATTCAATCGGATCGTGACGCTCCGGGATGGGTGGGCGAAGGTGGTGGGGCGGGGGTAGGCCACCCCCTACCGCCCAACCGCCGGTCCCCTCGCTCCCTGCCGCACCCACTCGTAGATCATCTCGACTTCATAGTCCCGGAACCGGCCCACCCCCTTCAAGTGCGGGCCGCGCGCGCCAGGTGGCGGGACGGAGTCGATCAGCGCCCGCACGAGCAGGCTGGAGTCCGGCTTGAACGGGATCACCACCGGCCACGGACCGAAGCGACTGGTGGTGAGCCCGAGATGCGACGTGAGGTTCACGGCGTCGTCGCTGCCGTGGCAGTGCTGGCACCGCCGCAGGAAGATGCTGTCGATCGACGCGTAGGGAACCTGCTGCGGCTGTAGCAGCACGACACGCGTGGGATTCTCGCGCTCGAGGTTCGGCACCTGCATCGCGTGGACGGCGTAACCGGGCTTTCGCACTTGAACGATGAAGGTCGCTGCCGGGCGTACCCCGAGTTCGGCCTCTCCGGTCGCGTTCGTTATCGCCTCGTCCAGCGAGAGCGCGTCGAGGACATAGGCGCGTGCGAGCGGGCGCCGCGAGTCCGCGTCCAAGACCAGGAACGGGTGCACGTTGCGCTCACCGGTCGCCGGAAGGCCACCGGTTCCGCTCACGCCGCCGCCGAGCCCGGTGATATTCGGCGGCGTGGCCGCAAGCCTCCGCGCCTGTCGCACGCTGGCAATCCATGCGAAGGCGGCAATGTGCAGCACCACGGCAATGGTCACCGTGATCACGACGTTGCGCCGGTTGGCGCGCACGGCGAAGGGCCAAGGGCGGCGCGACATGCAGGTGGAGCGTAGCGAGTCGCTCCTGCGCGCGACAAGGCGGGCCCTGCGTATTTTCCGGGTTCCGCGCCCGAACCCGCCTACCATGCCCACCCAGACACACCACCACCGCGTCCTCCGGAGCTTTGGGCCGCTCGGCCTCGTCGTCATCGTGTGCGGTTCGGCCGCCGCGCAGCAGGCGCGTCCGCTCGCAGGGCGCACGTCCGGCTCCGCAGACTGGCCGGTGTACGGCGGCAACACGGACAACACGCACTACGTCACGCTCTCGCAGATCTCGCCGGGAAACGTCAAGAACCTCAAGGTGGCCTGGCAGTACGACACACGCGACGCCTTTGACGGGTCCGAGATGCAGTCGAACCCGATCATCGTGGGCGGGGTGATGTACGCCATGTCGCCGAAGCAGCGGGCCTTCGCGCTGGACGCGGCAACCGGGCGCGAGCTGTGGAGCTTCGATCCGACGGGCCGGCGTTTCACCGGTCCGCGGATCCGATACCGCGGGGTCGTCGTGCACGACGGGCGCGTGTACTTCAACTACCGATACCGCCTCTTCGCGCTCGATGCCAAGACGGGACTCAAGGTCCCCGGCTGGGGCAACGACAGCGGCTGGGTGGACCTGCGCGCGGGGCTCGATCGCCCGGTGGAGGGGCTGTCCGTCAGCGCGAGCACGCCGGGTGTCGTGTACAAGGACGTGCTCATCATCGGCACGTCGGTTCCCGAAGCGTTGCCATCCGCGCCGGGCGACATCCGCGCGTACGACGTGAAGACCGGCGCGATCCGCTGGACGTTCCACACGATTCCGCGGCCTGGTGAGTTCGGCTACGACACCTGGCCCGCCGATGCGTGGAAGGTGAACGGCGGTGCGAACGCCTGGAGCGGTGTGACCGTGGACCAGAAGCGTGGGCTGGTGTTCTTCTCCACCGGCTCGGCCAGCTTCGATTTCTACGGCGCCAACCGGCTCGGTGACAATCTCTTCGCGAACTCCATTGTCGCGCTCGATGCGAATACCGGCAAACGTGTGTGGCACTTCCAGGTCCTCAAGCACGACCTCTGGGATCGCGACCTGCCCGCGCCGCCGGCACTGGTCACGGTCACGCGGAACGGCCGGCGCGTGGATGCGATCGCACAGATCACCAAGACCGGTCACGTCTTCGTGCTCGATCGCGAGACAGGCAAGTCAATGTTCCCGCTCGAATGGAAGCGGATGCCGACCGCATCGCTTGCCGGCGAAGTCGCGGCTGATTCACAGGTCTTCCCGGTTCTGCCGCCGCCATTTGCGCGGCAAGCGCTTGCGGAATCGGGACTCACGAACCGGACACCCGAGGCGCGCGCGAGCGCATTGAAGGTGTTTCGCGAATATCGGACCGATCACCCGTTCCAGACCCCCACGACGCAGGGAATCATCATCTTCCCGGGCGTGGACGGTGGGGGTGAGTACGGCGGTCCGGTGTTCGATCCCGAAACCGGACTCCTCTACGTCAACTCGAACGAGATGGCGTGGCTGCTCAAGATGGTGCCGCGCAATGACCGGACGAACTATGGCATGCACTGCGCGAGCTGCCATGGCGACAATCGGCAGGGCTCGGCGGAAGGACCGCCGCTGAACGCCGTGGCGGGTCGGCTCACGCGGGAACAGCTGACCCAGACGATTCGCGAAGGGACAGGGCGAATGCCGGCGTTTGCGTCCGCGCTCGACAACGCTGGCATCAGCGACATGGTCAACTACCTGCTGACCGGCGTGGACGTCTCCACGACGGCCGCGACGAATCCTTTCTACACGCCTTACCGTTCGACCGGCTTCGACATCTTCCTCGATCACGAGGGCTATCCCGCCGTCGCGCCGCCGTGGGGAACGCTCAACGCGATTGACCTCAACCGCGGCGCGATCCGCTGGTCCATCCCGTTCGGCGAGTACCCGAAGCTGAACGCGCAGGGGATCCGGGGAACCGGCACCGACAACTACGGTGGCGCGATCGTCACGCGCAACGGGCTGCTGATCATCGCCGCGACGACCTACGACAACCGGATCCGCGCCTTCGACAAGCGGACGGGGCGTGTGCTCTGGGAAGCCGAACTCCCCTTCGCCGCCAATGCCACGCCTTCCACCTACATGGTGAACGGCAAGCAGTACGTGGTCGTCGCCTGCGGCGGTGGCAAGAATGGCGCGCCGAGTGGCGGTGTGTACGTGGCCTTTGCGCTCCCGTAGCGGATGACGCCCGCGCAGGATGATGCCCGGCGCGCGATGTGGCGCCATATCGCGCTCTACGGGGTGATCGGCGGGCTGCTCGTCGTCGCGCTGCGGGTCACCGAGTATCGCTGGCTCATCATTGACCGCTCCCTGGAGATCTACGGCGGCATCGTCGCCGCGCTGTTCGCCGGCCTCGGCGTTTGGCTCGGTGGCCGCGTCACGCGGAAGAAGACCGATATTGTCGTGAAGGAAGTGCCGGTCGAAGTCCCTGTCGAGATTCCGGTCGAGGTGCGAGTCGAGGTTCCGGTCACCGGTCCGTTTGTGCGCGATGACGCTCGTGTCAGCGCCCTTGGCCTGACCCCGCGCGAACTGGAGATGCTCGAAATGCTGGCGGCGGGGTTGAGCAACCGCGAAATCACCGAAAAGGCGTTCGTCAGCGAAAACACGGTGAAGACGCATGTCCAGCGCGTGCTCGACAAGATCGGGCCGAGGCGACGCACCCAGGCGGTCCAGATGGCCAGGGAACAGCGCCTGATCGCCTGATCCGCTCGGTGCCGGTCGCTCTTTCGGGCGATCTTCACCGGAAATCACGAAAATCACCCTTTTGTACGACGCGAAACGCGCCGGTTCGGTCGTAGGATGCCGCGACTTCAAACCACACGGAGACTGATGTGCGCAAGACCGTACTGACATTCGGGCTGTTCGCGGGTGCCGTGCTTTCGCTGGGGATGGCGGTCCCCATGCTCTTCTTCGACGATCTCGGGTTCGACACGGGCGAGATCCTCGGCTATACCACGATGGTGGCGGCGTTCGCCGTGGTGTACTTCGCCGTCCGTTCCTACCGCGAAAACGTCGGCCACGGCGTGATCTCGTTCGGCCGGGCCTTTCGCCTTGGCATCGGGATCATCGCGATCGCCAACGTCTGCTATGTCGCGACCTGGCAGGTGATCTACGCCACGGCCATGCCGGATTTCATGGAGAAGTACTCGGCGCACACGATCGAGAAGGCGAAGACGGACGGCACGCCGGCCGCCGAGCTCGAGAAGCTCACCGCGGACATGGCCAAGTGGACCGAGCTGTACAAGAACCCGCTCATCAGGTCCGGAATCACGTTCCTCGAGCCGCCGCCGGTCGGCCTGCTTGTGGTGCTCGTGAGCGCGGCCCTCTTGAGGCGAACCGACGCAACACCCGCATAGCTTTCGCGGCACCCCCTGAACCGGACTGATGAAGGACTTCACGCAGGGTTCGATACCGCGGCACATCGTCACGATGGCACTCCCGATCTTCTTCGGGATGATCTTTCAGACCGCGTATTTCCTCGTGGACCTCTACTTCGTCGCGCAACTCGGCGGCGACGCCGTGGCCGGCGTGGGGGCAACGGGCAACCTGCAGTTCATCATCATGGCGCTCACGCAGGTCCTGAGCGTGGGCACCATGGTGCTGATTTCCTATGCGAGCGGCCGGAAAGACCGCGACGACGCCAATGCGGTGTTCCACCAGAGCCTGCTGATGTCCGGCGTCTGCATGCTGATCACCCTCGCGGTCGGCATGCTGTGGGGCGATGTGTACACGCAGACGCTGGCGGCTAACGCCGCGACCGCCGCCGCGGCGCACGACTACTTCGTGGCGTTCCTGCCCGCGCTGGCGCTCCAGTTCGCGCTCGCGAGCATGGGGGCGGCGCTCCGTGGCACCGGCGTGGCGAAGCCGACGATGATCGTGCAGGTGGCCTCAGTAGTCCTGAACGCCATCCTGGCCCCCGTGCTGATCGCGGGCTGGGGCACCGGCAAGCCACTCGGTGTGTTCGGCGCCGGGCTGGCGTCCGCGATTTCGTTCGCGGCAGCGGTCGTGATGATGTTGCTCTATTTCCGGAAACTCGAGCACTTCGTCGAGTTCGACGCCGCGAAGCTCCGGTTTGACTGGAGCGTCTGGAAGCGAATCCTCAAGGTTGGCTTGTCGGCCGGCGGGGAGTTCGCGCTCATGTTTGTCAGCATGGGAATCATCTACCTCATCATCCGAGATGCGGGTGCGGAGGCGCAAGCCGGATTCGGGATCGGCGGGCGCGTGATGCAAGCGCTGTTCATCCCGTCCATGGCCGTCGCCTTCGCCACGGCACCCGTGGCCGGGCAGAACATCGGGGCAGGGAACATCCAGCGGGCGAAGCAAACGTTGTTTGTGGGGCTCGCGATGGAGACCGCGGTGATGATCGTGCTGACGGTCATCGCGCAGGTCGAGGGCGACACGCTCGTTGCGCTGTTCAGCCGCGACGCAGCCGTGATTGCCGTCGGGGCCGGGTTCCTGCACATCATTTCGCTGAACTTCGTGGCCCAAGGCGTGATCTTCACGCTCTCGAACATGTTCCAGTCGCTCGGCAACACGCTCCCTGCGATGCTGAGCAGCGGCATTCGTGTGTTGAGTTTTGCGATCCCTGGTTGGTGGCTGCACAACCAGCCCGGGTTCGAGTTGCGGAAGCTCTGGTACCTGTCAGTCGCCACCGTGACGCTGCAAATGTTCATCAGTGCCGGCTTGATGGTGCGCGAGTGGCGGAAGGCGGCGGTCCGAATCGCCCGGACGGCGCCGAGCACGGTGCCGGACCCAGCGGCGGCGTAGCCGCCGGTCGCATGGCAAGCGTGGCCAGCGGCCGGTAGCGCGCAGCCTACGGGCGGCGGAGCGCGTCCGCGATCGCGGACTGGGCCAGCGGGGCCATCAGTCGGTATCCGGCAAGATTGGGGTGGACGCCGTCGTTGCCGAGGTCCGCGCGCAGGCCGTTCCGCTCATCACGCATCGCTGCGTGATAGTCGAGGTACACCGCCCCCTTTCCGGCGGCGATGGTGCGCAGCATCCCGTTGAGCGCAACGATCTTCGGGGCAGGCTCGAGTCCGCGTTTCCACGGGTAGTCGTACACCGGGAGCACCGAGCACAGGACAACGCGAATGCCGTTCGCGCGTGCGATCTCGGTCATGGACGCAATGTTGTCCGCGATCATCTCGAGCGTGCTTGGGCCCGTGTTCCCGGCGATGTCGTTCGTCCCTGCGAGGATCACCACGGCGGCCGGCTTCAGCGCGACGACGTCCTGGCGAAATCGCACCAGCAGCTGCGGAGTGGTCTGTCCGCTGATGCCGCGGCCGACGTACGGCTTGCCGGGAAACATCGCGGAGAAATGCGGAGCCCAGCTCTCGGTGATGGAGTTGCCGAAGAACACCACGCGCTGCTCGCCCGGCTTGGGCGCGCCAAGCGTCGCGTTCGCGTCGCGGTAGCGGGCGAGGTTGGCCCAGTCGGTGGGGCTCGGCGGTTGTGCGGGCAGCGTCCCGAGCGCGACAGCCATGCAGAGGGCAAGCGAGCAGTAGCGGGTCACGCGTGCAATCATAAACCCGGATCGGCCTGCTGTCGAAGCCGACCTGTTCATCCCGGCAGGTAAGCCGAGTATCGTTGAGTCATGAACGGTTCAGCCTGTTGTGACCGCGGACGGTGCAAATGATCCGTCCCCGGTTGATTGCAGCCTTGGCGCTGCTCCTTACGCCCGTGGCGTCGATTCGCGCCCAGCGCGGCACGCTTGTCCCGATCTTAATTCGAAACGTCAGCGTCATAGACGGCACGGGCGCCGCACCGCGCGCCGGCATGGATGTCGTGCTCGCTGACGGCAAGATCGCTCAGGTCGTGCCAAGCGGGCGGGCGACGGGCGCGGTCCCGGATTCCGTGATTGACGGCCGCGGCGGGTTCGTGATTCCCGGCCTCTGGGACGCCCACGTGCATCTTGGAACCGGCGCTTGGGGCGACCGGGCGGCGCTCCTGCGCAACGCACTGCTCGGCGGCGTGACGAGCGTGTACGACATGGCCGGCGACACGCGCGCAACGAGCGACCTCCAGCGTGCCGTGATCACCCGCGAGATCGCTGGGCCGAGCATCTATTATGTGGCGTTGATCGCGGGGCCGGCGTTCTTCACGGACCCGCGCGTGCTCGATGCGTCGCGCGGCTATGCGCCCGGCGCAGCGCCGTGGGCGCAGTCGGCTACGGCGGGCAGCGATTGGGTCAGGATCATTGCGACTGCACGCGGAACCGGCGCGACGGCCATCAAGCTCTACACTGACATGGATTCCACGTCGGTCACGCGTGCGACTGCTGAGGCGAAGCGGCAAGGGCCGAAGGTCGTCGCACACGCGACGACCTTTCCGGGTTTGCCCAGCGACCTGGTCGCCGCCGGTGCCGACATGCTGGCGCACTCGCCGTATCTCGTGTGGCAGGGAAGCCCGCGCACGGCGGACTTTCCGGCGCGCGGCCGCGGGAACTTCGCGGGGGTTCCGGTCGCGTCGCCGAGTGTCGAGCGGCTGCTGCAGTCAATGAAGGAGCGCGGCACGGCGCTCAACGCCACGCTCTGGGTGTTCGACCGCCAGGCCAATGACGATGTGGGTCGGGCCCGGCTGGCGTGGAGCAATGCGGTCACCAAGCGGGCGGCGGAACTCGGCGTGCGCATCGTGGCTGGTACGGACGGACTGCTCGGCGACCAGCGGGACCCGCTGCCGTCCATTCATCGGGAACTCGAGTTGCTCGTCAACGGCGCGGGGCTCAGGCCGCTTGACGCGATCGCAGCCGCGACGCGAAACGCAGCGTGGTCGGCGGGAGTTGAGTCAACGGTCGGCACGATCGCGCCGGGAATGGTGGCGGACCTGCTGCTGCTCGAGAAGGATCCAACCGTGGATATCAGGAACACCAGGTCGTTGCGCGTGGTGTTGCGCGAAGGCCGCGTCGCGAGGATGCAATAGCACATGAAACGATTCGCCTTGGCTTCCGTGACCCTGGTGCTGCCTGTGCTTGCCGCAGCGCAGGGCGCCGCACCGCCGACCTACGCGCCGCCGGAAGCCGATCGGCGCGCGATCCAGGCCGTGGTGGATTCGGCACTTCAGTTCATCACCGATGGAAACGCGATCGGTCTCACCGACCTCATGGTTCCTGAAGCGCAAGTCTATTCAATTCGCACGCGTGAAGGTCGTCTTGCGTATGCCATGCGCACGCGCGCGGCCGATCGAGAGCGAACCGGCGGCGCACCCGTTGTTGAACGCGGGTTCGACACACGCATCATGCTCGCCGGCGGCATGGCGATGGCGTGGGTGCCGTACGACATCTACGTGAACAACGCCTGGTCGCACTGCGGCGTGGATGTGTTCGTGATGCTGCGCGTCGGCAGCGGATGGCGGATCGCGAACCTCACGTACAGCGTGGAGCAACCGCCGGCGTGCCGGCCACATCCGGACGGGCCGCCCAAGGGGATGAAGGGGCCGTAGGGCCCGCCGCGGAATCGGTAAGTCTCGCGGAATTCGGGTAACGCATTTCCGCCTCCAACTGGCGATCATGCTCAGCGGAGGTAGCGAGAAGCGTTCTTTCAGGTTGTCGCCCAGCCCGTCGTGTACGTGCGCGTACCCGAATGGCGGAACTGGTAGACGCATACGCCTGACAGACGTGTGCCCGAAAGGGCGTGCGGGTTCGAATCCCGCTTCGGGTACGGCCTCCGGCTACCACCTTGACTGCTATGGTTCGTTCA
Source organism: Gemmatimonadota bacterium (assembly GCA_016874035.1). Lineage (GTDB taxonomy): Bacteria > Gemmatimonadota > Gemmatimonadetes > Gemmatimonadales > Gemmatimonadaceae > Fen-1231. Next base: position 27,490 of record VGVM01000009.1, read on the forward strand.
GTACTATCAAGCCACGTCTGTCAAGCGTGTGCCTTCGGCCTCATCGCCGAAGCACGAACCCCCGCCAAGCACATGCTTGGCGGGGGTTTCGCTTTCGCGCTCACGACGATCTGCTGGCCTAGTGCCCCTCGTCCAGCGCCTTGATCTCCTTCACCAGGTTGCCGAGCACACCCTTCGCGTCGCCGTAGATCATCAGGGTGTTGTCCTTGGTGAACAGCGGGTTCTCGACGCCGGAGAATCCGGTGCCCTTGCCGCGCTTCACCACGAACACGGTCTTGGCGGTCCACGGCCGGAAGATCGGCATGCCGAAAAGTGGCGATGACTTGTCCTCCTCGGCGTCCGGATTCACGATGTCGTTGGCGCCGATGATCACGGCGACGTCCGCCGTCTGGAGCACGCGGTTCGCGTCGTCCACATCCGTGAGCAGCGCGCCGTAGTCAATGCCCGCCTCGGAGAGGATCACGTTCAGGTGCCCGGGCATCCGCCCGGCAACCGGGTGAATCGCGTACGTGACCTGGCCGCCCTTCTTCTGGATGAGCTCATGCAGCTCGCGGCAGGTATGCTGCGCCTGCGCGACCGCCATGCCGTAGCCGGGCACGATCACCACGCTGCCGGCGTAGGCCAGCTGCGTCGCCGCGTCCTCCGACGTGATGGTCTTGGGTTCCTTCACCGGGCCGCCCGCCTTCGCGGCTGCGCTTGGCGCCGATCCGAACGCGCCGAAGATGATGTTCGCGAAGCTGCGGTTCATCGCCTTCGACATGATGATCGACAGGATGAAACCGCCTGCGCCCTCGAGCGCGCCCGCGATGATCAGCACGTTGTTGCCGATCGCGAATCCGGTCGCACTCGCCGCGAGACCGGCATACGAGTTCAGCAGCGAGATCACCACGGGCATGTCGCCGCCGCCGATCGGCAGCACCATGCTCACGCCGAGGAACAGGCCGAGCCCGAGCACCGTGTAGAACGCCCAGGCCTGCGTGGGGTCGTAGGTCAGGACGCCAAGTGAGAGCAGCGCCACCGCGATCAGCGTGATGTTGAACGCGTTCTGCCCCGGGAACGTGATGGGCCGACCGGTGATCAACTCCTGCAGCTTGCCGAACGCCATGAAGCTGCCGGTCACCGTCAGCGCACCGAACAACACCTCGAAGCCGACGGCGAAGGCAATGCCGTGGTTCATGCCCGGCATCACGCCATTGACCATCTCGAACGCATGGCGGTACTCGACGACGCCGACCAGCGTCGCGGCGATCGCGCCAAATGCATGCGAGAACGCCACGAACTGCGGCATGCTCGTCATGGCGACCTTCATCGCCATCGGGTAGCCGATGAGCGCCCCGAGGATCAGGCCGGCGATGATCCACGTGTACGTGATGATGCCGGAGTGGAGCAGCGTGCCGATGACGGCGAACAGCATGCCGAAAGCGGCCTGCTGCATGCCGAGCCGCGCTTGCGTCGGCTTGGTCAGCGACCGGAGGCCGAGGATGAACAGGATCGACGCCGCGAGGTACGCACCCTGCACGATCCAGTCGCGCGTGGTGAGCGGCCCGCCCAGTGTCTCCGCGGCGGGCACCGGGATCGCGGCGAACAGCGAAGCGAGTACGCTCACTTGGCGGCCTCCGCCTTCTTGTCGGCCTGCTCCTTCGCGTTACCGGCCTTCTCACCCTTGAACATGGCGAGCATGCGATCGGTGATCAAAAACCCGGCCACGACGTTCGTGGCGGCGCAGACCACCGCGATGAAGCCAAGGATCGTCGCGAGCTTGCCGTACTGCCCGCCGGCCGCCACGATGGCGCCCACAAGCGAGATCCCAGAGATCGCATTCGTCGCCGACATCAGCGGCGTGTGCAGGAGCGGCGGCACGCGCTGGATCACGATGAACCCGACGAAGCCGGCGAGGATGAAGACGTAGAGTTGGAAGATCTGGAGCATGACGGGAGAGTAGGTAGTAGGTACTAGGTAGTGGGTAGTAGGTGACCCTACGCTTTCACCATCATCGGCCCAGTGATCTCGTCGGACTCCTCGAGCACGAGGTTGCCGTCCTTGATCACGTGATTCAAGAACGTCAGCACGTTGCGCGAGTACATCTGCGAGGCGTGAAAGCCGGCTGTGCTCGGCAAGTTGACCGGGCCGATGATCGACACACCGTGCACGACAACCGTTTCGCCGGCCTTCGTCCCTTCGGCGTTGCCACCAGTCTCGGCGGCGAGGTCCACGATGACGGACCCCTGTTTCATGCCGCGGATCGCGGCGTCGGTGATGAGAACCGGGGCCTTCTTCCCGGGGATGGCCGCTGTCGTGATGACCAGGTCCATGTCTTTCACGTGGGCGGTGATCGCGCCCTGCGTATCCAGCTGCTGCTTTGCCGTCTGCGCCTTGGCGTAGCCGCCGTCGCCGACGGCCGATACCGCGGCCAGGTCCAGCTTCATCAGCGTTGCGCCCAGCGACAGGATCTGCTCGGCGGCCGCGGGCCGCACGTCAAAGCCGGACACGAGCGCACCGAGGCGCCGTGCGGTGGCGATCGCCTGCAGGCCGGCCACACCCGCGCCGATCACGAAGACCTTGGCAGGGGCGAGCGTCCCGGCCGCAGTCGAGAGCATCGGAAGCAGCTTTGGCAGCGCGCCTGCGCCGAGCAACACCGCCTTGTAGCCGCTCACGGTCGCCTGCGACGACAGGACGTCCATGGACTGCGCGCGTGTTATCCGGGGCACCCGCTCGAGGGCAAGCAGGCGGACCTGACGGGCATTCAGGGCAGCCAGGGCGTCGGGCTGGCCGGTGGGCGCCCAATACGAAACGAGCGCCGATCCGGAGGGCAGGGCGCTCGCCTGGGCGGCGGTGACCGGTTGGACTTTGCAGGTGGCGGCCGCACCTGCAACCGTGGCTGCAAAGTCAGGCGCGATCGTCGCGCCCGCCTTTACGTACTGGTCGTCGGTAAACCCGGAGGCAAGCCCGGCGTCCCGCTCGACTGCGACTGTATGGCCACCCTTCACCAGCTTGGCAACGCTCTCGGGGACCAGTCCGACGCGGGTTTCGCGCGGTGTTGTTTCCTTGGGTACGGAGATGTGCATCGCGGAAAAATACGCCGCGGTAATGACTCGCGGCGCGATCGGCGGTCTCGCCGTCCCAGCCGGTTCTCAGCGGCGCCTCAGCCTCGCTTGAGCGGTGCGTCAGCCGGCGATCCAGTGGTTGCGCACGGGAACCGTCGAGCCGGGGCAGGCGAATGTCAGCGGAGAACCCCGGCGTGTCAGATTGACCGGGGGTGCTTCGTGCTCGTGTTGGATGGACGCCCAGGTTCTGGCAGGTCACGCACGAACAACTGTGCGCCGGAGCCCGGAAACTTGGCTCAGTCCGGAGCGCTGGTGCGGCGAGCTCGCGTTGGCCGGAACGGGCCGGACGATGGCTCAGGAAAGCTGGGTTGTGCCGTCATTTCTCCGCAGAAACCGCAAAATTTCTTACTCATTCTCCACCTGAGTTGTTGGTTGCATACCTATGCAACCAACAGTCACGACATGCATCGCGTAACTCCATGCCAAATGCACACTTGTCAGACTGTGTATAAAGTGAATTGTCGTGCAGTCAAACCCTGTGAATATTCAGAATCCCGGTGAATACAGGCTTGGTGCATGCAGGCGTTGGCCTTGCATGTCACAAACGCGACTGTGAACAGCGTGGTGCTGGAAACATGACGATCTCGTTGCGCCAGGCTCAATTGGCGGCCCGTGATCGCGGCCAGTCCTGGCTAGCTGATCGCGATTGAACTGGAGGCTGCCCACCGTGATCCCACGCAGCCGATTCCGCCAAAAGCCGACCGAATCGCAGCCCCGGGCTGCATGCCAACTCAGCGGATTTCGGCGCCTAGACGGACGCCGGCTCGAACCCCATCTGGCGCAACCTCGCGATGCGGGACGCCATGGGTGGGTGGGTCGCCAGGAGATCGCTTACCCGGCCTTCGCGGCGGCTGGACCGCCACCCCAGGGGGTCCGCAATGCACAGGTGGGCGACACCGTGCTTGATGGACTTTGTCGGGGCGGCGGCTTGCTCGATCTTTTCGAGGGCTGAGGCCAGGGCCAGGGGGTTCCGGGTGAACTGGGCGCTCATGGCGTCCGCCAGATACTCGCGTTTCCGGCTGATGGACATGGCCAACAGGCGAGTGACCAGCGGAGCCAGCAGCCAGCTCAGGATCCAGACCACGATGAGAACGACAATCAGTGGCCCGAGGTCGTTCTTCTTCCGGCCGCCGCCACCACCCCCGCCGCTAAACCCGCCGCCGTGGCGCCTGCTATGGGACCCGTGCCACAGCATGCGCCCAATGCCGTCCGCAATCAGGGCGATGGCGCCTCCGAGCCCGGCCACGAGCGTCATCAGCTGTACGTCGAGGTTCTTGATGTGCCCCATCTCGTGGCCCACGACGGCCTGCAGCTCGTCCCGGTTGAGCGTGGTCATGAGGCCGCGGGTCACCGCGACGTGCGACGCGTCGAGCTTCATGCCGGTCGCGAATGCATTCGGGTCGTCATCGTCAATCACCCAGACCGTCGGGCGCGGAATTCCAGCGGCGATCGCCATTTCGTCCACGACGTTCGAGATGGTTCGCTCGTCCTGCGTGGCCGGCTCGTCGAGACGCTGGGCGCCGGTGGACCACAGCACCTTGCTCGCACCGGAGCGACGGATGTTGACCACCAGGCCGCCGGCAATCAGCACCATGATGGCGCCGAGCACCGGGAAACCGTGGCGATACTGCTCCGGCGGGAGCCCTTTGGTGTATTCGTAGGCGATCCAGTCGCCACCGAGGCCAAGCCAAAGGAAGAACACGACAAACCCAGCGACCAACCAGCGCGATTTGCGCCGGTTGGCTTCCTGCTGGGCAAACAGGTTGGTGGCTTCGAAGTCGGTCATCCGGCGGTCGCCAGCTGGCGCGCGCCGCGCTACGCCTTCTTCATCGAGAGATCCACCTTCGGCACGGCGCGCTCGGCCTCGTCGGTGATCTCCCAGAGTTCCGCGGGCACCGCGCGGGCAAAGCCGGCCACAAGCGCGGTGGGGAACTGGTGCTGTTCGGTGTTGTAGAGCGTCGCGGTGTCGTTGTACAGTTGCCGCGCGAACCCGATCTTGTTCTCGGTTGACGTGAGCTCCTCCTGGAGCTGCCCGACATTGGCGGTGGCCTTGAGGTCGGGATACGCCTCGACGACGGCCATCAGCCGGCCAAGCGCGCCGGACAGATGGGCTTCGGCGGCCGCCATCTGGCCCACGCCCTGCAGGTTGGTGCCCGCGCCGGCGCTGATGGCTTTGTTTCGGGCTTCGATCACGTCCTGAAGCGTTCCGCGCTCGAATTGCATGGCGCCTTGTACCGCCTGGACGAGATTCGGGATCAGGTCGTGGCGGCGCTTGAGCTGGACGTCAATCTGCTTCAGCGCATTCTGGGTCTGGAACTTCAGTGCGATCAGACCGTTGTATGCGCCGATCACCCACAGCATGACGGCGAGCACGACAACAATCGGAACGATCATTCCCACGAGGGACTCCTGCGGAAAGGGTACGCCAAGCATGGCACCCCAATCGGAGTGCCGCAATCACTACGCAGGCATCGCGCGAACGTTTCGGTCACCGGCAAGCAAAACGGCCGGCGGGTGGCCGGCCGTCCAGGTAAAGCCAAGCGGTGCGCGCTACGCCTGCTGCCTCGCCTTGCGTGCCGCGAGCGCATCCTGCACCCACGCGATCGGCATGAGGAACAGCGGGGTCAGGAACAGCCCGAGCAGGCTGTTGACCCAGATGAGCGCCGTGTAGAACGCGCCCAGGCCGAGTCCTGCGATCACAATGCCGAGAGGTCCGCCGAATGACGATTCCATAAGTCTCTGCCGTCAGGTTGAGTGGAGCGCCGTGCGACGCTGGTATCTTAGCGGCATGCGCCCGAGTGGTGAAGGTGGCAACGCGTCGGTGGTGCGCGTGGAGCGCGCCGTTGGCGAAGTCCCGGCCGGACGCTACCTGCTCGCGATCTCCGGTGGCCGCGATTCCATGGTGCTGCTGGATGCCTGGCTCCGGGTCCGGTCGGACGCCGTGGCTGTCGCGAGTTTCGACCACGGAACCGGCCCCAGCGCGGCGGAGGCCGTCCTCGCGGTCCGGCGTCGCGCCGCATCGCTCGGTATTCCGGTCGTCGCCGGGCTCCGCCCGCCGTCGCCGGATCACCCACCCGGTGAAGCGGAACTGCGCGAGTCGCGGCAGCGGTTCCTTCGCGCCCATGCGACGCAGTTTCGCGCACGCGTCGTCACGGCCCACTCGGCGGACGACCAGGCGGAAACGGTGTGCATGCGCATCCTGCGCGACGCCGGCGTGCGCGGGCTGGCGGGCATGCGGGCCGAAGGCGCCGCAGTCCGCCCGTTGCTGGACGTGTCGCGCGCCGAAATCGCGGCGTACGCCGAAGCCCGTGGCGTGACCTGGGTCGAGGATCCCTCGAACGCGGCGCGGATCTACTTCCGGAATCGTGTACGTCACGACCTGCTCCCCGCGCTCGAGCGGGTCCGGCCGGGATTCCGGGAATGGCTGCTTGAGCTTGGAGAATCGGCGGCCCGTGTGCGCGCCGGGATCCGTCGCCTGGTGGATGACATGGGCGTACACGACGTTTCCAGCGCCGACGGCACGGGCGCGACTCGCGCCGTTTTCGTCCGCGCCGGGGCATTCGCGACACTACCGCCCCAGGCGGTGGCCCTGGTGTGGCAGGAAGTGGTCGCACGGGCCGGCGTGACGGTGGATTGGCGCGGCACGGAACGCCTGAGCTCGGAGTGGGCGAAACTCAAGCCGGGCAACGAGATCCCGCTCGCCGGCGGCGCGGTGGTGATCCGCACCGAAACCACGTTCGTGGTGCGGAACCGGGGGGGTACGGCGCCACTATATTAGGGGTATGACCGCTGCTCCCGTTTTGGGCGCTTCGGCCGACCCGCGACTGCTCGGCCGCGACGTTCATCGGATCGCCTTCGATGAGCGCGCCATCAGTGCGCGCGTCAAGGAGCTGGGCGCCGAGATCACCGCTGCGTACCCGGACGGTGACCTGCTGGTGCTCGGGCTGTTGAAGGGGAGTTTCGTCTTCCTCGCCGATCTTGTCCGCGAAATCCGGCGGCCGCTTCATGTGGACTTCCTCGTCGCCTCCAGCTACGGCGCCGGAACGGTGTCATCCGGGTCCGTGGAACTCGTCTACGATCCTGAGACGGTGCTGGAAGGCAAGCACATCCTGCTGGTCGAGGACATCGTGGATTCCGGGCGCACGCTCAACCGCTTGATCGCCGTGCTTGGCGAGCGAGCGCCCAAGTCCATCGAGATCTGCGCCCTGCTGCACAAGCGGATCGCCGGTGCGCTTGCGCGCGAGGCCCGCTTTGTCGGCTTCGATGCGCCCAACGAATTCCTCGTCGGGTACGGCCTCGACCACGCCGAGAACTTTCGGCACCTGCCGTACGTAGCAAGTCTGCGGTAGCTCCACTCGTACACTGTTGCTGTCTCCCCAAGGGTTTCATGGCTAACGAATCGCAGGGCAACACGCCAAGTCCGATGAGCCGCATCTCCAAGAACCTCGCGTTCTGGATCCTCCTCATCCTCGTGCCGATCGCGTACATCCAGGGCACGAACATGCGGAACGAGGGGATCGCGAAGCTCGCGTATTCCGATTACGACGAGCAGCTGCGCGTGGACAACATCGCGAAGGTCACAATCGTCTCGGGCAAGGAACTGCGCGGCGAGTTCGTGCGGGACTACACGGCGCCGGGCAAGGCGCCGGCCAAGCGGTTCATCACGACGCTGCCGGTGACCAACTCGGACCGCGAGCTGCAGCGCCTGCGCGACAAGAACGTGCGGGTGGACGCCGAGGAGGCGCGGCCGTCGTTCGGCCAGTACCTGCTCGCCGCGCTGCCGTGGATCGTGTTGTTCGCGTTCTGGTTCTTCTTCATGCGGCAGATGCAGGCCAACGGGGCGAAGGCGTTCTCGTTCGGGAAGTCGAAAGCCAAGCTGCTGTCGGGCGACACGCCCAAGGTCACGTTCGCGGATGTCGCCGGCTGCGACGAAGCCAAGTACGACCTCCGCGAGATCATCGAATTCCTCAAGGATCCGCAGAAGTTCACGAAGCTCGGCGGCCGCCTGCCGAAGGGGGCGCTGCTCGTCGGCCCGCCGGGCACCGGTAAGACACTGCTCGCCAAGGCGGTGGCCGGCGAGGCCGGACGTCCATTCTTCTCGATGTCGGGCTCCGATTTCGTCGAGATGTTCGTTGGTGTCGGCGCGAGCCGTGTGCGCGATCTCTTCGAGCAGGGCAAGGCGCATGCGCCGTGCATCATCTTCATTGACGAAATCGACGCCGTGGGTCGCCACCGCGGCGCGGGCCTCGGGGGCGGGCACGACGAGCGCGAGCAGACGCTGAACCAGCTGCTCGTCGAGATGGACGGCTTCGAGTCGAACGACGGCGTCATCCTGATCGCGGCGACGAACCGGCCGGACGTGCTGGATCCCGCGCTGCTGCGGCCGGGCCGCTTCGACCGGCAGATCGTGGTGGACTCACCCGACTACAAGGGCCGCGAAGGCATCCTGCGCGTGCACATGCGCAACAAGCCGATCGCTGCGGATGTGAGCATCGACGCGCTCGCGAAGTCCACGCCGGGCATGGCCGGCGCCGACCTGGCGAACCTGGTGAACGAAGGCGCGCTGCTCGCCGCGCGCCGCGACCACGACAAGATCTACATGGCCGACTTCGAGGACGCGAAGGACAAGGTCATGCTGGGCGCGGAGCGGAAGTCGCTGGTCATGAAGGACGAGGAGCGGCGACTCACGGCGTACCACGAGGGTGGCCACGCGGTCTGCGCGATCATGGTCAAGGGCAACGACCCGCTGCACAAGGTGACGATCGTGCCGCGCGGTCGCACGCTTGGTGTCGCATACACGCTGCCCGAGGACGATCGGGTGAGCGTCACGCGCCAGCAGATCGAGGCGCGCCTCGTCATGGCGTACGGGGGTCGCGCCGCCGAGGAACTGGTGTTCGGCCACGACAAGGTGACGGCGGGCGCGGCGAGCGACATCCAGCAGGCGACGGGTATCGCGCGGCGCTACGTCGCACAGTGGGGCCTCTCGGAGGCGATCGGCCCGATCCTGGTCGGCGAGAACGAGACCGAAGTGTTCCTCGGTCGCGAGCTGCACAGTCGGCGCAACGTGTCGGAGCGCACGGCTGAGCAGGTGGACGCCGAAGTGAAGCGCGTGATCAGCGATGCCCATGGGCGGGCGCGGACCGTACTCACTGAGAATCGCGAGTTGCTTGATAAGATCGCGGCCGCATTGCTTGATCGCGAGACGCTCACGCGAGAAGACATCGCGTTGCTGCAGCGCGGGGAGGAACTCCCGCCGCGCAGTTCGCCGCCGTCGGCGCCGATCGCAGCGGACCCGGCGGCAGCGGCGCTGCCTCCGGATTTCAAGCGGGCGCCGCCGATGCTTGGCGGGCCTGAACCACGGCCCGCCTGATCGCAGATACGATTACTGCAACTGCCTGAGCGGGGAAACAACGGAAACGACGGATAACTGCGGATACTGCAACTTCTGGGGTAACTGCAACTGCAACAGCAACGGCACTCACCGCGGCGGACTGAGTGCCGTTGTCGTTGCAGTGCCCAAGAAAAGCAGTTGCCGTTGCCGTTCGCCGTTGCTTGATCAGCCGTTATCCGCAGTTTCCGCCGTTTCCCCGCCAAAGCAGTCAGAGGTTGAGCCACCGCCTAACTCCAAGTATTTTCAGGAGTTATGTCTTATCAGGGGTTGGCGGATCGTGTCGCCGAAGTTCGCAAGAAAATCGATGATGCCAGGCGTCGCGGGGGTCACACCCAGAACGTTCGGATTATCGCCGTCACCAAGACGCACGGGCCCGAGGCCGTGCTCGCGGCGCTCGGGGCTGGGATTACTGATATCGGCGAGAACAAGGTCCAGGAGGCGTTGGGGAAGCAGGACGCCCTGGCCGCGCGCATCGCGATGACCGGCGGGATTCCGGTGGTCGCGAGCCGCGGTCCGGCGCCAGCGGCCCTGACCTGGCACCTGATCGGGCACCTGCAGCGGAACAAGGTGAAGCACGTGGATCGGTTCGCACTTTTCCACGCGGTAGATAGCCAGCGGCTGGCCGATGCGATCCACAACTTCGGCGTGACGTTGGCCCGCCCCTTGGACGTCTTATTGGAAGTGAACGTGTCCGGCGAAGCGTCGAAGGGCGGATACCCACCTTCAGAGCTGGCGCGCGAAGCGGACCGCCTCAGGGCCCAGGCGGGGTTGCGGGTTCGGGGCGTGATGACGATGGCGCCGTTCGACGCTCCGGAATCGGTCCTCCGGGAAGTGTTTGGCGGTGCGCGGCGGGCATTGGAAACAGTGCGGGGAGCAGGGCACGATGCGACTGAGCTCTCCATGGGCATGAGCGGCGACTTCGCGGTTGCCGTCGAAGAAGGTGCGACGATGGTCCGGCTGGGCACGGTGCTGTTTGGCGAACGCGGGCAGTAGCAACTCACGAGGCAGCCATGAACGACGAGATCTTTCACCTCACGCCGGTTGATGTCCGGCGGTATGAGTTCGGGACGACGTTCCGCGGATTCGACCCGGCGCGCGTGAACCAGTTCCGTGTGCAGGTTGCGGACGAGCTCGAGCGGCTTGCGCGGATCAACCAGGATCTCGAGGCGAAGGCGCGAGGGTTTCACGAGCAGTTGCGCGCCTTCCGGGAGCGCGACAAGGCGCTGAACGAGGCGTTGATCTCCGCGCAGCAGATGCGCGAGGACATCAAGGGCCAGGCCGAGCGTGAGGCGGAGCTGATCGTGCGCGAGGCGCGGGCCGAAGGCGATCGCCTGATCGAGGCGGCGCGCGTGGAAGTGCGCAAGCTCGAGCGAAACGCGGATGCGCTGGAACGGTTGCGCCGCAGCTACGTCGTCCAGATGCGGAAGATGGCGGAACAGCAGTTGGCCGAGTTGCAGGCGGCGGAGCACGCACCGACTCCCGCGCGCCCGACACCGGTGGACGCGTCCGAGGCGATTGACGCCCAAGACCGCGACGGCGGCGCGAACTGACGCCATGAGTTCGGTTTCACCGGCGCTCCCGACGCGGATCGCGGGGGCGGATGCGGCGCATCGGCTCGCGGATGTGCGTGCGGCGGCGGATGCTGTTCGCGCGCTGATCGGCGCGGGCCCTGAGGCGGTCGCCGACACGGCGATCATCCTCGGGACGGGCCTCGGCGCACTCGGCCGCGCGATCGCCGCCGAGCATACCGTGGACTACGCCGCAATTCCCGGCTTCCCGCTCCCGACCGTGGAGTCGCACGCGGGCCGCCTGATCGTCGGCACGCTCGGCGGCAAGCGCGTCATGGCCATGCAGGGCCGCTTTCATCGCTACGAGGGCTACTCCCTGCAACAGGTCACGTTTCCGGTCCGCGTGCTCCGCGCGCTGGGCGCCTCGACGCTGGTTGTGTCGAACGCCTGCGGGGGAATGCGCGAGGACTGGGCGGCGGGCGACCTGATGCTGATCCGCGACCATATCAACCTGCTGGGCGACAATCCGCTGGTCGGCGCGAACGATGAGGCGCTCGGTCCGCGGTTTCCGGACCTGTCGGAGGCCTATGACACCGCGCTCGCGGGCCTCGCGCGCGGCATCGCGGCGGCGCGCGGGATCACGTTGCGCGAGGGCGTGTACGTTGCCGTCGCCGGCCCGAACCTCGAGACGCGCGCTGAGTATCGCATGCTGCGTACGATCGGCGCCGATGTCGTGGGCATGAGCACCGTCCCGGAAGTCATCGTGGCGCGGCACGGCGGCATGCGCGTCCTGGGCCTGTCCATCATCACCGACATGTGCATTCCTGAAACGCTTGAGCCGGCTTCGCTGGAGAAGATCCTCGCGGTGGCGGCGAAGGCGGAGCCACACCTCACGACGCTCGTCCGCGGCGTGGTGGAGGCCCTGTGAACAAGCCGGCCGGCGCCGGAGCGCCACGGTTCGCCCCGCTCAGCGCGGAGCTGACCGCCGATGCGCTCGAGCAGCAGGTCCTCGACCGCTGGCGCGACGAGCGACTCGTCGAACGCGCGCTTGCGGTCGGCGCGGACGGCTCGCGCCCATCATTCGTGTTCTACGACGGACCGCCGACGGCGAATGGGCGGCCCGGCATCCATCACGTGCTCGCCCGCACGGTGAAGGACCTGGTGTGTCGGCATCGCGCGATGCGCGGGTTCCATGTGCCCCGCAAGGCCGGCTGGGACACGCACGGACTTCCGGTCGAGATCGAGGTCGAGAAGGCGCTCGGCATCAGCGGCAAGCAGGATATCGAACGCGTCGGAGTCGAAGCGTTCAACGCCAAGTGCCGCGAGAGTGTCTGGAAGTACCGCGAGGAGTGGCAGCGGCTCGTGGAACGGATCGCGCACTGGCAGGACTATGCCGCGCCCTACGTCACGTACGAAAACAGCTACATCGAGAGCGAGTGGTGGGCCCTCAAGACGCTGTTCGACCAGGGGCTGCTCTACAAAGGCCACAAGATCCTCCCGTACTGCACGCGATGCGGCACGGCGCTGAGTTCACACGAGGTCGCGCAGGGGTACGACGATGTCGAGGACCCGAGCGTGTACGTCGCGCTGGACCTCCAGGGCGGCGACACGCGTCGGCGCATCCTGGTCTGGACGACCACGCCGTGGACGCTCGTATCCAACGCGGCGCTCGCCGTGCACCCGACGCTCGCGTACGTCGAGGTGCGCAAGAAGTCCGGACGGGAATGGACGCTGATCCTCGCCGAATCGCGCGCGAGCGCGGTGCTCGGTGACGGCTGGCAGGACCGGTGGGACGTCGTCGCCACGCATACGGGCGCGCAACTGGCCGGCCAACGATACCGTCGCCCGCTCGATTGGGCCGCGTATCCGGCCGGCGCGAACCACGAGGTCATCGTCGCCGAGGATTTCGTCAGCGCGGACGACGGCACCGGCGTGGTGCACATGTCGCCGGCGTTCGGCGCCGATGACTACGGGGCGGGGCAGCGGCACAACCTGGCCTTCCTGCAGCCGGTGAGCGCGCGCGGCGAGTTCCCGGCCGACATGCCGGTGATCGGCGGGAAGTTCTTCAAGCATGCCGACCCGCTGATCATCGAGGAGCTCAAGCGCCGCGATGTGCTCTGGAAGGCGACGACCATGACGCACTCGTACCCGCACTGCTGGCGCTGCGACACGCCGCTGCTCTACTATGCCCGCACGAGCTGGTTCGTCCGCACCACGGCATTCAAGGACGACATGATCGCACGCAACGCGGCGATCCGTTGGAACCCGCCGGAGACCGGAAGCGGTCGGTTCGGCGAGTGGCTCGAGAACAACGTGGACTGGGCAATTTCGCGCGACCGGTTCTGGGGAACGCCGCTCCCGGTCTGGGAGTGCGACCAAACGGCAGAGCATCGGGAGGCCGTGGGATCGTACGCGGAACTCGCGGCAAAGTCCGCGCAGCCGCTGCCCGAGGGCTTTGACCCACACAAACCGTTCATCGACCGCTGGACCTGGAAGTGCGCGTCGTGTGCGGGCACCATGCGACGCGTGCCGGAAGTGATTGACGCCTGGTTCGATTCAGGCTCCATGCCGTTCGCGCAGTGGGGTTTCCCGCACGCGCCCGGGAGCCGCGAGCGAGTCGCGCGCGAGTTCCCTGCGGACTACATCGCCGAGGGCGTGGACCAGACGCGCGGATGGTTCTACTCGCTGCTCGCGATCGCCACGGGCCTGGGCGATGCGCTGCCGAACAACGCGCGCGGAACGCCGTCGCCGTACCGGTCGGTGATCGTGCACGATCACGTGCGCGACGCGAAAGGCCAGAAGATGTCCAAGAGTCGCGGCAACGCGGTGGATCCGTGGCAGGTGATGTCGCGACACGGCGCGGATGCCACGCGGCTGTTCCTGGTCGCGTCGAGCCAGATGTGGGTACCGAAGAACTTCGACGAGCAGGTCATTCGCGACGGCGCCGGGCGGTTCCTGATCACGCTGCGGAACCTCTATCAGGGCGCGTTTGCGCAGTACGCGAACTTCGGATGGGCGCCGTCGGCTGCTGATCCGGCTCCCGCGGAGCGGCCGCTGCTGGACCGCTGGATCCTCTCGCGACTGGCCGGAGTCGAGGCCACCGCGAACGACCTGCTGGAGCGTTACGATGCGACGGGCGCGGCCCGCGCGATCATGCAGTTCGTGGACGACGATGTCTCGAAATGGTATGTACGACTGGCGAAGCGGCGCTTTTACGACGTGGATTCCGCGGATAACCGGGCCGCGTTCGCGACGTTGCACGAAGTGCTGGTCGTTTCGTGCCGGCTGCTCGCGCCCTTCGCGCCGTTCGTGACGGACTGGATGCACACGGAACTGACGGGCGAGTCCGTGCATCTCGCGCCGTACGTGCGGGCCGGCCGCCCAGGGCCGGATGCCGCGCTGGACGAGGCGATGGCCGCGATCCGGTCGCTGGCCTCCGCCGGACGCGCGGCGCGGGAGACCGCCCGCGTGAACGTGCGGCAGCCGCTCTCGCGCATGGTGTGCGTGACCGGCACCGTGTCGACCGCGGCGCAGGCGCACATTCCCGCGCTCGTTCCGGTGCTGGCGGCCGAGCTGAACGTCAAGGCGGTCGATTTCGCGACGAGCGCCGATGCGCTCGTGACGCTGGAGGCGAAGCCCAACTTTCGCGCACTGGGCAAGGTCTTCGGAAAGTCCACGCCGGCCGCGGCCGCGACGATCGGGGCGCTCGACAACGCGGCGCTCCAGCGGTTCGAGCGCGGCGAACGCGTGGCGATCGAGTCCGGCGGCGTGTCGCACGTGCTCACGCCCGAGGATCTCACGATCGTCCGCAAGGCCAGCGGGGCGCTTGTGGTTCAGCAGGAAGGCGCGCTGTTCGCGGCGATCGACCCGACCGTGACACCGGCGCTCCGGGCCGAAGGGGTCGCGCGTGAACTGATCAGCCGCACCCAGCGCCTCCGCAAGGAAACCGGGCTCGCGGTGAGCGATCGTATTATTCTCCACATCGCCGGGCCGACGCTGGTCCTGGATGCGGTGGCGGTGCACCGTGACTGGGTCGCCGGCGAAACGCTCGCGCGCGACCTGGTGCTGGGTGCCGGCATGACGCCGGGGTTGGCGGCAGTGGACGTCGAGCTGGAAGGCGCGACGGCGCAGGTTGCTCTCACGAGGGACGGATGACCATGACCAAGCCGCCGGCCGGCGCGAAGGCGTTCAAGCCGATGAACAAGAAGAACCTCGCCTACTTCGAGAAACGACTGCTCGAGGAGCGCAAGCGCGTGCTGAAGGAGCTGGGACACTTCGACGAGGCGTTCGGCAACACGCTGCAAAGCTCCGACGGCGACCTGTCGTCGCACTCCTTCCACATGGCGGACCAGGGTACGGACGCGATGGAGCGGGAGAAGGCGTTCCTGTTTGCGAGCAAGGAGGGGCGGTTCCTCTGGCACGTGGACGAGGCGCTGCGGCGGCTGTACCGAAAGCCCGAGGCGTTCGGCCAGTGTCACAGCTGTGGCGGCGAGATCATGTACGAGCGCCTCGACGCGCTGCCGCACGCCCGGTATTGCATCGAGTGCAAGACCAAAGAGGAAGATGGCAAGCGGTAGTCCGTTTGCGTTTCGTCGGCTGTGCGCGACAATCGTCCTTGCGGTCTTCGCGCTCGACCAGCTTACCAAGTGGGCGGCGCTGGAGTGGCTGACGCCGGCGTATATCCCGCACCGGGTGGTCGGTAGCGTGGTGCGCCTGACCCTGGTGTACAACCCGGGCGCCGCGTTCGGCTTCCACCTGGGCGAGCACTCGCGGTGGATCTTCACGGGGCTGACCGTCGTCGCGCTGGGCGTGCTGTGGCGGCTGTACCGCGAGACACTGGCCACGGACCGCCCGCGTGCGGTGGCATTGGCGCTCGTGGGCGGTGGCGCCTTCGGCAACCTGCTGGACCGCCTGCGTTCGCCGCAGGGCGTCGTGGATTTTATTGACATCGGGTACGCGGGGTTTCGCTGGCCTACGTTCAACGTCGCCGACATCGCGGTGAGTTGCGGCGCCGCGTTGCTGGCGTGGGTCCTTTGGCGCGAAGAGCCCGCCCGTGAAGCGCCGGCAGGCGACCATGCCGCAGACGCTCCGATTCACGGCTGACGACGCGAGGCGCCTCGACGCACTCGTCTCGCGCCTCGCCTCCATCTCCCGCACGCAGGCCGCGACCCTGATCGCCACGGGTCGGGTGCGCGTTGACGGGCGCGCCGAGCGCTCGAGCTTCGTCCCCGCGGTCGGGGCCCTGATCGAAGTGGACGTGCCGGAACCTGAGTCGCGCCCCGTGCTGGCCGAGAACATCCCGATCACCGTCGTGTACGAGGACGACGCGCTGATGGTCGTCGAGAAAGCCGCCGGGATGGTCGTGCATCCCGCACCGGGGCACTGGAGCGGGACGCTGGTCAATGCGCTGAAGGGTCGCGGCCAGGCGCTGCCGCAGGAATCGGACGAAGCCCGCGCCGGGCTGGTGCACCGACTCGACAAGGACACCTCCGGGCTGTTGATCATCGCCAAGACCGACCGCGCGCACCGCATCCTGTCCAAGGCCATCGCCGAACGACGGGTGATCCGACGGTATGCCGTGCTGTCGTGGGGACATCTCGACCGCGACCGCCTCACGGTGGACCGGCCGCTCGGCCGGGACCCGCGCGATCGCAAGCGGATGGCGATCGTCGAATCGGGGCGGGCCGCCAAGACGGACTTCACGCGACTTGCGCGGTTCACCAGCTGCGAACTGCTGCGGGCCCACCTCCATACGGGCCGTACGCACCAGATCCGCGTGCACCTGGCCTCCGTGGGTCACCCGGTCGTTGGGGATGACACGTACGGCGGCGGGGGGGCGCGCCGCCTCGTCGGATTGCCGCCCAAGCGGCAGTTCCTGCACGCCGCCTGGCTCCTGTTTCAGCACCCGGAAACCGGCGCCCAACTGGAGTTCCGCTCGCCGCTCCCCCGCGACCTGCACGAGTCGCTGATCACGGTGTCCGAGATGCCGGAGTTGATTGCCCACCCGGACCCCTTGGACTACCTTGCCTTCTATAGAGCGGACGACTGATTTCACTGGGCGTCGGCTGCTGCGATTCACGGCGGCAGGGATGTGTCGTGCGCCTGTGATCTCGATGCGGTCCGCGAGGTGGTTCGGGGTCGCCCAATGGCCCGGCTTCCGGGTGCTCCGGCGGCTGTCCGCGGGATCGTCAACCTGCGGGGGACCTTGTTGACGGTGGTGGACCTGTCGGTGCGGTTCGGGGCGGCCCCAGCCGGTGTTCCGCGGGTGCTGTTGGTGGTCGAGGGCGCTGGCGCACGTGCTGCTGCCTGAGTCGTACAACGGCGATGCCGAGGCGGTGCCGGGGCGGTTCGCGTCGACGGCGGTTCCCCTGGTGGTGGACGCGTCGCGCGGGGCCGGAGCGCCGGGGCCGTACACCGCGAAGATCGTGGGCGGCGCGACGCTCTTTGCGGATGTCCTCACGACGCATGGACGCGTCGGTGAGCGAAACGTCTGGGCGACCCGGGCGGCGCTCACGACGGCGTCGATCGCGGTCGTGGCCGAGGACGTCGGCGGCACGACCGGCCGTTCGCTCTGGTTCGATATCGGCACCGGCGAGGTCACCGTGCGCCCGACGGGAGGCGAGCCGCGTGTCATCTGACCCGCGCACGGTGCTGATCGTGGACGACAGCGCGCTGATGCGTGCGGCCATCCGCGACCTGATCGCCGAGCTGCCGGGCTTCTGCGTGATCGGCACGGCCTCGGACGGGCGCGAGGGAATCGCCGCGGTTCGCGACCTGCGCCCGGACGTCGTGACCCTCGACGTCGAAATGCCGGAGCTGGACGGGCTCGCTGCGCTCGCGGCGATCATGCGCGAGTCGCCGCGGCCGGTCGTCATGTTGAGCGGCGCCGATGCCGACCGCGGCGTGGACCTGACGATTCGCGCGCTCGAACTCGGTGCCGTGGACTTCGTGCGCAAGCCAGGCGGCGGCGTGGACGCCGCGTCGCTCCGCGAACGGCTGGACGCCGCGCTTCGCGCGGCGGTGGCGGCGAACGTCGGCGCTGTTGCGCGGCCCAGCCTTGCATCGGTGCACATGCCCACGCCACAGGCGGTCGCGACTGTTCCAGTGGCCGCGCGGAGCGCGGCGCGGGCGGCCGTGACGATCGTCGCCTCGACCGGGGGCCCGAAAGCGCTGGCCGACGTGGTCGCCGGCTTGCCGGAAGGACTCGATGCGGCCGTGCTGATCGCGCAGCATATGCCGCGCGGCTTCACCACCGGGCTCGCCCGCCGCCTCAACGACCTGTGCGCCCTCCCGGTGCGCGAGGCGCGGCACGGCGAGGTCGCGATGGCCGGGTGCGTGTACCTCGCTCCCGGCGGACAGCACCTCACGGTGCGCGCACGCGAGGCCGGTGCGGAACTGGTGCTCGAGGATTCCGCCCCGGTGTGGGGCGTGAAACCGGCCGGCGATCCGCTGTTCGTGACGGCGGCCCACACGTTTCGCCAACACCTCGTGGGCGTGGTGCTCACGGGCATGGGGCGTGACGGCGCGCTCGGCCTCTCCGCGGTCCGTGAGTCCGGCGGCGGGGCCATCGTTGAGGACGCGACGACGGCCGCGGTGAATGGCATGCCGCGCGAGGCGCTGACCCTTGCCGGCGCGGACCTCGAACTCGCGCCGCAGGACATCGGCGCGGGGATCGTGCAGCTGCTGGCCGCACGCACGGCAGGTCCGTCGGGGGTTGCCGCGGGGCGGAATTCCGGTGGCGCGCGGCGGGTGGCCGTATGACGGTTGCCGCGTTGCACGAGCTACATGCGGTCGCGCGCGTGGGGAGCGAGCGGCTCGCCTTCGCCGTGCGTGATGTCGAGGCGGTGCTCGATGCGCCGACGCTGCTGCCCGTCCCGGGCGCGAACGGCGGCCTTGTGGGCCAGGTCGAGCATCGCGGGGAGACGCTGCGTGCGCATCGCCTCGCGGATCTCCTGGCGGTCCGGGGGTCCGCGACGCCCGGGACCGTGCTGATCGTGGTTCGCGGCACGCGCCGGATCGCCCTGTGTGTTGACGACGTCGAGGACCTGGCCGCGGTGCAGGGCGACCGCATTCGTGCCGTCCCACACGGGCTCGATCCCGCCGGCGTACTTCGCGGGATCTGGCTCGGGCCGTCCGCGGGCGATCCCATGGCGGGCCTGGTGGACGCCGATGCAATCATTGCGGCCGTGCTTTCGGAACGCACGGGGCAGGCCGCATGAGCAGCGAACGAGTGCCGCTCGTCACCTTCCGCGTGGGCGACACCACGTACGCGGCGGACGTCCTCTCGGTCGAGCGGGTGATTCCGTTCACGCCGCCCCGCGCGATCCCGAATGTCCCCGTGTGGCTCGATGGCGTGATCGACCATGCCGGCCGCGCCGTGCCCGTGATTGACCTGCGGGCGCGGTTCGAGCTGCCGCCCGCCGCGCCCGACGTCCTGCGCCGCATCGTGATCTTTTCGAACGGGACCGACTCAGTCGCTGCGATCGTGGATGCGGTGGAGGAGGTCTCGACCGTGGCAGCGGCTGACCTGACGGAACCGCCGGCGATCTTTCGTGGCCTGGCGAAGCAGTACCTCCGCGCGCTGGTGCGCCGGAACAGCGACGTGATCGTCGTGCTGGACGCGGCGCAGCTGCTGAGCGCACGCGAGCGAATTGTGGTGGACCAAGCGATGGCGGAGAGCCCGACACATGGCAGATGAGACACTCGCGCAGTACAAGGCCCGCTACACCGAGATAGACGGCCGTCTCGACGCGGCGGCGGGATCGGGTGCGGACGACGCGTCCCGTGCCGCGATCAAGGCCGAGATCATCGGCCTGTTCAAGTCGGTCGAGCAGCAGGTCAACGAACTCACCGCGCTGAAGGACCAGATCAAGGCGCTCGTGGACAAGTGGAAGACGCTGCAGGGCGCCGCCGCGCCGTCGCTCGCGCCGCAGTTCACGGCGGAGAAGCCCGTGGTGGTCGCGGATCACATCGGCGCCTCGACGTTCATCGAGAAAGGCTGGAGCCGCCTGTCGCTCGGCGACTACGAGGGCGCGGAGACCGCCTTGCTCAAGGCCATCGAGCTCGCGCCCGGAGACCCGCAGAGCGTGGCGCTGCTGGGCTGGGCGCAGATGCTGAATGAGAAGTACGACGATGCGCTCCTGAACTTCCAGCAGGTGCTCGCGCGGCAGCCGTCCAACGCGCTCGCGCGCATCAACGTCGGTTACATCTGCCTCAAGAAGGGGGTGTTCGGGGAGGCGATCGAGCACCTCTCGAAGGCGATCCGCCTGGACAACGACAAGAAGGCGACGCTCTACGCCCATTTCTACCTGGGGCTCGTTTACCTCGAGCGCGAGATGTTCGAGGATGCCCAGGTGTTCTTCCAGAAGACGCTGACGCTGGGTCCGAACCTGATCGAGGCGTACTACGAGCTGGGGAGGGCGTACTGGTTCAACGAGCAGGAGGCCGAGGCGCGGGACGCGTGGAAGCAGGGACACGCCGCGAACAAGTTCAATCCGTGGGGAAAACGATGTGCCGAGATGCTCGCCACGGTTGATGGGGGCGGGCAGCCGCTTAAGTAGCCTGAACTGCGACTGCCTGGGCAGGGAAGCGGCGGAAACGGCTGATCACCGCTGATACTGCAACGGCAACTGCAAAACTTGGGGGAACTACGATGCGGGGGCGGGTTTCGGCGACTGTCGCAGTTGTCGTTGCAGTTCCCAAGAATTTGCAGTGGCAGTATCCGTAGTTATCCGCTGGTTCCCGGGTCGCCCTGCCTGGGCAGGGAAACGGCGGAAACGGCTGATCACTGCTGATACTGCAACGGCACTACTTGGGGGAACTACGATGCTCGGCCGGGTTGCGGTGCCCGAAGCCGCCGTCGTTGTCGTTGCAGTTCCCAAGAATTTGCAGTTGCAGTATCCGTAGTTATCCCGCCGTTTCCCCAGTTTCCCCGCTGGAGCAGTTGTAGTTTGAGGGCATGGCGCGTCTCGCCCTGCTCGCCCTGTGGCTCTGCTGCGCGCCGGCGCCCGCCGCATCCCAGGATCCGGCAATCCCGGCCGACCTGACGCGAATATCGGATGGACGGCTCGTGATCTACGCCGGCGAATCCAATCTCGGGCTCGCGCGGAACCTCCTCGCCGACGCCGTGTCGCGCGACAGTTTTCCGGGCCTTCCGCGCCCCGTGATCCGCGCGACGATCCTCATCGCCGCCAATGAATCGCAGTTCCGGGAGTGGATCGGCCCCGGTATCCCCGAATGGGGCATCGCCGTCGCGTTCCCCGAGCAGCATCGGATCGTGATGCAGGGCCGTGATGCCGGCGCTGACGCGGGCGACCCCCGCGTCACGCTCCGCCACGAACTCGCCCACCTCGCGCTGCACGAGCGGATGGGCGCGGCGGCGCCGCACTGGTTCGACGAGGGCTACGCGTCCTATGCCGCCGGCGAGTGGGGTCGCGACGAGATCCTGGCCTCGAGTTTCGTCCTGGCCATCCGAGGGACTCCCCGGTTTGCGGGTCTCGACTCGCTGATTTCCGCCGGCAGTGCCCGCGCGTCGCAGGGCTACGCGCTCGCCCACCGGGCGGTCGCCGACATGGCGGCGCTCGGGAACGAACGGGGGCTCGCACTGTTGTTCCAGCACTGGCCGGGGAGCAGGAACCTGGACGAAGCGCTGCGCCGGGCCTACGGGGTAACGCTGGATGGCTTCGAGGACACGTGGCGGAAGTCCATCCGCAGGCGATACGGCGTGCTGGCGCTCTTCACGGACGTCGGTTTCGCCGGGCTCGTGCTGGCGCTTGTGGTCGTCCCGTTCTGGATCGCGCGACGCCGGCGCGACCGGGGCCGGTTCAGGGCCTTGGTGGCGGCAGACGAACTGGCCGACCGCCGGGAACGGGAAAGCGCCATCGCGACCCTCCTGGGCGAGGTGGAACAAATGGGCGGTCGTGACGATCAGATTAAGGGTCCATGAAACGCGTATGTTGTTGCTTGACACTACCTATAGAAGGCCCGTAGAATGACCGACTTATGACAGAGCCAGTTCGAGCGGCCATCAGCCGCCCCGCCGTCCGGTGGGGGGTCGCGGCTCTTGTGCTGGTTGCCGGGTACGCTGATCTCGTGCTTGGGGGCATCACCCTCGCTCCCATCCTGCTCGTGATTGGGTATTGTGTACTGGTACCACTGGCGATTCTCGGCTGAGACTCAGGGCAGGGCTGGAAGCGCTGGGCGAATAGCTCAGTTGGTTAGAGCACCTGCCTTACACGCAGGGTGTCGGGGGTTCGAGTCCCTCTTCGCCCATGGTAGCACCGCAGGCCGCGGGTTCGGCGTTGGGGCCGGATCCCGGGAACAACACTCGGAGGAAGGGCGTCAATGACGGGTCGAACGATGGCAGGGCGTTGCGCGTTGGTCGCGCTCACAGCGGTTTCATCTGCCGGCGCCGAAGCGGTGCAGGCCCAGGCCGCTCGCGGTGCGAATCCGAATGCGCCCAAGCTCATGGTCAGCGCCTGCCGTACGGATGACAAGGCGCTCGCCGTCCTCTGCGCCGACAAGGTGCGCAGCCAGATCGAAGGCGACATCTCCTACCGGAGCATCTACGTCCGGACGAAGGATGACGTCGAGAATGCCTTGCGTCAGTCGGGCTATGACCCGGCGGTTGCGCTCGGCCCCGGCGACGCCACGGCGTTGGCGAAGACGATCTCGGCCGACCTGTATGTGGACGTGACGGTATCGAAGACGGCCGCCGGCCTCAAGGCGACCGCGGCGGCCATCCCGCAGCGCGACGCGAACCTCGTGCAGCCGCTCGGTACGTTCGAGGGCGCCAGGATCGAGGCCGTCGCGCAGCAGATCTCGAAGTCGTTCAGCGACGTCTTCGATAAGACCTGGGAGCGCCAGAAGAACTGCTTCACGTTTGTGCGCGAACGCCGCTATCCCGAGGCGCAGAAGGCCATTGATGACGGCTTGAAGGCCAATCCGAACTCGACCTGGATGCGCTACTGCCAGCTCAACCTCGCCAAGGACCAGCGTGCCGGCGCCGACGCGATCATCAAGGTCGCCGAGGCAATCCGCCAGTTCGACCCGATGAGCCGCACCGTGCTGTCCGAGCTCGTTCCGCGGTACGATGCCGCCGGCAACAAGGAGAAGAAGCTGGCCGCGCTGCAGGACCTGCAGAAGGCCGACCCGACGAACTCCAGCCTCCAGGCGCAGATCGCGAACGACATCGCCGCGATGGGCGACTTTGAGAAGGCGCTGCCGATCGTGCAGAAGGCGGTCGCGGACAATCCCGGCGACTTGAACCTGATTCGCACCTATTGGAACGTGTTGATCGCCCTGAACCGGACCAAGGAAGCGATCCAGGTCGGCGACGAGATGGTCAAGCTCGACACGGCGGCGGCCGACTCCGCGTATTACTCGCGGTCGTGGCGCATGGCCGGCCAGATTGCCGATACGGCGAAAGCGATCTCCCTGCTGCACGCCGCCGGGGCCAAGTTCCCGAAGGTCGTGGAGTTCCCGCGTACCGAGTCGGCGCTGCTGCGCGCGACCGGGAAGACTGCGGAGTCGGTCGCGGCTGCGAAGCGCGCGCTCGCAGCGAACCCAAATGAGCGCGGGATGCGGGCGAGCCTGGTGCTCGGCTTGCTCGGCGAAAGCCCGCCGAACTTCGATGGCGCGATGGCCATGGTCAAGGAAATGCAGGCCGCAAAGGAAGACTCCGCGACCGTTGCCGGATCTGCTGTCAGCATCGGCAACCGCATGCGGACCAGCCTTGCGGCGGACAGTGTGCGCGCGAAAGGCGGGGACGCGGAAGCGGTGAAGGCGGCGAGCCACAAGGTGTACGCCACAACCGCTTGGGCTGATTCGCTGGCCAAGGGCACGCCGACCGCGGCGCAGGGCAACTTCGTCATGGGTGTCGCGGCGATGTCGCTCGGACAGATCTACCTGACCGAAGCCGGTGACATCGGTCGAAAGCTCAGCGATGATATCAAGGCACAGAAGCCGGATGCGGCGAAGCAGCGCGCCATGATGGCCGAGGCGTATCCGCGTGCATGTGCGCTCACCAACAAGGCGAACGAGTACATGACCGTCGCCTCGGGCGCCGTTCCGCAGGGCGGCCGGTTTGCCCCGGACGCCGCACGGCAGGCGATGGGCGCGATCCAGCAGATGAATCCGTACATCGAGCAAATGACCAAGGCGTACTGCAAGGCGCCGTAGTCGGCCCAACTGGCGCACGACGGCGCGGCCCGCGAGCAATCACGCTCGCGGGCCGCGCTGTTTTCCGGCCTATCTTTCCGGCGTGACCGACCAGTTCGACAGTCCGTACCACGCGCCCGTGATGGTGGAGCAGTGCCTGTCGCTGATCCTCGGTGATCGTCCGCCGGCAGCGGCGTCCGCGAACGTACTGGACGGCACGCTCGGCGGCGGCGGGCATAGCGCGGCGTTCCTCGCGGCCGGCGCACAAGTATCCGCACTCGACCAGGACGCCGCGGCGATCAGCGAGGCGGCAGCGCGCCTTGCCGATGCGGCGGGTGCCGGCCGGTTCCGCGCGTACGAGTGCAACTTTGCCGATGTGGGGAGCGTTGAGGCACTGGGCGCCGAGCGCTTCGACGGCATCCTGCTCGACCTGGGGGTCTCGTCACGCCAGCTCGACAACGATGCGCGCGGGTTCACGTTCCGCGAGGGCGCCAAGCTGGACATGCGCATGGCGGCTTCAGGGAACTCCAGCGGGCGTACGGCCGCTGAGCTGCTGAATGCAGCCGGTCGCGACGAGCTGCGGACGATCTTCCGAGAGTACGGCGACGACCGCCAAGCGGGGCGCCTCGCGAACGCGGTGGTGAAGCGCAGGGAGCGCGCGCCGTTCGCGACCAGCGACGACCTGGTCGGGGCAATCCGTTCGGTGTACGGGCCGCGGTCCGGGCCGGCCGAGTTCGCACGGCTGTTCCAGGCAGTGCGGATCGCGGTGAATGACGAGTTTGGCGTGCTGTCGCGCGCGCTGCCGGACCTGCGTGACCGGCTCGCGCCGTCAGGCGTCATCGTCGTGATCACCTATCACTCCGGGGAGGACCGGCTGGTGAAGCACGCCTTCCGGGATTGGAGCATCGCCTGCATTTGCCCACCGCGGCAGCCGCGTTGCGTCTGCGGGGGCTCGCACGCGCTCGGCACCGTGCTGACGCCGAAGGCACTGACCGCCGACGAGTCGGAAGTCGCGCGGAATCCCCGGGCCCGCAGCGCGCACTTGCGCGCATGGCGCCGCAGGGCGGAGGCCGCCGCGACACTCGCCTGGGCGGCTCCGGGAAGCCCGCTGGGCGCGCCCCCGCTCCGAGGGGCATGACGTGAAAGGGCGCGGGGTGATCGCCCTGGTCCTCTTCGGTTTCGTTTGCATCGCGGCAGGCGTCATATGGAGACGGAGTACCGGCATCGCGCGCGCACGCGCGGAGAGCGGCCTCGAGCAGCGGCGGGCCGCGCTTCGCGCTGAGCGCACGAAGCTCGAAGGCGACATCCGCGACGCGTCGAGCCGGGCCGCGCTCGCCCGGGTAGCCGAGGACCGCTTGCACATGCGCATTCCGAATGACAGCCAGGTGATCGTGCTCTCGCGAAGTTCGGTGCCGGTCGTCCGCGCGGCGAACGACCCGTCCAGCCGCGCGCGCTGAACGCCCGGAACGGACGTCGTGGCAATCTCGATCCCTCCGACTTCGGTCCCGCTTGGCCCGCAGCGTGCGCAGGCCGACCCGGCGACGCGCGCCGGCGAACCCCGCGTCCACTGGGCGCGCGCCGCGATCATGCAGGTCGGGTTCCTCGCCTTTGCCGGCGCGCTGGTCGTGCGCGCCGCGAAGGTGCAGCTGCTGGAGCGCACGGATTGGCGCACGCGGGCCACCGCGCAGCAGGTCGCCGCCACGCCGCTGCCGGCGCCGCGCGGGACGATCCTCGACGTCAACGGCGCGATCCTGGTCGAATCACGGCAGCTGGTCAAGCTGAACGTCGCGCCGCGCGAGGTAGCCGCGACCGTCCGGAAGCGCGGGGACGGCGCCACGCGCGTGGAGACGCTCACCCGCGGGCTTGCACGCGTCGGTGTGGCACCGGAGTGGATCGCGCGAGTCCGCGATACGAGTCGCGCCTGGGTAGCGATCCCGGGCCGGTTCCTCGCCACGGACGTCGCGAGCATCACGCGGCTGCGTGGCGTGCACGCGACGCCCGCGATGGAGCGCGTACCCCCGGCGAACGATGGGCTCCGGCGACTGATCGGCCGGTCGAACGATGCGGGCGGCGCCGTGGATGGCATCGAACGATCGCTCGACGCGCTGCTGCGCGGGACCAGCGGACGCGACGCCTTGCTGCGCGACGCGCGCGGGCAGCGCATCCGGTCGCCGGACGTCGCGCCGGACGACCCGGTTCCCGGACACACGGTGACGCTGACGATCAATCAGGGGCTGCAGGACATCGCCGAGCGCGCCCTTGCCGACGCGGTGGCCACCATGCGTGCGGACGGCGGCGATGTCGTCGTGCTGGACCCGCAGACCGGCGAAGTGCGCGCCATGGCGAGCTCAAGAACCGACCCGCGTTCGGCCGGCGCCACGGCGCTCACGGAACCCTACGAGCCCGGTTCGACGCTCAAGCCGTTCGTGGCGGCGCGGCTGCTCGACATGGGGCGCGCGCGCGCCGATGAAGTGGTCAACACGCACAACGGCACCTGGATGCTCGGGCAGCGCAAGATCGTGGACGACCACCCGCTGCCGCAGATGTCGCTTACCGAAGTCATTCAGTACTCGAGCAATATCGGGATCGTGCAGTTTGCGCAGCGACTGAACCCGGCTGAGGAGTTCGGCTTGCTGCGCGACCTGGGGTTCGGCGCTCCCACCGGGATTCCGTACCCGGTCGAGGCGACCGGCACCTTGCGCTCGCCGAAGCGGTGGGACGGGCTCACCGCATCGTCGATGGCGATGGGCTACGCCGTGACCGTGACGCCGCTCCAGCTCGCGGCGGCGTACGGGGCGATCGCCAACGGGGGCGAGCTGCTCGAGCCGGCCCTGGTGCGCGAGATCCGCACGCCCGATGGCGACCTCAAGTTCCGGCACTCGCGCCGCGTCGTGCGACGCGTGATGAGTCCGGAGTCCGCCCGTGCCCTGCGCGAGATGATGCGCGGCGTTGTCGAGAGCGGAACGGCGGTTGGGTCGAACCTCTCGACTTTCGACGTCGCGGGGAAGACCGGCACCGCGAAGCGAGTCGAAAACGGTCGCTACGCGGACGGGAAGTACACCGCGAGCTTCGTGGGCATGTTCCCGGCGGACAATCCGCAGCTGGTGATCCTTGTCAAGCTCGACAACCCGACCAAGTCCATCTACGGCGGGCGCGCGGCTGCTCCGGTGTCGAAGGTGGTCTTGCAGGCCGCGCTGGCTGCGCGAGACGCCGCGCTCGACCGCGCGACACTGCAACCGGCGGCGCGTGCGCTCGCGGCACAGGCCCCGGCTGCGGACAGCGGCGCGCGCACGAGGGGCTCGGAGGATGCAGCTGGCACCGCCCTCGGCGAGCAGCGCACAGGCGCAGGATTTTCGCGCCCGGCGGACGTGCGCTGGGTCGCCGACCTCCGCGCCGCGCGGCAGGCGCCGCAACCCGCGCCGTCGGCAAACGTCACCGTGCCCGATGTGCGAGGACTCCCTGTGCGGCGCGCGGTCGAAGCACTGCACCGGGCCGGATTCCGCGTCACGCTCGCAACGAGCACCTACGGCGCCGACGTAGTGGCCAAGACGGCGCCGGCGGCGGGGACGACCATGGCGCTTGGGGCACGCGTGTCGGTGAGCGGCACACAATGAACGCGGCACCGCCGCAGGCGTTAGCGCCGGTCGCGCCGGTCGCGCCGGTCGCGCCGGTCGCATGCGGCACGCTGTGCGACGCGCTGCAGGCGGCGGGCCTCATGGTGACCACGCACGGCGAGCTACCGGGGGCGGTCACGGGCATCGCGGACGACAGCCGGGCCGTGCGGGCCGGGGGCGTGTTCGTCGCCGTGCGGGGGACACACCAGGACGGGCACCAGTTCATCGGCAGTGCGCGTGCGGCCGGCGCTGCGCTGGTGATCGCCGAGGAAGCGGCCGCAGTTGGCGCCGGGCCGGCGATCATCGTGCGGGAAGGGCGTAAGGCCGCGGCGATCGCGGCCGCGGCGTACTACCGCACTCCGGCGACCGGTCTCCGTCTCATCGCGGTGACGGGCACGAACGGCAAGACGACAACGGTCGGAATGCTCCGTCACCTGCTCGACGACCCGGCCCCCGGCGCACGCAGCGCGAGCATCGGCACGCTTGGCGTACTGCTCGGCAGTGCGGGGCAGGAAGTCCCGGGCGGCGCCGGGCTGACTACGCCGGGCCCAGTGGAACTGCAGCGCGTGTTGCGTGCGCTCGCCGATGCCGGCGCGCGCACCGTGGCGATGGAGGTCTCGTCGCATGCACTCGCACAGGACCGCGTGCAGGGGATCGGTTTCGATGCGGCGGTGTTTACGAACCTGACGCGCGACCACCTCGATTACCATGGCACGATGGAAGCGTACGGCGAAGCCAAGCGCTCGCTTGCGCGACACCTCGGGCCGGATGGCTGCGCGGTGATCAACGCCGACTCGCCGGCCTGGGGCGGCCTCGCCGCGCCGCGAACGGTTCGCTTCGGCCTCGACGCGACGGCGGATGTCACGGTCACCGGTGTCGCCTATTCGCCGACCGGGTCGTCGTTCGTGCTTCGGACGCCCTCAGGCAGCGCGCCCGCGCGCTTGCCGCTGATCGGTGACTTCAACGTGGTCAATGTGCTCGGCGCGGCGGCGGCCGCGTGGGCACTCGGCGTGCCGGTCGCGGCGCTTGCGGAGCGCATCAATACCATGCCGCAAGTCGCGGGGCGGCTGGAACGAATCGCGAGTGCACCGGCGATCCTCAGGGACTATGCGCACACGCCCGACGCGCTGGAGCGCGCGCTCGAGGCGGTCCGGCCGTTCGTGAAGGGCAAGCTGGTCGTGGTGTTCGGCGCCGGCGGGGATCGGGATGGCGGCAAGCGCCCCCTGATGGGCGCGGTTGCCGCGCGACTCGCCGATGCGACTATCGTGACCAGCGACAATCCGCGCACGGAGGACCCGGAGCGCATCATGGACGCGATCATTGCGGGGATGCCCTCGCCGCCGACTGCACGGATCGAGGACCGGCGCACGGCCATCGCGGCTGCGATCGCGCTGGCAGCCGGGCCGGGCGACCTCGTGCTTCTCGCAGGCAAGGGGCATGAGACTTACCAGATTCGTGGCACGACGTCGTATCCGTTCGACGAAGCCCGCGTCGTGGCCGAACTGCTCACGAAGCCGGTCGGGAGCGGGCCGTGAGCCGTAATCCGCGAAGCGGGTCCGCGGCCGGCGCGGGCATGGGCGCGTCGGGCGCATCGGCCATGGCGCCACTGCCGATGGCGAGCGCACTCCACGAGTGGCCGGAGGCAGGGCGTACGTTCTGGACGCTCCGCCGCGTTGCGGACGCACTGCGCACGCTGGCGCCAACGGCAGGCGTGGGCACGGTCTCGCGGCCCGTGCTCGGTCACGTGGTGAGCGACATGCCGATCGCGCGGATCTGGACCGACACGCGGACGGTAGAGCCGGGCGATTGTTTCGTGGCGCTGAAGGGCGAACGGTTCGACGGCGCAGACTTCGCCGCCGAGGCCGTCGCTCGCGGCGCGCGCGCCGTCGTGACGTCCGACGCGCGGCGAGTGGGTGCGCTCGGTGTCCCTGTGCTCGAGGTGACCGACACACTCGCGGCGTACGGCGCGCTTGCGCGCTACCGGCGTGCGGCCTGGCCCGGCATCGTGATCGCGGTCGGCGGCTCGAACGGCAAGACGTCCACCAAGGAACTGGTCCGCGCGGCGCTGGGCGCACGACTCGAGGTGCATGCGACATCCGGCAACCTCAACAACCAGGTCGGGGCACCGCAGACGCTGCTCGCGCTGCCGGACGCGGCGCACGTGGCTGTCGTCGAGGTCGGGACGAACACGCCCGGTGAGATTGAGATCCTCCGCGACATCGTGTGCCCCGATATGGCGATCGTCACGTGCATCGCCGAGGAGCATTTGGAGGGCTTCGGTGACCTGGCCGGGGTGCTGCGCGAAGAGGCCGCGCTACTCGACGGCGTCGCGCTCGCGATCGTTCCCGCGGCAGAGGCGGCGTTGGTTGCCGAAGCGAAGCGACGGGCGAAGGCCGTGCTCACGGTCGGGCTGGGGCAGGGCGAGCTCGCCGCGACCTCGCATGGGCTGGGTCCCGATGGTCGCGGGACGATGACGGTTGATGGCGTCGCAGTCAGCGTGCCGCTCCGCGGCGCGCACAGCATGGCGAACGCGATGTTCGCGCTCGCGGCTGCGCGGGCCTGTGGGGTGTCGCTCGACGACGCCGCGCGCGGATTGGCGCGCCTCGATGCCGGCGCCGTGCCGGGTATGCGCTCGGCGGTCGAGCCCATCGCGGACTGCCTGCTGGTCAACGACGCGTACAACGCCAATCCGGGTTCGGCGCGCGCGGCGATCGCGCTGCTCGACGCCGTCGCGGGCGGACGGGCGCGGGTCATCGTGCTGGGGACGATGCGCGAACTGGGTGCGGCTTCGGATTCCGCGCACGACGACATCGCGCGGGCGGCGGTGGCGTCCGGGGCCGAGCTGGTCGCCGGGATCGGCGAGTTCGCGCCGGCGCTCTCGCGCGTTGCGCCCGGCCACGCGGGCGTCGTTACCGCGCACGACGTGGACGACCTCTGGCCGACGCTCGAACGCCGGCTCCCGGCGCGCGCCGCGATCTTGCTCAAGGCGTCGCGCGGCGTGCGGCTCGAGCGCATGGTGCCACTCATTCGGGCATGGGCCGAGGAGAACGAGTCGCCCTACGCCACGCCATCCAGCGGAGACTGACCGCCATGCTCTACGATCTGCTGTTTCCGCTGCAGGAATACTTCACGCCGCTCCGCCTGTTCCAGTACCAGTCGTTCCGGGCGGCCGGCGCGGCGGTCACGGCGCTGCTGCTCGCCTTTGTCGTGGGGCCACGCATCATCGTGATCCTGCGGCGGATGCAGGTGCATCAGGCCGTGCGCGACGGCACGCCCGAGTCACACCAGGGCAAGCACGACACGCCGACCATGGGCGGCTTCATCATCCTGACATCGGTGCTGCTGCCGACGTTGCTCTGGATGCGGACCAACAATCGCTACGTCTGGATCGCGCTGATCACCACGCTCTGGATGGGCGGGATTGGGTTCCTCGACGACTACCTGAAGGTCCGGCAGCGGCGCCTCGGCCTGAAGAACGAAGGGCTGGTTGAGCG
>VGVM01000010.1 GCA_016874035.1 Gemmatimonadota bacterium
GCCGCCTCGTCACGCGCTACGAGAACAAGATCGAGCACTACCGCGCGTTCTTGCACGCCGCCTGCATGTTGATCACCCTGCGCCAGTTTTGAAACCACTTCTAGGCCCATGACGGCGCCACGGTCCGACGCAAACGTGATGCTCGTCCGCCTGCGTGAGGCCTGCGAGTCCCTCGCCCGCATGCGCGACCGGGGATCGCTCGAACGGGAGCTCGCGCGCCACGCGGCCCTGCTGACCGACGCCAAGGGCGGGATCGTCGCGCGGGCCGACGGCAGCGGCGCGGACGCAACCATGCTGTCGCACTGGGTCGCCGGCGCGGAACCTCATGCGGTGGCGGCCGGCGCCGACACGCTGGAGGCGCCCGCCGACGCCATGGAGGCGCTGAACGAGGTGGTGCGCAGCGGCCGCTCGCAGGACCCGGCGCAGAGCGGCGACATGGCGGTGCCGATCCGCGCCGGACACAAGATGGTGGGCGTGCTGGCGGTGTACGGCGGCACGCGTACGTCGCAACACCACCCGCTGCTCACGACACTCGCGGCGGCCGGCGCGGCGGCGCTTGCCGCCGCCGAAGTGGTCGCGGACGCCGAACGCGACAAGCGGCAGAGCGAGGCGCTGGCCGAACTCGCGCAGGCGCTTGGCTCGTCGCGCCGGCTCGGCGACGTGTTCCACCTCGGCATGCGCCACTCGAGCGCGATCCTCGGTGCGGCCGGTGCCGCGATCGTCCTGTTGCGCGACGAGTACTTCCACATCGTCGCGGCGTCGGGGTGCGCGACGGCCGCGCAAGGCCTGTACGTCCCGGCCGACGCCAACGCCGTGGCGCGCGACCTGCGCAAAGGGCACGCGGTGATCTCGAACACGATCGCGCCGACCTACGGCGCCAGCGCACGGGCCCTGGAACTCTCGAACGCGCAGAAGTTCGCGGCCGCGCCGATGCGGGGACCGGGCGGAGTGATCGGCGCCCTCGTGGTCGTGAATCGCGACAGCGACTTTGGCGACACCGACATCCGCGTGCTCGATCGGCTCGCGTCACAACTGGCCGTCGCGGTCGAGCAGGTGCGGCTGCTCGAGGAAGCTGCGTCGGCGACCCGTGAGTTGGGTGCGGCCTTTGACGCGATCGCCGGGGCACTGGTGGTCATTGACAGTGACGCCGTGATCGTCCGGCACAGCGCGCGCCTGGCCGTGCTGACCGGCGCGCCGGATGGGGTCGCGTTCGTCGGCCGCTCACTCTTCGATGTGCTCCTCGGCGCGCTGGAGCTGCCGCGAGAGGACGATCCGATCGGCACCGCGATCGTGCGTCGCGCCGTGGGTCGCGGGCTCATGCGCCACGCGAGCCGCGGCCGCGTGTATGACATCGTCGCCTCGCCGCACCCGGCCGGTGGCGCAGTCGTGACCGTTGACGACGTCACGTCCGACCTGGCGCTCGCGGAGCGGTACCGCCTGGTGATCGAGTCCACCGCGGACGCCGTGCTGATCGCCGAACCGGACGGCACCATCTCGTTTGCCAATCCGGCGGGCGCAACGCTGTTCGGGCGCGAGGTGGCGAACGTCGGGCTCACGCTGCCCGAGCTGGTCTCGCCGGACTGGCGCGCCCAGGTGCACGCGCTCACGGAGCGTGGGCTCGCCGGCGAGCGGGTTCACTTCGAGGCGCGGGCGGCGCGGCCCGACGGCGATGTGCGCGTGCTCGACGCGTCGCTGTCGCCGCTGCGGGGCGGGGGCGCCTCCGGCGGATTCGTCGCGGCGATCCGGGACGCGACGGACGAAGCGCGCGCGCGGGAGGCGATGCACGAGGCGGATCGCCGCTACCGCCTGCTCGTGGATACCGCCACGGACGCGATCTTCACGGTGGATCACGCGGGCATGATCGGTTCGGTGAACCCGGCGTGCGAACGCGAGACGGGTTTCGCGCGCGCGCAGTTGATCGGGCGCCGGCTCACGTCCCTGGTCGAGCCGGTCGAGGCAGCCGCGTTCGAGCGCGAACTCGAGCGCGCGCTCGCCGGGGCCGGTCGGCAGTTCGCGTGGCGCCTCGTTCGCGCCGACGGGCCGGTGCGCTCCATGTCGGTCGCGTTCAGCCCCATTGTCGTTGAAGGCCGCGTGACCGGCCTGCTCGGGATTGCGCGGCCGATGCCGGAGCACCAGGCGACGGTCGCCGAAGGGGACCGGCTGCAGCGTCGCTTCGCCGGCCTGGTCGAGGCGGCCGAAGACATGATCTGCACGCTGGACGAGGAAGGGCACATCACGTCGGCCAATCGCGCGATGGCGCGACTCGTGGGACTCCCACGGCATCGCGTGGTGGGTCGTCAGTTCGCCGACCTGGTTCCTGAGGACCAGCGCGCCGCGCTCTGGGAAGCCTTTACCCGCACCCTCGAAGGCGGACGCCGGCGGCTGGAGCTTCGGATGACCACGCCGCGGGGTCGTGCGTTGGTCCTGCACGTGAGCACGGCGCCACTCATCGAGCACGATCACGTCAATGGCGCACTCGCGATCCTGCGCGACGTCACTGAGGAGCGAGCCGTGTATGAGCAGGCGGCGCGCCGCGAGAAACTCGCGGCCCTCGGGGAACTGATCGGTGGCGTCGCCCACGAGGTGAACTCACCGCTGACGGGCATCCTCGCGCACGGGCAGCTGCTTCAGTCGGAGTTCGCCGAGGGAACCGATACTCGAATGGCGGCGGACACGATCGTGAACGAGTCGCGCCGCGCGGCGCGGATCGTGGCCAAGCTGCTCACGTTCGCGCGCCAGAACCCCACGGACCGCATTCCTACCGAGATCAACCAGGTCGTCAACGACACGCTCGAGCTCCGGCGCTACGCGCTTCGCATGCAGCGGATCACGCTCGACGTGGACCTGACGCCCAAGCTGCCCCTGGTCTCCGCGGACCCGTTCCAGCTCCAGCAGGTGTTCATCAACCTGCTGTCGAACGCCGAGCAGGCCGTGCTCTCGCGCGACGAGGCCGGGCGGCGCATTGCCGTCAGCACCCAGGCCACGGATTCGGCCATTGTCGTGCGAATCACCGACACGGGTACCGGGATTGCGCCCGAGCATCTTCCTCACATCTTCAATCCGTTCTACACCACCAAGCCGCGGGGCATCGGCACCGGACTGGGGCTGTCGATCAGCTTCGGCATCGTTCGGGAGCATGGCGGCACGATCCACGCCGCCTCGCTGGCCGGCGAAGGTGCGACATTTACCGTGCGCCTCCCCGTCCACGACCCGCCCAGCGGCATTCGCTCCAACTGAGTCATGGCCAGTATCCTGATCATCGATGACGAAATCGCGATCGCCACGGCGTTCGCGATGTTCTTCCGGCACCACGGCACGCACGTGGTGCACGAGGCACACACCGGCGCCGACGGCATCGAGGCGTTCCGCCGGGTGCGGCCCGACCTCGTCCTGCTCGACGTGCGCTTGCCGGACATGACGGGCTTCGACGTGCTCTCGCGGATTCGCGGCGATGACGCGGTCGTCGTGATGGTCACGGCCTACGGCGACGTCGCCATGGCGGTGGACGCGCTGCACAAGGGGGCCGAGAACTTCCTCACCAAGCCGGTGGACCTGTCGCACCTCGCGGCGGCGGCCGAGCGGGCGCTGGAAAAGGCGCAGTTGCGCCGGATGAACCGCTACCTCGCGGAGCGGCGCGGCACGGCCGGTGGCGTGGTCTTCGGCTCGTCGCCGCAAATGCGGGACATCGCGGCGCAGGTCGCGGTCATGGCCGGGAGCGATCGCACCACGGCGTTGATCATCGGGCAACGCGGGTCGGGAAAGGGCCGCGTCGCCGAGCTCATCCATGCGCAGGGCCCGAGGACCGGCAAGCCGTTTGTCGAGGCGAATTGCGCGGGCCTGACGGCCGAGTCGCTCGACAGCGAGCTGTTCGGCGTCGAGGCGGGAGGCGACGAGGGAGGGGTGACGCGTCGCGGGCTCTTCGAGATCGCGGACGGCGGGACGCTGTTCCTGGACGAGATCGGGGACCTCGCGCCCCACCTGCAGCCAAAGCTGCTGCGCGTGCTCGAAGGCAAGGGCTTTCGACGCCACGGGGGCTCCGTCGAGATCGCGCCGAACGTGCGCGTCATTGCCGCCACGAGCAAGGACCTTGCGACCGAGGTTTACGCCGGGCGTTTTCGCGAGGACCTGTTCTACCGGCTCGCCGTCTCGCCGATCATCCTGCCCCCGCTCCGGGAACGCTCGCGCGAGGACATGGTCGAGCTGACCGCGTACCTGCTCAACGCGCTCGCGCCGGCCGTGCCCGATGCGCCGGGCGCGCTGACGGACGCGGCGCTCGATGCGATCCTGCGCCATGCGTGGGCCGGCAACATCCGCGAGCTCCGGAACGTGCTCGAACGGGCCATGCTGTTTGCACGCGGCGCCGAGCGGATCGAGCTCGCGCACCTGCCGCGCGATGTGCAGGGCGCGAGTGGCGCCGAAGTGACGCACCACGTCGCGAAGTCGCTGGCCGAAGTCGAGAAGGCGCACATTGACCGCACGCTGCGCGCCAATGCGCAGAACCGGACGCATGCGGCCCGTGAACTCGGGATTTCCCGTGCGACGCTGATCAAGAAGATTCGCGAGTACGACCTGGGCGACAAGCCGCGCTGACGCCAACACGAAACCCGAGGCACGAGAGCGATGACGACCACCGACGCCATGCAATGCCGGGCCTGCGGGCGCGAAGAACGCGCCTCGGAGGGCTACCCCTGCTCGAACTGCGGCACGTTCATCCGCCAGGTGTGCAACATGCGCGGCATCGTGCTGTGCAAGCGATGTCAGGAAGAAGAAACGACGCCGAGGCCCGCGCGTTCGTGAGCGGTGGTCACCCTGCCGACGGGCGCATCGCTCATGGCTAGCACGAACAGGTTCGGGATCGCCGTCGGGCATGCGACCGACGCAGCGGGCGCCACGGGCTGCACGGTCGTCATGGGCGCCACCGGGCCGCTCCGTGCCAGCGCGGCGGCACTCGGGCGCGCCACCGGCACGCGGGAGTTCGCGCTGCTCGAGCCCTGGGCATCAAACGAACGGGTTGACGCGATCCTGCTTACCGGCGGCAGCGCCTACGGGCTCGATGCGGCGGCGGGCGTGATGCGGTGGATGGAGGAACGCGGACGGGGCTACGCGATCGCGGGGGGCGTCGTGCCGATCGTCCCGGCGGCCGTGGTGTTCGACCTCGCGCCGCTTGGCAGTTTCGCGGCGCGTCCAACCCCCGACATGGCGTATGCGGCCTGCGACGCCGCAACGGAATCGGGATGGGCCGAGGGAAGCGTGGGTGTCGGCACCGGATGCACCGTGGGCAAGTTGCGGGGCCCGAAGTTCGCGATGAAGGGTGGAGTCGGGACGGCGGAAGCCGGCGAGTCGGTGCGTGCCTGCGCCATCGCCGCGGTGAACGCCGTGGGCCACATCCGCGACCTCGACGGGACCATCATCGCCAGCGCCCGGAACGACGACGGCTCCCTCGCGGATTGTGAGCGGCTCGCGGCATCCGGCGCGCGGCCGGGCAATCGCGGCGCAAACACGACGATCGCCGTGGTCGCGTTCGATCACGTGTTCTCGAAGCTGGAGCTCCACCGGATCGCACGCGTCGCGACGGGCGCCCTGGCGAGGCGGATCGGGCCTTTCGGCTCGCCGTTCGACGGCGACGTGGTCTTCGCGGTCTGCGCTACCGAAGGTCCCCCGGGTGACCCGCTCGCCGCCGAGGTGGCGGCGACGCACGCGCTGGAACTCAGCATCGTGCGCGCGGTGAAGACCGCGCGCGGCCGGGGTGGCCCCGGCGGTCTCCCGGGACTTGCCGACTAGCTGACGAGTCCGTGCACCGGCGGTGTCGGGCTGCCCACACGGACGTGCAAGTACAGCTCGCTTCGAAGCTCCCCGTCAAGCTCGATCCGCATCGTGTGCATGCCGGCCTGCTGGATCGGAAGGTCGATCGCGGCGATCACCGGGATGTCAATCTCGACCGCACCGGGCGGCGGCGAGCCGACTTCGACCTCGCCCGACGACGACCAGATCTCCTCGCCGCCGGGACCGACCCATCCGAAGGCAAGCGCATGGACGCCGACATCCTGCTGATCGGCCTTCAAGCGGACCACGAGCGTGGCGCGCGGGTGGACGGCGGGCAGTGCGCCGACCTGCAGGGCGTCGAAAACCCCGAGCACATTGAGCTTTCCTTCCTGCGACAGGTTGGCGGCGTCGGCGAACAGCGCGAACGAGATATGCATATGCTGAAGGTAGGGCCGCGCGGGCACGCGCGGCACGTCCGGACACCGGGGCGAACCCCGGCGTAAATTCCGCCCCGTGCAACAGGGGACTCCGTACAGCGCGCGCGCGATGCATCTCACCGAGGCCGGCCTGGTCCTGATGGCGATCATCTGGGGCCTCAACTTCGCCGTGCTCAAGTACGGAACGAACGTCCTCGAACCGATCGCCTACAACGCGACCCGCATGGTCGTCGGGACCATCGTGCTGCTCGCGATCGCCCTGGCCGTCGCCCGGCGGCCGTCGTGGGAGGAAATCCGCCGCCTGATGCTGCTGGGTGTGCTGGGCCACGGGGTGTACCAAGCGCTGTTCATTACCGGGCTCGCGCGGACGCGAGCCGGCACGGCGGCGCTCGTGGTCGCCGCGAGCCCCGCGGTCATCGCCATCGTCGGTCGCGCGTATGGGGTGGAGCGGCTCGAGCGCCGGGCCGTGCTCGGGATCATCCTCTCGTTCGTCGGCATTGCGATCGTCGTGCTCGGGTCGTCACGCGACGATGCCGCGGCCGGACGTGCCGCCATCGTGGGCGACGCGCTCATCCTCTGCTCCGTGATCGCCTGGGCGTTCTATACGACGTTGCTCAAGCCGCTCACGCACACGATCGAGGGCGTGCATATCGCCGGCTGGACCCTGCTTGGCGGGACCATCCCGATGGTGGCCGTCGCCACGCCTGCGCTGTTCCGGACGGAGTGGTCCGCCGTGACGCCGTTGACCTGGGGGGCGGTGGCCTACTCGGGGATCGGGGCGATCGGGCTGGCGTACCTCTTCTGGTATCGCGGGGTACGAGTCATCGGTTCGACGCGCACGTCCATGTTCGCCCAGATGCAGCCGATGATCGCCCTGCTTGCGGCTTGGCCGCTGCTCGGGGAGCGCCCAACGTCATGGCAACTGGGTGGATCCGCCGCCGTCCTCGGCGGGCTGTTCCTCACACGCACCGGGGCGCCGGAACCGGCGCATGGCGAATAAGACATGAAGGTCGCCCTCTTCGACATTGACGGGACCATCTTGCTGGCGCGTGGTGCGGGACAGCGGTCCATGCACCGCGTCCTGATCGAGGCGATCGGCACGCCGGGCCCGGGCGGACAGCACTACGCCGGCAAGACCGACCCGCAGATCGTGCGCGAGGCGATGCGGTTCGCGGGCTGCGATGACCGTGAGATTGACGCACGCATGCCGGCAGTGCTCGGCCGATACCTGGAGGAGCTCGAGCAGGAACTGCGCGCCCCCGTGCAGCCGATCGAGGTGCTGCCGGGCGTTCCGGAACTGATAGACGCCTGCGAGGCGCATGAACGCGTGACGCTCGGGTTGCTCACCGGAAACCTCCTGTCGGGGGCCGCCTGGAAGTTGCGGGCCGGTGGCATTGATCCCGCACGCTTCGCGTTCGGCGCGTACGGCAGCGATCACGAGGAACGGCCCGTGCTGGCCGGGATCGCGCGCGAACGGGCCAGCGCGCACGTCGGACGCGATGTCGCCGCACGCGATTGCGTCGTTATCGGCGACACGCCCGCCGATATCGCGTGCGCACAGGCGATCGGCGCGCGTACGCTGGCCGTGGCCACCGGCAGCTTCACCGTTGACGTGCTGACGGAGGCCGGCGCGGACCACGTCATGGAAGATCTTGCCGACACGGCGAGCGCACTGGCGGCGATCCTCCGTGACTGACGCGGACGGGGCGCTGGAAGTTCCGGAGTTCACGCGGTCGTTGCGTGGATTCGCCTCGATGACGGCGCTCGGCACCGCGACGCACGACCTCGTGTTCGCGCCGCTCCTCGTCGCACGGCGTGCGGCGTCCCGCGTTTCCAGCAGCGACGGTGCCCTGGCCGCGTTCGACGCGCAGCGCCTTGTGCGGGGCGTCACGGATGCGATCCCGCGGATTGTCGCTGCGCGCTACAAGCCGGACACCGCCGACCACCGCGGGGCATGCGCCACGCTCGAGCAGGCCGCCGCGCCACTCTTCGATGCGTTCACGGCGATCGGCGAGGCCACGAGCGCATTTCGCGGCTCGAGCCGCGCGGAACGCCCACAGCGATGGCACGCCTGGTGCGAGGCGGTGCAGCGGGCCTGGAACGAAGCCGACGCATGGTACTTCATCGCGGTGGATGTGGCAGGGCCAGGCGGGAAATCGCCGGGTGTGGAGGTGCCGTCGCGTGCGGGCGGTCGGACGGTCGGCGCGCTCGCGTTCGTGTTCGTCTCGGTGCTCGCGGCCGCGGCGCCGCCCGCGGAGGCGCAGCGAACCATGGTGCGCGTGGTCGGGGCGAGCGCCGACTCGCTGACGGCCGCGGGCTTCGATGTGGTTGGACAGGAACCCGGATCGCTGATCGTCGTCGCGGACCCCTACGACCGCGCACGGCTTGCGGCCCGGGGCGCGCGAGTCGAGGAGATCCGCTCGCCGCTCGGCGCGCGGCTCGCCAATGCCGCCACCGCGACGACCGTGTATCGGAGCTTCGACGATCCCGTTCGCGGCGTGCGCTTCTGGATCGATTCGCTTGCGGCGAACAACCCGCGCGTGAGCGTGGACACGATCGGGCGCAGCTTTGAAGGGCGCCCGATGCTGGCCGTGAAGATCGGCCCGCGCGGCGAAAGTCCGCAGCGGCCGAACGCGCTGTTCCTCGCGACGTACCATGCGCGCGAGTGGGCGGCGACCGAGACGGCGTTGCGACTGATCCGCTGGCTCGCCGCGCCCCCAGGCACGGATGCGCGGCGCGACTCGCTGGTGGCGGCGCGCGACATCTGGGTCATTCCCGTCGCAAACCCGGACGGCTACCAGTACACGTTCTCCACTGAACGGCTGTGGCGGAAGACCCGCTCGCCGCAGTCGCTCGGCGCCACGGGCGCCGACATGAATCGCAACCACTCGGTGAGCTGGGGCCTCGACAACCAGGGATCCTCGCCCGACCCGAGGTCGGACATCTTCCGCGGCGCTACGGCGGCGTCCGAGATCGAGACGCGAAACATCGAGGCCTTTCATGTGAAGTACCCGCCCGTGGTGGCGATCAGCTATCACACGTACTCAGGGCTGCTGCTGTACCCGCCCGGCCAGGTGTACGGCGCGCTTCCGGCCGACCTGCCCGTGTACCAGGCCCTCGCCGGCACGCATTTGCGCAGCGCCGTGAGCGATCGCGTGCCGGGTACCAACCGCACGGTGTACGCGCCGTCGCCCGGCTGGCAGCTCTACACGACCAACGGGGAATACACGGACTACGCATCGGCACGGTTCGGGACGCTCGCGTTCACGACGGAACTCACGAGCGGGTACACCGGAAGCACGCTGTACGG
This sequence comes from Gemmatimonadota bacterium, assembly GCA_016874035.1. Lineage (GTDB taxonomy): Bacteria > Gemmatimonadota > Gemmatimonadetes > Gemmatimonadales > Gemmatimonadaceae > Fen-1231. The sequence goes on from VGVM01000010.1 coordinate 9,511, forward strand.
CTTCGAGTTTCCCGATGACGAGGCCATGCTGGAGCGTGTGTTCCAGGACAACCTGCCGTTTGCGCTCGACCTGCTCGATGCGGCGCGCGATCCGGTGAGCTTCCGGGGGCCGGTCACGCAGCGCGACGTGCCCCGCCTGACGCTGGAATCTGCTTCGCCCGAGATTCGCGCGATCCTCCCGGCTCGTGACGCCGTCGGCGCCGGGGTGCGGATCGGGAACAACGTATCGTTTCGCGTGGACAGCGCGGCCGGCGGCAAGTACACGCGCCGCATCACGTCGGCCCCGATCCCGCGGCCGGCCGCGTTCACGATCTCAGGATCCGGGCTCAATGCGAACTTCCGGGTGCTCAACATCGGCGGCGCCGAGGCGATAGACGACACGTGGCAACTGCAGGGTTTCAGCCGCGACTCGGTCTTTCGCGTCGCGGGCCGCAACTCGTGGTTCGGAACCTCAGGCACCCTGCGCTCGCCAACGATCGCCGTTCCAACAACTATTGATACCGTCACGGTCGCCTACTGGACGATGCACTCCGGAAGCGGCTTCACCCCGACTCCGTCCGGTCGGCTCGAACTCAGCACCGACGCCGGCTCGAGCTGGAGCACGATCCTGGTGCAGCGCGGTTCCGCCCCGGTGTTCTATCCCGATCGCGTGACCGTTGGCGGCGTGGCAGGGAAGTCCATCGCATTCCGCTTCGTGTCTTCCGGGATGCCGTGGCGGCTCGATGAGATCGCGATTGTCGGGCACGCCGCCGTGACCTCAGGGCCCGTCGCGGCGACGGCGGAATTGGCGCCAAGCGAGAATCCCGTACGGAGCGCGACCGTCAGCTTCGCGTGGCCGTTCGGCGCCGCGGACGGCGAGATTGTCGCCCTCGACTTTGCCGGTCGAATCGTCTGGCGCGGTCCTGTGCGCGGGGGTGTGGTGCCAATCTGGAACGTCGAGTCGGGACGTCACCCGAATGGTGTGTACCTCGTGGTCGCGCGAGCCGGAGGCAAGTCGGTCCAGCTGAAGCTCTTCGTGACCCGGCGCGGCTGATGGTGATCGGGGTCGGCATTGACCTGATCGAGATCGCCCGGCTGGAGCGGATGCTCGACGGCAAGGGAACGCGCGCGCTCGAGCGGCTGTTCACCGATGCCGAGCTGGCGTACGCGCGCGGCCGCGCAAGACCTGCCATGCACCTCGCCGCACGCGTCGCGGCGAAGGAAGCCGCCTTCAAGGCACTGTCCGGCACCGACGACGCCCGGCTGATCGGATGGCGCGAGGTCGAAGTCGTTTCGCACGATGGGCGAAGCCCGTCGCTCAGCTTCCACGGACGAGCCGCCGTCCGGGCCACTGTGCTGCGCGTCGGCCGGACCCACCTCTCGCTGACGCACACCGACCGGACAGCCGGGGCTGTGGTCGTGCTCGAATCAGGTGAAGACTAGCGGCCGGAAACCATTCCCGAGTATTTTAGTCAGGAATATGCCCCGATACGCGCAACGCGCTGTATTCATTGCGGTTACGGCACTTTTGGGATCGCTTCCGGCGCAGGCTCAGGAGACGGTCGGCAAGCGCTTGTCTGCGATTGTCGGCGTTGCCGTTGAGGAATACGGAAAGGGAGTGGATGCGAACGGGCGGGTGTTCGCCCAGCTCGAGGTTGACGAGGCCACGGGGTTCCTGCGCGAAGCGCTGGAAGTCTCGAACCGCCTGACGTCGCCCACAGCTCCGGCGGTTCGCGAGGCGATCTCGGGCATGCTCGCTGCGACATCGGCGCGGGCACGCCCGGATTCGGTGCGTGTGCTCTACGCGGGTTTTGTGACCGCGCTCGGGGCCGACGGGGCGCTGGACCTCCCGAGTGGCCCGATCAACCTGGCCCGCGGCAAGGCGATCTACGACCGGTCGTGCGCCGCCTGTCACGGGCTTCGCGGTGAAGGAACGGCACTCCCGCGCGGAGCGCCGGCCAATGCACTGGCGCCGCCGGCGATCGGGACGCATGAGATCATGCGTGACGCAACGCCGGCGCTCACGTACCGGATCGTCAGCGTCGGGATCCAGGGCACGGCGATGCGCGGCTGGTCGGATTCGCTTTCGACCGACGACCGGTGGAACGTCGTGGCGTACGTAAACTCGCTTCGTTCAACCGATGCGGAGCGCGCACGCGGCCGCCACGTGGTGGCGCGGGTCTGCGCGGATTGCGATTCCACGACATCCGCGCGGCAGTTTGGCTGGCTGGCGCAGCGGAGCGACGCGGACCTGGTCGCGATGCTGCGGTCCGGCGATCCGGCGAGCGGCGTGCCGGCTGCCGCGCCGGTGAGTGCGTCGGAGGCGGATGCGATCGTCGCGGCGCTCCGGGCGGATGCCATCGTGGCGCCGACGCCCGCCAGTGGCGCGAGCGACGAACCCCGCGCGGTGGCCCGTCGCGTGCTCGGCATCGTGGACGCGGCCGTCGTCGCGACTCGGAGCGGACGGCGCGTCGAAGCGGCGGATCACGCCTTCGATGCGTACATCGCGTTCGAGCCGCTGGAGTCGAACGCGCGGCTGCGCGATCCCGCGCTCGTCGCCCGCCTCGAACGCCATTTCGCCGACCTGCACAGCGCGGTCAAGGCCGGCGACGCCGCGGCGGCGGACCGCATTCGCACGGAGATCGAACTCGGCATGCCCGCCGTGCTCGAGCTGACGGCGCCGATGGCGGCGGGCTGGGGCACGTTCGTCGAGTCCTTGCTGATCATCCTGCGCGAAGGGTTCGAGGCGATCCTGGTGGTCGGCGCGATCGTCGCCTTCCTGATCAAGACCGGCAACCGCAGGCGGCTGCGCGAAATCTGGATCGGCGTCGGCGCGGGGCTTGTGGCCAGCGCCGTGCTCGCCGTGATCCTGCGCACGATGCTCGCGAACGCGGCGGCGAGTCGCGAAGTCATCGAAGGCGCGACCATGCTCGTCGCGGTCGTGGTGCTGTTCTCCGTGAGCTACTGGCTGCTCTCAAAGGTTGAGGGCGAGAAGTGGCAGCAGTTCATTCGCGCCAAGGTTTCCGATGCGCTTGATCGCGGGGGCTCGACGGCGCTCGGGTTCGTCGCGTTCCTTGCGGTGTTCCGGGAGGGCGCGGAAACGGCGCTCTTCTTCCAGGCCCTGGCCGCGCGGAGCAGCGGCGCGCTTCCCGCAATCGTCGGCGGTATCGCGGCCGGTGGCGCGCTGCTGGCCGTGATCTTCACGCTGTTCTACCAGTTCGGGATTCGCATCCCGCTCCGGCCGTTCTTCGGCGTGACGAGCGGCTTGCTCTACTGGATGGCGCTCGTGTTCGCCGGCAAGGGCGTCAAGGAACTGCAGGAAGGCGGCGCGATGTCGCGCACGCTCGTGCCCGCCGGGCCCCACGTGGATATCCTCGGCGTGTACCCCACGGTCGAGACGCTGCTGGCGCAGGGCCTGTTGGTGGCGCTCCTGCTGTTCGCGATCTGGCGCACGTTCCTCACGCCGCCGCTGCGACAGGCCGCCGTCGAGGCCGCTGCCGAGCCGGATCGCTCCGAGGCGGCCGGTGAGGCGGTACCGCCAGAGGTCGCTGCGCGGCTTGCCGAGCTGCAGGTGACCGCGAAGCGCCTGCAGGACCGCGTGACGTCGCTCGAACGTGAGGTCGAGCATGACGGCACGAAACGACACACGTAGGTCGCTCACAACGATTCGAAACCCTGCGGTGTCCAATACCCGTAGCTGATTCGCCAGCGCACGACGCGTTGCCCCCGCCGCGTCCCGTTGCCCCAGGTCAGACATGCGAAGACAGTTTCGGGTGTTTGTGTGCGCCGCCGTCACCGCGACCGCCGCCGCATCGGCCGTCGGTGCCCAACAGTCCCTCGCCGGCGCGACGCCGCCCGCGTCGCGCACCCGCGCGACCTCGCCGGCCGAACCCCTGCGCGGCACGGCCATGCGGACCGCGACCGCACCGGTCATTGATGGGAAAGACACCGACGCGGCGTGGCGCGACGCGCCGCTCATCAGTGATTTCCTTGAGTACGAACCGAACCCCGGCGCCGATCTGCGCTTCAAGACGGAACTGCGCGTACTCTATGACGACAGGTACCTCTATGTCCTCGGCCGGATGCACGATCCGGCGCCGGACAGCATCATCTCGCTGCTTTCGCGTCGCGACACACGCACCGAAAGCGAGCAACTGAAGCTGGTGATCGACTCGTACCACGATGGCCGCACGGCCTACCAGTTCATCACCAACCCGGCGGGCGTGAAGCGGGACTTCTACGTCTATAACGACCAGATCGAGGATCCCAGCTGGGACGCGGTGTGGGACGTGGGCACCTCGATCGACGAGCATGGTTGGGTCGCGGAGTTCCGCATCCCGTTCAGCCAGATTCGATTCAACGGCGAAAAGGAAAAGACGTTCGGCCTCCTGGCCGTTCGTGACGTCGCGCGCACGCGGCAGCGCATTTCCTGGCCGTTGTATCAGCGCAACCGACAAGGGTACGTCTCGCAGGCCGGCGTGCTCGTCGGGATCAGCGACATCCCCGAACCGCGCCGCATGGAGTTCACGCCCTACCTCGTGGGCAAGACCTTCTCGCGCCTCAGCGGCAACAAGTGGGGCATGCCGAGCGACAAGACGATCGGTGGCGACGCGAAGATCGGGCTGGCCTCCAACCTGACGCTCGACGCCACGATGAACCCGGACTTCGGTCAAGTCGAGGCCGACCCCGCCGTGCTGAACCTCTCGGCGTTCGAGCAGTTCTACTCTGAGCGTCGTCCGTTCTTCATCGAGGGCGCCGGGATCTACCAGTTCGGGCCGAACTGCGGCGACGGCGGGGACGACGCTGGCTGCCCGTCGCTGTTCTACTCGCGGCGCATCGGTCGCGCGCCGCAGCTCGCCGGTCGGTATGGCGACGCCTCGAGCCCGACCGCGACGCGGATCCTCGGCGCCACGAAGTTGAGCGGCCGGTTCGCGAACGGCCTGTCGATCGGCGTCATGGATGCGATGACCGAGGGCGTCTCGGGGCCGGGCGGAAAGACGCTCGAGCCGCGCACCAACTATGGCGTTGCGCGCGTGCGACAGGAGTTCGGCAGGGGGCAGGGCGACATCGGCGCGGTGTTCACCGCGACGGACCGCTCGCTTGACTCCTGGAGCGAGCCATACTTGCGTTCCAGTGCCTACACCGGGGGCATTGACGGGCGCCGTCGGCTGTGGAGCAACAACTATGAGTTGCGCGGGTTCGTGGCGGTGTCGCGCGTCGCCGGATCAGCCGCCGCGATTGCCTCGACGCAACGCAGCAGCGTGCATCAGTACCAGCGTCCGGATGCCGGGCTCCGCTACGACCCCAACCGCACGTCGCTCACCGGCGATTGGGAGGCCGTGTCGTTCAGCAAGTTCGGCGGCGGGATGACGCGCTTCAGCGTGAACTACGATCGGACCAGCCCCGGCTTCGAGATGAACGACGTCGGATTCCAGTCGCGCGCCGACCAGCAGAACGCCTCGGCGTGGTATCAGGTGGCGTGGCAGCGTCCGGGCCCGTGGTACCGCATGGGCTTCCTGAACTTCAATCACTATCGTGGCTGGACAACCAACGGGCTGCCGGTGTATTCCGGCGGCAACGTGAACGGCCATGTGCAGTTCAAGAACACGATGTGGGCGCACCTGGGGATCAACCTCAACAACATCGAAGCCACGTACGACGATCGCCGCGCGCGTGGTGGGCCGGCCGTGCGCAACTCACCGAGCATGAACTTCTGGGCCGGCGTGGACGGCGACCAGCGCAAGTGGTACACGCCCAACGTCTTCTTTGGCGGCGCACGCGGCGATGCCGGACGTTCGCATCATGTGTGGGTGAACCCGTCGGTGAACATGCGGGCCTCGAGCCGCTTCTCCGCGGAACTCGGGATGAACCTCTCCAAGGGCACGGATGCGACGCAGTGGCGCGGCAACTACGGCGTGATCGGGTCCGACACGACCCACTACACGTTCGCGAAGCTGAAGCAGACGACCCTGGGCGTCACGACGCGACTCAACCTCACGGCGACACCGGAGCTCACGCTGCAGTTCTACGCGCAGCCGTTCGTCACGACCGGGACGTATTCCGACTGGAAACAGCTCGGCCGGTCGCGCGCGGCGTCGTTCACGGAACGCTACGTCCCGTACAACGGCGGCGACCCGGGTGGATTCAACTTCCGGCAGTTCAGGTCCAACACCGTGCTCCGCTGGGAGTACATGCCCGGCTCAGCGCTGTTCCTCGTCTGGCAGCAGGGCCGCGAGGCATACGACGCGGTCGCGACCAACTTCGATTTCGGGCGCGATCCCCGCGACCTGTTCGGGCTCCACCCGCAGAACACGTTCCTGGTGAAGCTCAGCTACTGGCTCAACCCGTAGGGCGCCGCTGACTCAGCGGCGTGCGTAGATCCCCGGCGCATTGTTTCCGACAGTGCGCCGGGCCTGCATCCAGAGCAGGCCGCCGATGAGGAACGCGAACCCGAAGCCTTGGGCGAGCGTGAACGGGCCGAGTAGCTGGTCATCCTTCGCGCGGAAGAACTCCACCGCGATTCGCTCAAGCCCGGCCAGCACGCAGTACGCGCCGAAAAGCCAGCCCGCCGCATGCTTGTGGTCCCGGAGCCGCCAGAGGACGAGGAACATCCCGACGCCCATGGCGACCTCGAACAACTGCGTCGGGTACACCGCCACTACTTCATTCATCGGCCGGCCGGCGAGGTCCGACTGGCCGAACGATCCGATCATGTTCTGCACCGTCGAAGGCGGTGCGCCTGCCGGGAACTTCACGGCGAAACGGCTCGCCCACGCGCGGCCATAGTCGTCGCCGACCGCCCAGCAGCCGCTCCGCCCGACGGCGTACGCTGCCGCGAGCCCGATCGCGCTGGCATCGCTGATCTGCGCCCAACTGAGCTTCTTGAACCGGATCCACGCGAAGCACGCGAGCACGCCGCCCATCAACCCGCCCCAGAACACGAAACCGGCGCGGCCTGCGAGCGACGCCGCGTCGCCGGTGAGGATCGCGTAGTACACCTTGCCGCCGAGCAGCCCGCCGATCACCGCGGCGATCACGATGTCACCCATGACGTCGCCGTCGTGGCCGCGGCGCGTCAGTTCCGATTGCGCCACAATCTGCCCGATCAGGAACGCGCCCAGCATGGCAATGCCGAACCCAGTGAGAGGCAGCGGCCCCAGGTCGAACGCGAAGGGCTGGTGAACGATGGATGTCATGGTGTCTTGCACGAGCGAATCCTACGCGGCGGACGCCGAATGCGGTACGAGGCCCGGGATCGGGAGTGTGGCAAACGCATTGAGCGCCGCGTCGCTGCGTTCGCCCCGGAGCAGTCGGAACAGCCCCGCCCGGGCGATCATGGCGGCGTTGTCGGTCGCAATGCGAGGCGACGGCGCATGTACCGCGCACGCCGCGCCCATCGCGTCGCGCACGGCCGTCGTGATCCCTGCGACGAGCGATCGATTGCACGCGACGCCGCCGCCCAGCACGACGCGCGTCCGACCAAACGCCTGTGCGGCGCGCGCGACCTTCGCCGCGAGCGTATCAATCAACGCGTCCTGGAAGGCCCGCGCGATCGCCGCACGCTCGGCGTCGAGCGCCTGCCGCGACTCGGCGTCGCGGACCGCGTGCAGCACCGCCGTCTTCAACCCGCTGAAGGACACGTCGTAGTAGTCCGCGTCGCCCGGCCGCTGGCCGCCGTGCAGCATGGGGCGCGCAAACCGCGGCCCTGCGTTCGTGGCGGTGGCCGCAAGCTGTTCGATCGGGCGGCCGCCGGGGTACGGGAGGCCGAGCAGCTTGGCCACCTTGTCGAAGGCCTCGCCCGCCGCGTCGTCGCGCGTCGAACCAAGCAGTCGGTACGTGCCCCACTCGGTGACATCGATGAGCAGCGTGTGACCACCACTCACCAGCAGGGCCGTGAACGGCGGCTTCGCTGCAGGGTCCTCGAGTTCGGTCCCGAACAGGTGGCCTTCCATATGATGCACGCCGAGCACCGGGATTCCGCGCGGCGCCGCGAGCCCCTTCGCGAACGCGACCCCGACGAGAAGCGCGCCGACGAGTCCCGGCGCATTGGTGACGGCAATCGCGTCAACCTGGTCCATGCCGAGTCCGGCATCCGCGAGCGCCTGTCGCGTCACGGCGGGGAGCGCGGTGACGTGCGCGCGCGAAGCCAGCTCGGGTACCACACCGCCGAAGATCCGGTGCACGTCCTGCGACAGGATGACCAGCGAGCGCAGCGACGCACCGGCCTCGTCGCCCTCGACTACCGCCGCAGAGGTTTCGTCGCACGACGTTTCGATGCCCAGCACACGCACGAGCGGTGTCCGGTTAGCGCGCGCTGTCGGCGACGAGCGACTGCAACAGCGGGCGAACGTCGTTCTCGGTCCACGACGCGCCAATCATCCGCCGCCGGATCACGCCGTCGCGGTCAATAATGAATGTCTCGGGCACGCCCGCGGTCTGGTACTGGTCGCGGATCTTTCCGCTCTCATCGTAGAGGATCTCGAACGAGAGCCCCATCTCGTCGCGAAACGAACGAATCGCGCCGGCCATGCCGGGGTTGTCGATGCTCACGGCGACGATCGCGAGGCCTGAGGGACCCAGCTCGGTGTGCAGGCGCTGGATCCGCGGCATCTCCTCGCGGCACGGATTGCACCACGTCGCCCAGATATTCAGGAGCACCGGGCGGCCGCGGTAGTCCGCGATTCCCTTGATGGCGGCTGCCGCGCCGGAGTCCGGGAGCGTCGTCGCGGCGAACGCCGGCGCCGCGGAGCCCGGCTTGAGCGGGCCGGAATCGCCCGCGTTCCCAGTGCGGATCGTGAGCGCGACGGCGGCGATCACCACGATGCCGACAACCAGCATCCACTGTCGAGTCGTACTCACGTCCTGTTCCTCAGGCCTGGTCTGCACACAGCGCGCGCAGCGTGCGCACCTCGGCGCCGATGTTCGGCGCGCTGAACACGGCGTTGCCGGCAACGAATGCGTCGGCGCCCGCTCGCCAGCACGGCGCGATCGTTGTTCGCGCGATGCCGCCGTCCACTTCGAGGACCGCCGCGCTCCTGGCGTCATCGAGCATCGCGCGGGCTCGCTCGATCTTCCCGACCATGGGCGCGATGAACTGCTGTCCGCCGAATCCGGGGTTGACCGTCATGACGAGCAGCAGGTCGAGTTCCGGCACCGCTTCTCGCACCGCCTCCAACGAAGTTGCCGGGTTGATCGCGACTCCGGCCTTGCACCCGAGTTCACGAATGCGGGCCAGGTGGCGATGCAGGTGTGGCGCCGCCTCGGCGTGAATGGTCAGCACCGTCGCACCGGCGCCCGCGAACGAATCGAAGTAGTTCTCGGGTTCGACGACCATCAGGTGCACGTCGAGCGGCAGCTTGGTCAGTCGGCGGCAGGTCTCGATCACTTTCGCGCCAAACGTCAGGTTCGGCACAAGCACGCCGTCCATCACGTCCACATGCAGCCAATCCGCGCCGCCGGCCTCAAGCTCGGCGAGCTGCTCCGCGAGCCGCCCGAAGTCTGCCGAAAGCAGCGACGGTGCGATGCGTACGCGTGCTGCGCTCATGCGCCCTTCCGGCGGAGTCGCGCGGCGAACGCACCATCGGCGCCGTGGACCTGGGGAAGCACGCGGAGGCGGCCCGCGTCCAGCGTGTGGTCCGGTACGGTGCCAGCCGGCGGTGGTTCGAGCGAGAAGTCGGGATGCTCGGCGAGGAAGGTCTCCACTTGCGCGTCGTTCTCCTCGGTTTCCAGGGAACAGGTGCTGTAGATCAGCAGGCCGCCCGGTTTCACGACGCCGGCGGCCGCGCGCAGCAGCGAGCGTTGCGCTGCGCCCATGACCGCGAGGTCGCTGGTCTTGAGTCGCCACCGGGCGTCCGGGTGCCGTCGAAACGTGCCGGTGCCGGTGCACGGGGCATCGAGCAGGACCGCGTCCGCAGGGCGGAAGGCGGGAAATCGCGCGTCAGAAACCACCGGCCACACGTTGGTCGCATCGAGTCTTTGCCGCGAATCGGCGACCCGCCCAAGCCGCGTCCAGACGCTGTCCGCGGCGATCACGGTCCGCACGGACTGCGCCAACTCGAAGGACTTCCCGCCCGGCGCAGCGCAAAGGTCCAGCACCGTACTGGGAGCGGGAATCGCCGCGTACCGCACGACCAGTGTCGCGGCGGGGTCCTGGACGAAGCAGCGGCCCTGCTGGAACGCGCCAAGCCCGGCGAGCGCGACCCCGTGCGGCAGCGCGAAGCTGCCCGGCGAGAGCGGAATGTCGTGGGCGGCGACGCCGGCCGAATCCAGCATGGATTCGAGTTGCTCGGCGACCACGCCGAACGGGCGGACGATCGTGTGCGCCTCGTTGTTGTTCGCCGCAAGGAGGGCGCGCGTGGCGTCGGCTCCCCAACGCGCCAGCCACCGAGCGACGAGCCAGCGCGGGTGGGAAAACTCGAGGGACATTGCGTCGAGCGGGTCCGCGGGGACAGGCGGCGCGAGGTTGTCGCGCTCCCGCTCCGCGCGCCGAAGCACGGCATTGGCCAGCCTGCTCGCGCCGATGCCATGCCGCTCCTTCACGAGTTCAACCGTCTGGGCGATCGCCGCATACGCCGGAACGCTGTGCATGAACAGCAACTGGTACAGGCCGGCGCGGAGCAGGTCGAGCACGTCGGGATCGAGGCGAACGCACCCGCCGCGCACCCGCGATTCGAGCACGGCGTCCAGCCAGGCCCGGCGCCTCAGTGTGCCCATGACCAGTTCCACGACCCAGCGGCGGTCCCTCGCGTCGAGGTCGAGCGCGGCCCGGTCTATCGCCGTGTCGAGCCGAGCGCCGCTGCGGAGCGCCCCGAGGGCGTCGGCGGCGGTGACCCGCGCGGGCGTGACCGCGCCGCGGGCCCCACGTCCCGTCGATGCCCCTGCCGCGCCGATCTCCATGAGGGTCAAAGATATAGGCCTGGGAGGACCCAGTGCCGAACATTTCTCGCAAGCCTTCGTCCAGGCCGGTACTCCGGGGCGCCGTTACCCCCGCCACACTCAACCCGTCTGGACTGGTGCAGCGTGGCAGGTTCGGGGCGACCCGGTGTGCCGCTCGGCGCGCGTTGCCGCCGGTGCGGGGGTACGCGATATTCGGTTCCCCCCTACGGACGACTTTCTCCGCACGGAGCATTGATGCCTGGCCGTCAGCGAAGCTTGCGAATCGGAACTGCTGTGGGCGCGGCGCTGGCCGTATTGGTCACCGCCTGCGATCCGAATGCAGCGACCACCGGTCCGACCGGTACGACGAACAAGGATTTCGCCGCGAACCTTCGGTTGGTGAGCGGTGACCAGCAGACTGCGTCTATCGGATCCACGCTGTCGCTTCCGGTTCGCGCGAAGGTGGTGGATGCGGGCGGCCAACCGGTTGAAGGCGCCACCGTGACATGGAGCGTTCGCGCCGGTGGCGGTTCCGCGAACCCGGCGGCCGGTATCTCCGACGCAAACGGCAACGTCTCAACCAACTGGACCATGGGCACGACGCTTGGCGCGGCCAAGCTTGTCGGCATTCTCGCGAACAGTTTCGTGCTGGACAGCGCCGTGTTCACGGCAACGACCACGACGGGGCCGGTCGCGTCCTTGACGCGCGTCAGTGGTGACAGCCAGACGACGAACGCCGGGCGGACGCTCGGTGCGGCGCTGGTGGTCAAGGCGAAGGACGCGTTTGGGAACAACCTCTCAGGCGTGAAGATCACCTGGACGCCGGCCGTACTGAATGGATCGGCGAGCTTCACCACGGACACGACGGCGGCCGACGGCACGGCGTCCGCGAGTTGGAAGCTCGGGACAGGCGCCACCGTGCAGTCGCTTTCTGCGGCGGCAACAGGCCTCGCAGCGGTGGGCTTCACGGCGACCGCGACGCCCGACACGGGCAGGGTCGTGACCATCACGGGTGGCGATGCCCAGACGGGTGCTGTCAGCGTCGCGCTCGCGACCCAGATCACGGCGCGCGTGACCGACCAGTACGGAAACCTGATCAACGGCGAGACCATCGTCTGGAACGATTCACTGACCGGTGGCGGCAGCTTGTCTCCCCTTATTTCCGCGACGGGAACGAACGGGCAGACGTCCACCACGTGGACCCTTGGCCTCCGTCCGGGTCCGCAGCTTGCGCGGCTCCGCACGACAAATGGCACCCGCAAGACGTATTCGGCGACCGCAACGATCGGTTTCTCTGATGTGCGCGCCGGCAACTTCCAGACCTGCGGTATCGTTGCCGGGAACAACCGCGCGTACTGCTGGGGTTTGAACGACGTCGGGCAGTTGGGCAAGGGAACGCTGATCAGCGCGACCGCCCCGACGACTCCGGCGGCCACGGCGACCGACTCGACTGCAGGGCCCTTTGTACAGTTCCGCCAGCTCACCAGTGGCGAGAGCCTGTTCTGCGGCATCACGACGTCCCGCGCGCTGTACTGCTGGGGGCGCCTGATCACCGGCGCAACGAGCAACGTCGCCAGCCTTCAGGCCATCGCCTCGGGCGGCAGTCAGGCAACCGCGAACCTGGTGGCCGTGGGCGAAGAACATGCCTGCCATCTGTCGCTCGCCGGACAGGGCTTCTGCACTGGCGTCAATGAAACTGGCCAGGTCGGCAACGGCACGACGACCTCCACCGGTGCGAACATCTGGGCGTCAATCGGCGCCGGGCTGTATTCGAGCCTGTCGGCCGGACGAAGCCACACCTGCGGCATGCCGCGGTACGATGGTACCGTTGCATCCCAGCGGCCGCAGTGCTGGGGGCTCAATAACGCCGGGCAGGTTGGCGATGCTACGACGGTAAACAAGTCGGTGCCGACGTCAATCACGCTGCCCGTCGCCGGTGCGGCGTTCGACTCGACATCGCTGACGGCGGGCGGCAGCCACAGCTGCGCGATGCTGGTCGGCGGCACTACGGCATACTGCTGGGGTTCAAACGGCTACGGACAACTGGGCAACGGCGCGGCGGACAACATTGCGCATTCGACGGCACTCGCCGTCACGGCGCCAGCTGGTGGGGCCGTGACCTGGAGGACCGTCGTCGCGGGCGAGTTCCATACATGTGGCCTCACGACGGCAGGCGCTGCGTATTGCTGGGGCCGAAACGATTACGGTCAGCTTGGCAACGGGCTCCGCACGAACAGCGCGACGCCAGTGGCGGTGAGCGGCGGACTGGTGTTCCGCTCGATCTCGGTCGGCGAACTTCACACGTGCGCTGTCGCGGCTGCGATCGGCACTCCGACTGGTCCCAGCTCCTCGATCGGCACCGTGTACTGCTGGGGCGACAACGTGTATGGTCAGCTTGGACTCGGAACGTCTGGGAGCAACAACCCGACCCTCACGCCGGCGCGAGTACTCTACCAACCGTAGGACACCGTCGTAACGCAGGCGCCCAAGGGCGCGGCACCCGACACCGGGTCCGCGCCCTTCGGCTTTCCGCCTACGACGCCGGCCCGGAGTGGCCGAGTCGGTCTCCCACCGCCGCCCCCCGGCCACGCAGCCACTCCGCCGCCGTCTGTCGCTTCCGGCCCGCGGCATGCACCTCGGACACCCTGACAGCCCCGCTGCCGCACGCCACGAGCATCGCCGGGCCATCCACCGCCAGGATCGTCCCGGGCGCGGCAGCGCCGCCCGCAGGCGCCGCTGGCGGGTCAACTGGCGCAGCGCCGTACAGGCGCACCTCGCCGGTCGCCGCAGCCGTCCACGCACCCGGCTTCGGGTCGTAGGCCCGGATCGCACACGCGACCTGCACCGCCGGGCGCTCCCACACGAGTTCGGCGTCCTCACGCGTGATCTTCTTCACGTACGTCGCGGCCGCCTCGTCCTGCGGGGTCTCGCTCGCTGAGCCGGCGGCGACCTGCCCCAGCAGCTCGACAATGGCCTGCGCGCCGAGCTCGGCCAGACGTGGCTCGAGCGTACCGGCGGTGTCATCAGCCGAGATCGGCAGCGACCGCGCAAGCAGGATCGGCCCCGCATCCATCCGCAGAACCAACCGCATGATCGTCACGCCGGTCTCGGCCTGGCCATCGCGAATGGCCGCCTGGATTGGCGCTGCGCCACGGTACGCCGGCAGCAACGAGGCGTGGATGTTGAACGTGCCGAGTCGCGGGACATCTATGACATCCTGCCTGAGGATGTGCCCGTAGGCGACGACGACGGATACATCGGGACGGAGCGCGCGGAGCGCTGCGAGGAACTCATCGCCGCGCGGTCGCTCCGGCTGGAGCAGGCCGATGCCGGCTTCGACGGCCACGCGCTTTACCGGCGACGCATCGAGCACCGAGCGGCTCCGCCCGCCGCGCTCACGCGGGCGGTCCGGCTGCGTGACCACGCCGACGATGTCGTGACCGGCCGCGATCAGTGCGCGCAGTGGCGGCACCGCGAACTCCGGCGTGCCCCAGAACAGCACGCGCATCAGTCGTTCCGGTCGGCCGTGTCCACCTCGAGCGCGAGGTCGCGAATGAAGGCCGGGTACTTCGCCTTTTCGTCATCCCACGCGGCGAGCGCCTTCCGCTTCTTGAGGAAGCTCAGGTGGTCGATGAACAGTCGGCCGTGCAGGTGGTCGATCTCGTGCTGCAGGCAGACACCCAGCAGCTCCGTGCCCTCGATTTCAAACGGCTTGCCGTCCCGATCGAGCGCCCGGACGGCAACCTTCGCGGCGCGTCTCACGTCGCCGAAGACGTCCGGGATCGAGAGGCAGCCCTCTTCCCAGGTGATGTCGCCCTCGCGGTGGACGATCTCCGGGTTGATCAGCACGATACGCACCTGCTCCACTTCGACCACGGCCAGTCGTTCACGGCGCCCGACCTGCGGCGCCGCGAGGCCAACCCCCTTCGCGGCGTGCATGGTCTCGAACATGTCGTCCGCGAGCCGGCGGAGTTCGTCGGTCACCGTCGTGATCGGCACGGTCTCCTCGCGGAGCACGGGCGACCCGAGCACGTGAATGGGAAGCACTGCCACGGCGAGTTACTTCGCGCCGGCCTTGTCCACGCGGGTGATACGACCGCGCTCGACTACAACCTTCGACTCACCAGACTTCACCGTGACGTGATCGGACATGCCGGGCGCCGACTTGCCGTCCACGTAGGTGTCCTTGATGTGGACGACTTCACCCACCAGCCCGCCGGCCGTGATGATCGTATCGCCTTTCGCCAGGGCCGTGAGCTGCGCCTCGAGTTCGCGCTGCTGCTTCCGTTGCGGGCGGATGACGATGAAGTAGAAGATGGCCACGATCACGACCATCTGGATCAGGAAGAACATCGAGCCGCCCGAACCGCCGGCGGCGGGGGCCTGGAGGAGGAAGAACAGGTTTGACGTCACGGTGATGGAGAGTCGGAGTGATAGCGGTCGAGCCAGGCCTGGCTCCACGACGCGAACGACCGGTCCGCGATGCGCGAGCGTGCCTCGCGAGTGAGCGCGATCAGGAAATGTACATTGTGAATCGAGAGCAGCCGGTGCGCGAGGATCTCGTCGGCCTGCACGAGGTGGCGCACATATGCGCGGGAATGCGTCCGGCAGCAGGCGCAGCCGCAGGCGTCGTCGAGCGGCACGTCGGCCGTTCGATGCGTCGCGTTCCGCAGGTTCAGCCGGCCGTCCCGTGTAAATGCGGCCGCGTTGCGTCCCATCCGGGTTGGGGCGACGCAATCGAAGAGGTCCACGCCGCGGGCAATACCGTTGAGCAGGTCCTCGGGGAACCCGACGCCCATCAGGTAGCGCGGGGCGGCCGCCGGGAGCGCCTCGTCGCAGACATCGAGCATTTCGTGCATGGCCAGCTTCGCCTCGCCGACCGACAGGCCGCCGATCGCCGTCCCGGCCCAGTCGCCGGCGGCCGCAATGCGGGCGGCGGCGTCGCGCCGAAGGTCGGGGAACACGCCCCCCTGCACGATCGGGAAGAGCGCCTGCCGCGCGGGTCCGCCGGCCGTGAGGCGGTCGAACTCCACCCGGCAGCGCTCCAGCCACCGGATGCTGCGCTCGCTCGCGTCATGCGCGGCGCCGCGGTCGCTCTGGCCGGGCACGACATGGTCGAACTGCATGATCACGTCGGCGCCGAGCCGGTGCTCGATCCCCATCACCGATTCCGGCGTGAAGTGCCGTGACGAGCCGTCAATGTGCGACCGGAATGTCACGCCATCTTCGTTCACGTCGTTCAGCGCCGCGAGCGAAAACACCTGGAATCCGCCGGAGTCCGTCAGGATAGGACCGCGCCACGCCATGAACTCGTGCAGCCCGCCCATCTCCGCGATCAGGTCGTCGCCCGGCCGGAGGTGCAGGTGATAGGCGTTGGCGAGGATCATCTGCGCGTGCGCCTCGCGAAGGTCGCGCGGGTCGAGCGCCTTCACGGTCGCGAGCGTCCCGACCGGCATGAAGATCGGCGTCTCCACCGGCCCGTGCGGGGTCACGAAGGTGCCCGCGCGCGCGCGGCCTTCGGTCGCATGAATCGAGAAACTGAAAGCCGTCAGAGGATCACCATGGCATCGCCGTAGGAGTAGAACCGGTACCGTTCGCGGATCGCCTCGGCGTAGGCGCGCATGGCCAGGTCGTATCCGGCAAACGCGCAGATCAGCATGAGGAGCGTCGAGCCGGGCAGGTGAAAGTTGGTCACGAGCCGGTCCACGGAGCGAATCGTCGTCGGGGGCCGGATGAACAGGTCCGTCTCGCCGCTGGTCGGCGAAACGCGCGTGCCGGTGCCCATCGCCGACTCGAGCGTCCGGAGGCTCGTGGTCCCGATTGCCCACACGGCGCGCCCGGCGTCGCGCGCGGCGTTCACGCGCGCCGCCGCGTCTTCGGAGACCACGCACCATTCGCGGTGCATCACGTGATCGTCGAGTCGTTCGGTGCGCACGGGCTTGAACGTCCCTGCGCCGACATGCAGCAGCACATCCGCGAACGTCGCGCCGCGCGCCGCGATCGCGTCGAGCACGGCGGGCGTGAAGTGGAGGCCGGCCGTCGGCGCCGCGACGGAACCGCGTTCGCTCGCGTACACGGTCTGGTAGCGCGAGGCGTCGTCCGCGCTGTCCGCACGCGCGATATACGGCGGGAGCGGGATGTGGCCGTGCGCGTCGATCGCGCGCGCCACATCGTCCGCGATCAGGCGCACAATGCGGGTTCGTTGGGGCGTGGTTTCCAGCACTTCCGCGTCAAAGCCGGGCGCGAAGTTCACATGGCGGCCGGGACGCAGCTTGTCGCCGGGCTGGACCATCGCTTCCCATCGGTCGTTGCCGAGCGACTTCAGGAGGAACACCTCGGCCGGCGCGCCAGAGTCGCGGCGGCCCAGGAGGCGAGCGGGGAACACGGCGGTCGTGTTGCGCACCAGCACGTCGCCGGCCGCAACAAGCGTCGCGAGGTCGCGGAAGTTCGCGTGCGTGATCTTGCCCGTAGAGCGCTCGACAACCATGAGGCGGCTCGCATCGCGCTCAGCGAGTGGTGCCTGGGCGATCAGCTCGGGCGGGAGCTCGTACTGGAAATCCGAGAGCGTGTACTTGCGTGGCATCGGCGTGGGACGAACGCGTCGGCCGGCAGGGCGGTGTGCCGCCAGTCGCCGTCAGAGCAGCTCGGTTTGTGCTCCGGGCGCTTGCGCCCCCTGGGTGTTCGCAGGCACCGAATACCCGAAATGCCGGTACGCCTGCGGCGAGGCGACACGACCTCTCGCCGTCCGGTGCAGCAGGCCGTTCTGCACAAGGAACGGCTCGTACACCTCTTCGATCGTGCCGGGATCCTCGCCCAGCGCGGCGGCGAGCGATTGGACGCCCACCGGGCCGCCATCGAACTTCTCGATGATCGTCTTCACGATCCGCGCGTCCATGTCGTCCAGCCCGAAATCGTCCACGTCCAGCATCGCCAGTGCGTCGCTCGCCACCGAAGGCGAGATCACTCCGTTCGCGCGGACCTGCGCGTAGTCGCGCACACGCCTGAGCAGGCGATTCGCGATCCGCGGCGTCCCGCGCGACCGCCGGGCGAGTTCGTGCGCGCCGCCGTCGTGAAGGTCCACCTTGAGCACCGCGGCCGTGCGCCGGACGATCTCCTCAAGGTCGGCCGTCGGGTAGAAATCGAGGCGCATCGTGAGGCCGAACCGTGCACGCATCGGCGCCGTCAGCAAGCCGAACCGCGTCGTCGCGCCGATCAGCGTGAAGCGCTCGATCGTCATCGTCACGGTCTGCGCGTGCGGGCCATCCGAGAGGCGGATGTCAATCTTGAAGTCCTCCATCGCCGGATAGAGGAACTCCTCGATGATCGGCCTGAGTCGGTGGATCTCGTCAATGAACAGGATGTCGCCGGGGCGCAGGTTCGTCAGCGTGCCGACGAGGTCGGCCGGCTTCTCCAGTGCAGGCCCCGACGTCGTGTGGATGTTCACGCCCAGCTCGCGCGCGATCAGCTCCGCGAGCGTCGTCTTGCCCAGTCCGGGCGGCCCATGGAACAGCGTGTGATCCAGCGGCTCGCGGCGGCCCAACGCGGCCTGGATCGCGATGTCGAGCCCGTCCTTGAGTTTCGCCTGCCCGATAAACTCGGCGAGGCGCTGCGGCCGGAGCTTGAGCTCGACCACGGACTCTTCCGTGAGCACTTCAGGAGTGGTGATTTCGGCGCGGGACATCGTAGGCCGAAGTTAACGCTTCTGCAATTCCGCCAGGCCAGCCCGCACCAGCTCCGCGGTCTGCTTCGCCGCCGGCGGCGTGCGTTCCACCACCTTCCGCACCGCGCGCTCGGCATCGCCGGGCGAGTAGCCCAGCGACACCAGCGCGCGCACGGCATCCGCCGCGCCGCCGTCGAGCGCGGGGCCGTCGCTCGACGCGTCGGCCCCGGCGAACTCCTTCATCTTGTCGCCCAGTTCGACGCAGAGGCGCTCGGCGACCTTCTTGCCCACGCGGGGCACGGACTGGAGCGCCGTGAGGTCGCGTTCGCGGATCGCGCGCACGACACGTGCGGTCCCCAACGTCGAGAGCAGTCCCAGTCCCAGCGCCGGTCCCACGCCGCTCGCCGACGTCAGGGTCGTGAACAGCGCGCGATCGCGCTCGCTCGCGAAACCGTACAGCGCCCACCCGTCTTCCTTGACCACGAGCGCCGTGTGCAGCTCGACCGGTTCGCCCGTCCGCGGGAGTGACTCGACAACACCGAGCGGGATCTGGATCGAGTAGCCCACGCCGCCGGCCGTCATGACCTCGATGCGGTCTATGGCGCGCGCGACCAGCGTTCCCTTGATCCGCGAGATCATCGGCCGCCGCCCGCGGCGCGAATGCGCGAGAGATTCGGCTTGAGCACGGCGCGGAAGGGCAGGGCCGCGGACGGCGCGCGAAGCGCCGCGAGCCGACTGCGGACGCCGGCACCCATCACGCAGGCGAGCGCGCAGGCGACGCCATCGGCGGCGTCCGCCGGCTGGGGCGCCTGTTTCAACCGCAGCAGCCGCGCGACCATGGCCTGCACCTGCGCCTTGGTCGCCGAGCCGGTGCCCACGACAGTCTTCTTCACCAGCTTGGGAGCGTATTCATGGATTTCGAGACCCGCGCGCTGCCCGGCGAGCAGCACCACGCCGCGCGCGTGGCCGAGCACCACCGTCGTCCGCACGTTCTTCGCGAAGAACACGTCTTCGACCGCAATGGCCTCGGGCTTGTGTCGCTCGATGACTTCGGTGATCCCCTCGAAGATCTCGGCGACCCTGGCGGCGAGCGATGCGCGTGGTGAGGTGCGGATCACGCCACACTCGACCAGCGTCGGGGCGCTCCCGCCGCCACGCACGACACCGTACCCGGTCGCAGCGGTGCCGGGGTCCACGCCGAGGACGATCACGCGTTCACGCGGCGCAATCCTGCGTTCAGGCCTGCGCCATGGCGGACACGTCAATGTCGAAATTCGCGTCCACCTTCTGCACGTCGTCGAGGTCTTCAATGGCCTCGATCAGTTTCAGCAGCGCGTCCGCATCCGGGCCCTCGACGCGCACCGTGCTCTTCGGGATCCACGACAGCTCGGCACGCTCGGCCTTGAGGCCGGCTGCCTCGAGCGCGCTCTTCACGCCGTGGAGGTCGGCCGGCGTGGTCGTGATCACGAATGCCTCGTCGTCCTTGGCGAAATCCTCAGCCCCTGCCTCCAGCGCATTCTCCATCGCCGCATCCTCGTCCATCCCGTTCGCCGGGACGAACACGTGGCCCTTGCGGTCGAACATGAAGGCGACCGAGTTCGTGGTACCGAGGTTCCCACCCCCGCGCGACAGCTTCGCCCGCACTTCGGCGACCGTGCGCGTCGGGTTGTCGGTGAGCGCCTGGATCATCAACGCCACGCCGCCCGGGCCGTAGGCCTCGTAGGTGGCTTCGACGTACTCCACGCCCTCGAGTTCGCCGGTCCCCTTCTTGACCGCGCGCTCGATGTTGTCCTTCGGCATGGACTGCGCCTTGGCGTTCTCAATTGCCGTGCGAAGGCGTGGGTTGCCGTCGGGGTCGCCGCCGCCCTGCTTCGCCGCGACGGTGATTTCACGAATGAGCTTCGTGAACATGGCGCCGCGCTTGGCGTCAGTCGCCGCCTTGTAGTGCTTGATCTGCTTCCATTTACTGTGGCCAGCCATACCGCCGCGTCCCTGCAGGAGAGAGGAGTCGAATCCGTGGCTAAAGATAGCCGCGACCGTGGAAGGGCTCAAAATGAGAAACGGCGGGGCCCGCGTGGGGACCCCGCCGTCCAAGTGCCCCGCGTCAACCGGGGGCGCGGACCTGCGCCTACCGCAGGCGGACCAGGAACAGCCCGCGAAAACCGCTCACGTCAATGGATGTGGTGGAGCCGATCGGATACACGTTGCCGACCGAGTAGGTCAGCGACGGGTTCAACGACAGCGGTCCCATCGACCAGCGCATGCGCACGCCGCCTGACCCGACAAAGCCTGCCTTCTCGCCCGCGCGCATCCACGCGCGCGCGTCCGCGTTCGGCTGCACGTACACTCCGCCCATGTTGAATCCGACTGCGATGCTGCCGCTGGCGATGTTTTCCCATGGCGAGACCGCACCGATCTGCTGGCCCTCGCCTCGGTAGAGGTCCCATGCCGTGATCGTGATGTCACCAAAGCTGGTCGGCATGTAGAGGCCGACCTGTCCGATCGTGCGCGGACCGGACGCAAACGTCGTCGAATCCGCCTTGTCGTCGCCGAACGAAGAGCGCGTGCCTGAAATGGACAGGCGTCCGTCGCCGATTGCCCGGTCAATGCCGAACCGCATGCGAGCTTCTGCCCCCGGTTCGAACCGGAGCACGCTGGTCTGCACCTCGTAGGCGTCGAACGGCTGCGAATACCGGTAGCTGCCGCCGAGTCCGACGTTCCATTCGCCCAGGCTCCAGGCGAGCGCGAGGCCACTGGTCAGCGCTCCTCCGCTTCCCATGGACGACACCGGGTAGAGCAGGAAGCTGCTGCCGATCTGCCCGGCCGCCGCCTGCTGGCCGTCGGGCACTTTGTACATCCCGGTCGGGATGTTGCCACCGATCGTCAGCACGGCGCGCCCGCCGAACAGCGACGCGTTCAGCCGCGCCTGCGTGTCCGTAAGCCCCGAGATCTTGCTGGCGACGACTCCGTTTTCACTGACGCGACTGTCCGCCCACGACGTGGACACGTCAGCGGTGAGCCAGCTGGAGATCGGCAAGATCACGGCGAGTGGAATGGACAGCTGCGTGACGGTCTTCTCTGCGCCGCTCGCACCGATCTTGTAGTTCACGTACTGCGGCCCGGTGATCGCCGTTACATCGCCGAGACCCTGCGCGCCGGCAGGGCGCGCGCCGGTCGCGGCACAGAGTGCGGCCATCAGGACTGCCGCGCTGAGCGAATGCGTGTTTGCCACGCTCATCGCTCCCGCTCCTTACGGCGTCCCGGGGCGCGTGATCACGATGGTGATCTGCCCCGTCCGCGTCGCTGGCTGGTTCGTCCCGGTGGCTTCCGACTGGGCGTTTCGCTCCTGCGGCATGTTGTTGCCCGTGTTGTTGGTCGTGTTGCCGCCGCCCGTGTTGTTCTGCGCGCTATTGGTCATCGTCGGGTTCACGTCGCCCACGACAGTGTTCAGCGTGGCGTTGAGCGTCACCTCAGTGGCTCGGCCTTGCTGCGCGGCCGCGACCACGGCGCCTTCGGCCGAGTTCTGCAGCCCCGTTGTCACGGTCTGGCTTGTCACCTGCTGTCCCGTACGGGCCTGCGCGGCCGACTGCGCCCGCTGGAGCGCGGCGCCGAAGCCGGGATCCTGCGCCCGGGCTGCCTCGAAGAACCGCACCGCCTCGTCGAGCCGGCCGGCGTCCTCGGCGACCAGGCCGCGCGAGAAGTTCAGGAACGCCTGAAAGTTCTGCGTCGGCCGCCGATCGAACTCGCGCCGTTCGGCGACCGTGAGCACGATGCCCAGGCTCTCGAACACACGCAGCACGAACTGTTTCTCGGTGTCGAAGATGGCGTCCATGAGGCCATCCTGGCTGGGATTGCCCTCCACCTGCGACGTATTCGTATTCACCGTCGCGCCCGTCAGGTTCAGCGTCGGGCCGCCAGGCGCGATGATCTGCCCGTTCAGGATGCGGCCGGCGGCAATCAGCTTGCCCGCGCGAGTTGCGGTCGCAGCATCAACCTGCGTGGACTGCGAAAGGCGGATTTCATCGGCGATCGCCTGCATGCGGTCACGCTCGAGCACACGCAGCGACGCCGACCGCGCGAGGTCCGCGACGACCAGCTCGGCCACCCCGCGTCCGAGCGGAAGCAGCGTTGTGTCAGAGCACGTGCACTGGAACGGGAGCACCGCCACGGTCGTGCCGGGCGCCTGCTGGCCGCGGAGTGCTGTCTCATTGGCGACTGCGGCGGCCGCCTGCAACTTGAGCTCATCCTTTGCCATCGCAACCAGGCGCGCGCGGATCTGCTCACGCACTTTCTTCGTCTTGCCGACCTCGAGATACTTGCCATACGCCGTGCGGGCGGCGGTGAAGTCCTTCAGCGCCTCCGAGGACAGTCCGGAGTACAGCGCAGCCAAGCCGTCTTTCGGGTCGAGCTGCCGTGCCTGATCGAGGACGGTCCGCGCATCGGCGAACCGGTCGAGCCGGTGGTACGCGAGCCCGAGTGCGCGCAGCACCTTCGCCGAGTTCGGCTTGTTCGCCCGGTCGCGCTCGAGCTTTGACAGTGTCGCCGAGGTCGGCGTCTGCGTGATGGCCTGCGCTTGCAGGGCGCCTGGGGTCGCACTCGCGCACGCGAACGCATACGCAAGGGCCAGCGCGGCCGTGGGCATGAGCTTCTGACTCATCGTCGTTGCTCCTTTACCGATCTGGGTCCAGCATGTCTTCGAACCGCAACCACTGCTTGTAAAAGTACAGGTCCACATACCCGGTGCCACCGTTTCGGTTCTTCAGGATCAAGAGTTCCGTCGCGCCTTCGACACCGGTGCCGGGGTTGTGCATTTCTTCCCGGTACACGCCGAGCACCACGTCGGCGTACTGCTTCACCGCTCCGAGCGCTCCAAAGTCACCCAGCGCCGGACGGGGATTTTGCCGCCCCGGTCCGACCTCCGGAAGATCCGTGATCACGACGAGCGCGATGCCGCTCGCGACGGCCACCGACTTCAGGCCCTGGACGACCGCAGCGAGCTCCTCGGCCTTGTCTCTCGCGCCGAGAGTCAGCGATTGGATCGGGTCCACGAATGCGACACGGACATCGAGTGTGCGACGGAGCGCATCGCCGAACGTCTGGAGGCCGCCATATGGGATCACGTCAATCACAGGGGCGCCATCGCGCAGCCGGATGGCGGCGGCCCCGACCGCAGAGCGCGTAACCTCGTCGAGCGCGCCGCTGCGAATGTCGTCAATCCGCGCGCGGCCCTCGATGGCGAGGACCCGTTCCATCACACGTTCCACCGACATCTCGCCGGTGAAGAACGCCGCGTTTGTGCCGTCCTGTGCCATGCGCAGCGCCATCGCGAGCGCCAGCGCCGACTTTCCCACACCGGACTCGCCGCCGATCACCACGAGGTCGCCGGAGCGGATGCCGCCGCCAAGCCACTTATCGACGCTCGGAAACCCGGCCGCAAACGTGTCTCCGGTGGGCACGCCGTCGCTTGCCGCGTCCACTCGCTGGACGAGTCGCGAAAGCGGGGTCTGATCCGTCTGTCGGAGGATCGGCGGCATTGGTGGAATGTACGCCCGTCTAGAAGCGGGCGAGGGGGCAATACTATTGATAATCTGTTTGGCGCTGCAAGTTGCTGTGCCACAAGCACTTACGGTGCTACGGCCCCGCGACGGACGCGGCAACGGATTCAAGCTCCAAACGTGATGCGTTGTCCAGCGCCTGTGCCGTGACCTCGGTCACCTTTGCGAGGGCCACTCCGGCCGCCTTCCGGTCGCCTGCGCCCACCGCATCTACGACGCGGTTGAGCGCGGCCTTCGCCGTAGCGGGAATGGCGATCGTGCCCGCCCAGGTCCGCGCCGCGTCGGCCTGGGCCTTTCGCTCGCCGGCGGTCATCGTGAGGCCGCGCGTCAGGCTCAGGACGAGCCGGCCTGCCGTGTAGGCGGCGAGCAGGGACTCTCGCGGTCCGCCGAGGGCGGCCCGGCCGGTTGCCAGGGCAAGCGCCCGGAGCGGAAATGCAGGCGCGGCAAGCGTATACGGGGAGGGACCGAGCACGCCGGAATTATACTTCTTCCTCTATGCCGGCCACGCCAAGACAGCTACTCTGGGTTGACGACGAGGCCGACCTGCTGGAGTCGCACCGGCTCTTCCTGACCGAGAAGGGATATCAGGTGGACATGGCGAGGAACGCCGCCGACGCGCTCGAGATGCTCCGCCGCCAACCGTTCGACCTCCTGCTGCTGGACGAGCAGATGCCGGGAATGCGCGGCGTCTCAATGGTCCGCGAGGCGCGCGAGCTCGCACCGACGATTCCGGTCGTCATGGTCACGAAGAGCGAGGAGGACGGTACGCTGCGCGAGGCGCTGGGCGCGGACGTCAACGAGTACCTCGTGAAGCCGGTGAACCCGCGGCAGGTCCTGAGCGTGGTGACGCGGATTCTCGAGGGACCAAAAATCCGCCAGCAAGCCCTGGCGCGCGCGTTCGTGGACCGCTTCCGCGAGATGGAGGCGACGGACCTGCGCGGGCTCGATTGGCGTGGCTGGATCGAGCGATACGCGGAGCTGGTGCAGTGGGACCTGGACCTCACCTCTGCGGGCGAGGCCGGGTTGCATGGGTCGCTCCGGACGCTGCTGCCCGAGGGTCGGCGCGCGTTCGCGCAGTACATCGCCAAGCAATACCCGCACTGGGTGAACGCCGGGCTCGAGGGTGACCGGCCCCCGCTCTCGATTGACGTGGTCGGCGAGTTCCTCCTGCCCGTGCTCGAGTCCGAGAAGCGCGCGCTGTTCATCGTCGTGGACTGCCTGCGGCTGGACCAATGGCGCGGGCTCGAGCCGATCATCGCGTCCATGTTCGAGGTGGACACCACGCACTACTACTCGCTGCTGCCGACGGCCACGCCGTACGCGCGCAACGCGCTGTTCAGCGGCCTCTTTCCCGGCGAGATCGCGGCGATGCACCCCGACTGGTGGGGCGAGCGGGAAGACGAGACGCTCAACGCGCACGAGCGCGAACTCCTCGAGGTGCAACTCCGCGAGGCGCGCGGCGCGACGCCGGTCCGCTATCACAAGATCTCGTCCGCGGCCGATTCCGAGCAGCTCGAACGCAACCTGGCGAACGCCATCGCGCCCGAGGGCGTCACCGCCTGCGTGTTCAACTTCGTGGACCTGCTCACCCACGGCCGCAGCGAATCGGCCATCCTGTTCGAGGTCGCCAAGGACGAGGTCGCACTGCGGCAGCTCACGCTCCAGTGGTTCAACCGTTCGGCGCTGCTTGCCGTGCTGAAGGAAGCCGCGCGCAAGCGCGTGACGGTCGTGCTCACGAGCGATCACGGTTCGATCCACTGCAACACGCCGGCCACGGTGCTCGCGCGCCGCGACGCGACGCACAACCTCCGGTACAAGTTTGGGGCGGACCTCAGGGCGGAAAACGCCGAGCAGGCCCTGCTGTTCCGCAACGAGGACGACCTCCGGCTCCCGC
Organism: Gemmatimonadota bacterium; assembly: GCA_016874035.1. GTDB lineage: Bacteria > Gemmatimonadota > Gemmatimonadetes > Gemmatimonadales > Gemmatimonadaceae > Fen-1231. The sequence continues at coordinate 35,474 of VGVM01000010.1, forward strand.
GCCATGGCGGCGCCACGGCCGGCGGGAACACGCTCCTTGCCACCGGCGACTGCTTCTTCGTGTACCCGACCAAGCTGCGTGAGTACCAGCAGCGCTACCGGGGCTCGTTCCTGCACGGCGGCGTAACGCCGGAGGAGTGCATCCTCCCGCTCGCCATCCTCACGCCGAAGCGGTGAGCCCGTGAAGACGTACCGCCGCCTGCTCGCCTTCCTGCGCCCGCATTCCGGGAAGTTCGCGGGCAACGTCGGCGCGAACATCCTCGGCGCGGCGCTGGACGGGATCGCGTTTGCGCTGTTGATCCCGTTCCTGAACATCCTGTTCGGCCTCGAGAACCCGATTCCCGCCGGGAAGGGTTGGCTCACGGACCTGCTCAATGCGCTGGTCGGTGGGTTGCTGGATCCCGCCGACCGGCTTGGCTCGCTCGGCAACGTCATCGTCCTGATCATCGCGCTCGTCACGGCGAAGAACGTGTTCCTCTGGTTGGGTGGCCAGTTCGGCGCGGCCCTGCAGGAACGGATCACGCGCGACCTGCGCGAGACCGTGTTCCGTCACATGCAGCGCCTGCCGCTCGGATGGTTCTCGCGGAACAAGACCGGCCAGGTCATGGCGCGCGTCCTCTCCGATTCGGAACAGGCCAAGGCCGTGATCGCCGAGGTCGCCACGCGCTCCATGCAGCACCTGACGCAGGTGCTCGTCACGGTCGTGATCCTGGTCCGCATGTCACCGCGTCTCGCGCTCATGGCACTGGTCGTGGCGCCGCTGATCACGCTGGCGCTCCAGCCGATCCTCCGGAAGCTGCGAAAGGGGCACCGGACGCTGCGGGACGACTACGGCGAGATCACCAGCGTCCTGCAGGAAGTGGTGAGCGGCGTCCGCCTGGTGAAGAGCTTCCGCGGCGAGGCCTATGAGGATCGTCGGTTCAGCGACGCGAGCAGCGGATACACGCGGGGGATGGTGCGGATCACGCGACTCGCGCTGCTCTCCGGTCCGCTCACGGAGATCCTCGGCACGATCGTCGCGGTCGGGGTGCTCTGGATCGGGGCGCGCGACGTGTTCGGCGGCGTCATGGACGGCGGCTCGCTGATCGCGTTCATGGTGATGCTGATGCGCCTGCTGCCGCCGCTCAAGCAACTCTCGCAGGCGCCAACCGTTGCCGCCCAGTCCCTCGCGGCGGCCGACCGGCTCTTTGAGATCCTCGATCACCAGACCGAAGGCCAGCGCGACCGAGGGACGCGCACCGTTACGGAGTTCACCGGCGCCATCGCGTTCGAGCAGGTCGGGTTTGCGTATGACGCTGGCGCTCCGGTGTTGCACGACGTGTCCTTCACGGCACGGAAGGGCGAGGTTGTTGCGCTGGTCGGGTCCAGCGGGGCGGGGAAGAGCACCCTCGTGGACTTGATCCCCAGGTTCATCGAGCCGACGGCGGGGCGCATTACGCTCGACGGCGTGGACCTCGCATCGGTTCGGCTTGACTCGCTGCGCGCGCTGACGGGGATCGTCAGCCAGGACACGGTGCTCTTCAACGACACCGTGCGCGCGAACATCGCCTACGGCGCCGCCGGTACCTATACCGACGCCCAGATCGAGGCCGCCGCGCGCGCCGCGAACGCGCATGCCTTCATCGCCGAGTTGCCGCAGCGGTACGACACCGTGCTCGGTGAGCGCGGCACGCGACTGTCCGGCGGCCAGCGTCAGCGCATCGCGATCGCGCGCGCTCTCCTCGTGGATCCGCCGATCCTGATCCTCGACGAAGCCACGTCGGCGCTGGATACCGAAAACGAGCGGCTGGTGCAGGAGGCGCTCGACCGCCTGTTGTCGGGACGCACGGTGTTTGTCATCGCCCACCGGCTTTCGACGATCGCGCATGCCACGCAGATCCTCGTGCTCGACCGGGGTCGCATCGTCGAGCGTGGGGTGCACGCGGACCTGCTGGCTCGGGGTGGCGCGTACGCCCGCCTGCACGCGCTGCAGGTGCGGGCCGCGAGTTCGCCCGACTCCGCACCCGCCGGCGAATGACCGCTCCGCCCGGCGACGCGGCTCCGGGAACCACGCCTGCGCCGCGCAGCCGGCCGCCCAAGCTCAAGCACCGGTTGGAATACGCGGCGATGCGTGCATTCCTGGCCGGCCTCGCGCCGTTCGGGGTGCGCGGCGGCGCCGCGATTGCGTCCGCGATCGCTCGGCTCGCCTACTGGCCGATCGGAATCCGGCGAGGCGTCGTCACGCGGCAGATCGCGGCCGCCTTTCCCGACTGGGACGCCGCGCGCGTGCGCGCCACCGCGAAGGCCGCCTACGGCAACCTCGGCCGCGTGGCGGTCGAAGCCACATTGCTGTCACGAAGGGGTTCGCCCGCGGTGCTCGAGATGTTCGAGGAGCCCGGAGGTTGGGAAACGGTCGCTGCGGCGAATGCACGAGGCCGGGGCCTGATCTTCATCGCCGGTCACCTCGGCAACTGGGAGCTGTCGGGAGCGTACATCGCCGCGCGCGGACTCGATGTCCACGCCATCGCACGGGGCATGGCGAACCCACTCTCGGACCGCTACTTCCGCCGCACCCGCGAACGGCTCGGCATGCAGGTGATGCACGACCAGGAGGCCGTGCGACGGGTCCCGCGTGTACTCAGGGCGGGCGGCGCCGTGGGCTTCCTGTCCGACCAGGCGACGGTGGGACTGGCCTCGACGTTCGTCCCGTTCTTCGGACGACCGGCGAAGACACCGCGCGGCGCCGCGGTCTTTGCGTTGCGCGCCGACGTGCCTGTGGTGTTGGTGCAGGCCATCAGGACGCCATCCGGCACCTACCGCTTTCACGCCGAGGAGCTGGTCGTTGAGCGCAGCGGTGATCGCGAGGCCGATGTGGATCGCCTGGTGCTGGGGTTTTCCGTGGCCCTCGAGCGACTCGTGCGGCAGTACCCCGAGCAGTATTTCTGGCAACATCGGCGCTGGAAGCACCAGCCGGCGGACACGCCCGCGCACCTCCGGGAACCATGAGCACAGACATGATTGCGCGGACTCGCGCGGTGGAGTTTCCGTGGGCTACCGATGGGCAGGTGGCCTTCCTCGATCACGCGTCAACAGGCCCGCTGCCGACGCGCGCGCGGCGCGCGATCGAGTCGTTCGGGCTGCGTCGTGCCGAACCGTTCCGGCTCAAGGCCGAGGATCTCTTCCCCGTGCTCGCGCGCACGCGCGCGGAGGCCGCACAGCTGCTCGGCGCGCCTGCCGGCTCGATCGCGCTCTCGACCAACACCTCGCACGGCGTCAACCTCGCGGCGCGCACGCTCCCCTACGGGAAGGGCGACATCGTGCTCTCCACCGACGGTGAGTTCCCGGCGAATGTGTATCCGTGGATGGCGGCGTGCCGCGAGCGTGGAGCGGAGTTCCGGATGCTGCCGCTGGCCGGCCACCTTCCTGACGAGGAGGCGCTGCTCCGCGCGATCACGAGCGACCCGCGCGTAAAGGGCGTCGCGATCTCGTGGGTGAGCTACTGGAGCGGGCACCGCTTCGACCTGAACGCGCTGTCCGCCGCGTGCCGCGCGCGCGGCATCTGGCTCTTCGTGGATGCCATTCAGGGCGTCGGCGCGGTCGAGCTCGACCTCGCGATCACGCACATCGATATGCTCGCCTGCGGTGCGCAGAAATGGCTGCTGTCCCCGTGGGGAACCGGCTTCACCTACGTGCACCCTTCGCGCGTACAGGCGCTCGAACCCGCCGAGGTGGGCTGGCTCGCCCAGCGGCGAGACACCGACTTCCGTTCACTGCTCGACTACGACGCCACCTGGCACGACGATGCGCGCCGGTTCGAGGTCGTGACGCTCGACTTCGTGAACTTCGCGGCGATGGCCGAGAGCCTGTCGCTGTTCAATGAGCTGGGCGTGCCCCGTACCGCCGAGGCGGTACGTCACCTCGCCAACCACGCGCTGCTTTTTGCCGACGCGAATCCGTCGGTTGCCCTCATCACGCCCCGCGAGATGGCGCGTCGCGCCGGCGTGCTCGCGTTCCGGGTCGCCGATCTCGACGGCACGAGCAAGCGATTGCGGGAGGCCAACGTGTTCCACGCGGTGCGCGAGGGGTGTATTCGCCTCGCGCCGCATTGGTACAACACGGTCGCGGATCTCGATCGGGCGCTCAACCTGCTGATCGCGCGCAACTAGCGCGGTCGAATTGCCTCGCTCGCTTCGCGCGCCGCGGAAGCCGCGAGGTTCAGCTCATCGCCAACGCGCGATGCCGCCTCGATCGCTTCGGTCACGGACGCGACCGGCGCCGCGCCGAGCTGCAGGCGGAGCAGGCCGAGGCGAATCGTCTCGAGGGCCGTGACCGCGTTCGCGAGGCGCATGTTTGCCGTTTCGCGCTCCGCTTTCAGCTTGGCCAGGTGATCGGGCTGTCCCGCCCGATCGGCGGCGTCGATGGCCTCGTCCAGCTTGTCCACCGCGGCGCGGAGCGCGCGGGCGTCCTCCTCGAGCCGTTGGACGGTCTTGGGCACATCCTTGAGTTCTCGGCGGGTCTGCTTTGGCAGGGACTCGAACAAGGCGTCGAGTGCGCGGCCGAGCGCGACTTCGGTGTGCTGCGGGAGGGCGGGCGCGTGCACGGCGCCGACACCACGCTTGAGGCCAATGGCCGCGAGTGCGGCGAAACGGGCGCCAAGCGTGCTGCCCCAGAACTTCACGCGGGCGCCGCCGCTCAACCATCCGCTCCCGCCCTGCATCTGGGCTTTCTTGACGAGGCCGATCACCCCAAGGAGGGTGCCAATGATGGCGACCAGCGCGGTCAGCGGCCCGAGGGCGTTCACCTTGCCGGCGGAAAGCAGGGGTCCTACGACGCCGAGCGTTATCGCCCCTGCGACTCCGGACGCGAACAGCGTGCCGCCAATGATCTGCAACTTGCGGGGCCTGATCGAGAACGCGCTGCTGGATTCGTAGATGAGTTCTTCGCGCCGACGCACGACGTCCGTGGCCACGGCGGCCCTGACGTCCGCCAAGCTGAAGCCGCCGGCCAGCAGGCGGCGAAGGCGAAAAAGCGCCGGCCCGAACATCAGCAGCAGCGCGAACAGTCCGATCATCAGGCCGACCGGCCACGCGCCGCGGGCCGTCGTGACGACGATACCCATCGATGCATAAATCGCCACGGCGATCCGCATGCCGCGTTCCTTGGCGCTCGTACCCAGCCAGACGCGCAGCGGCGTCGGCAGCTCCCGCGGCGCATCCACGGCCGCATCCACCGCTTCAGCGAACTGTTCGCCGGTTTCCCAGCGCCGTTCGGGCAGTTTCTCAAGGCAGCGCTCGATCGCGCTGGCCAACCGGTGCGGCACCGTCGGGGCGACCGAAGCGATCGCCGTTGGCCGGCGGCTCGCATGCGCGACCATCACGCCCATCGCATTCTCCGCCTCGAACGGCAATCGCCCGGTCACGGCGTAGTACCCGGTCACGCCGAGCGAGTAGAGATCCGACCGACCGTCCACGGCGGCACCAGCCGCCTGCTCCGGGCTCAGGTAGTGCACGGTGCCCCGCACGTACCCGCCGTCCGCCGTGCTTGCCGTCGCGACGTCGCCAGCAATGCCGAAGTCCGTGACCACCGCGCGACCCGTGGCCCGCTCGAGCAGGATGTTGTCGGGCTTCACGTCCCGGTGCACGATGCCGCGCAGCTGCGCGTAGGCCAGCGCCCAGCCCACATCACGCAGCACACGCGACGCCTCGTGCGGCGGGAGCGGGCCACGCGCACGCAGCCGCTCGCCCAACGTCTCGCCGTCAATGAACGCCATGACGAAGAACACGAACTCGCCGATTTCGTCAACGTGATGGATCGGCACGACGTTCGGGTGCGAGAGCTGCGCGGCCATCTGGGCCTCGCGCACGAATCGCTCACGGAGTTCCGGCTTGGCCGCCGCGAGGTCGCGCGGGAGCAGCTTGATCGCCACGGCGCGTGCCAACCGCAGCTCTCGCGCGAGATACACGATCCCCATCCCGCCGCGGCCCAGCTCGCGCTCGAGGGAATACCGCCCGGCGACGGCCTGCTGGAAGTCGATGAACTCGCGGTCGGCGACGATCGGAAGGCCGGTCACTACGCCCTCGTTGCGCCGCGCAACTCTGCGATCGCGACGTCGCGGCCACCCTTGCGGACGAGGAACCAGCGACCGCGCACCGCAGCCGACGCCGGCACCGTCAGCGCATCGGCGCCGAGCTTCACCCCATTCACCGTCACCGCGCCCTGCTGCAGGAGCTTTCGGCCGGCCGAACGCGACTGGCCGAGCGCCTGCTCGAGCAGGTCCAGCACCGGCAGCTCGGCGCCGTCGAACCGCGCCGACGGAAGCTCGGCCGCGAGCGTCTCGAACACCGCGTCGGTGATCGCTGCTGCCTCGGCCTTCTTGTCGAACACGATGCGCGACGCTTCCTCCGCGACCCGCGCGGCCTCGGCGCCGTGCACCAGCGTCGTCACGTCCCGGGCGAGCGCGCGCTGCGCGCCCCGCTCGTGAGGCGCAGCCGCATGCGCGGCGCCAATGGCCGTGATGTCGTCCCGGGACCGCAGCGTGAACATCCGCAGGTAGCGCTCGGCGTCGGCGTCCTCCGTGTTCACCCAGAACTGGAAGAACTTGTACGGCGACGTCATGCCGCCGTCGAGCCACACGGCGCCTTCCTCCGTCTTCCCGAACTTCTTGCCGCTCGAGGTCGTGATCAGCGGAGCCGTGAAGGCGTGGCCCTCCACGCTTGCCGATCGGCGCAGCAGTTCCACGCCGGCCGTGAGGTTCCCCCACTGGTCGCTCCCACCGACCTGGATCGTCACGCCCAGCCGCCGGTTGAGCTCAAGGAAATCGAACGCCTGCAGCAGCATGTACGAGAACTCGGTGTACGAGATCCCGCCTTCGAGGCGCGACTGCACCGAGTCCTTCGCCAGCATGTAGTTGATGCTGAAGTGCTTCCCCGTGTCGCGCAGGAACTCGATCAACGCGGTCGAGCGCAGCCAGTCCGCGTTGTTCGCAAGCGTGACGCCGCCGGCCCCGGCCGCCGCGAACACGCGCTCGAGCTGCGCGTGAATCTTCGCGGCCTGCGCATCAATCGCCGCGACGTCGAGCAGCGGCCTCTCTGACGACCGGCCGGACGGGTCGCCGATCAGCGCCGTGCCGCCGCCCACCAGCGCCACCACGCGATGCCCGGCCTTCGCGAGGTGCACCAGCAGCATCACGGGGATCAGGTTGCCGATATGCAGGCTGGGCGCCGTCGGGTCGTATCCGCAGTACACCGCGCGCGCGCCCGCAGCGAGGTGCGGCGCGAGGCCCTCGGTTTGCTGGTGCAGGAGCCCGCGCCATGCGAGTTCGTCAAGCACGGTGAGCTTTGGCGTGGCGGTTTGCGGCATGGGTCAAAGGTAGGGTGCATCGTGAGCACTGTCACCGAGTACGGGGGCGCAAGCGCGCCCTTCCATCGGTCACGCCAGCGCGTTGCTCACCCCTCGTGTCCCGCCTAGCTTCCGCCACCGGGCCATGCCTCAGCCGTTCCTCGAGCGCCACAGGCGCAGGATCCTCATCCTCCTCGCCATTGCCGGCGGATTCGGCGCACTCGGCCTGATCGGCGCGGGCGTCGCCTGGGGCACCATCTGTTCGGGCGGGAAATGCCCGTCGCTCGCCGGGCTCGAGCAGTACCAGCCCCGCCAGGCCACGCTGCTGTACGCCGCGGACGGCCGCTTCATCGCCGAGATCGGGCAGGAACGTCGCACGCTGGTGCGGCTCGAGGAGATCCCCAAGGTCGTCACCGATGCGTTCCTGATCACGGAGGACAAGCGGTTCTACTCGCACGGGGGCGTGGACTTCGTGCGACTCGCCGGTGCGGTGATCGCCAACGTGAAGGCCGGCGGCGTCGTCGAGGGGTTCTCGACGATCACCATGCAGCTCGCCCGGAACCTGTTTCCGGAGGCGCTGGACCGGCTCGATCGCGGGCCGGTGCGCAAGCTCCGCGAGATGAAGGTCGCGCGGGCGATCGAGGGCCAGTACGACAAGGACCGCATCCTCGAGCTCTACCTCAACCAGATCTCGCTCGGCAGCGGCGCGTTCGGCGTCGAGACCGCGAGCCAGAAATACTTCGGCAAGTCGGTCCGCGAAGTCACGCTCGCCGAGGCCGCCGTGCTCGCCGCATTGCCCAAGGGGCCGGGGCGCTACAACCCGCGGCGGTTCCCCGAGCGCGCCATCCAGCGCCGCAACACGATCCTCGAGCTGATGCGCCGCGCCGATCTCATCGCGGATTCCACCGCGTCGCTGGCCAAGGCCTACCCCATGCGCCTCGCGCGTCGGCGGACGGGCTCCGTCGAGACCGCGCCGTATTTCGTGGACTACGTCCGGCGCGTGCTCGAGGCAAAGTACGGCAAGCGCCTCTACGACCGCCCGCTCAAGGTCTACACCACGCTCGACCTCGACATGCAGGGCGCCGCCGAGCGCGCGATCGACCGCCAGCTTCGCCTGGTGGAAAGCGGTCAGCTCGGAAACTTCCCGCATCGCACGTACGAGCAACTGCTCGCGCGCGCGAGGAGCGGCGCCGTCGAGGAGAGTCCGCGCAACGAGTCGCCGTACCTGCAGGGCGCCTTCGTCGCCGTTGATCCGCGGTCAGGCGCCGTGCGCGCGCTGGTCGGCGGTCGCGATTACGAGGACTCGCAGTTCGACCGCGCGACCCAGGCGCTCCGCCAGCCCGGTTCGACGTTCAAGCCGATCACGTACGCGACGGCGATCCAGAGCGGGCGCCCGCCGAGCTACCTGATCGATGACTCCCCGATCGTGGTGCCGCAGCTCGATTCGACCAAGCCGTGGCAGCCGCAGAACTACGACCTCAAGTTCCTCGGCCCCATGACCATGCGCCGTGGCCTCGAGGACTCGCGGAACATGATCGCAATCCGGCTGGGCATGGAAATCGGGGAGCCGAGCGTCGTGGCGATGGCTGCGGGCTTCGGGATCACCACCGAAGTGCCGCCGTACCCGTCGATTCATATCGGATCGGCCGACGTGTACCCGATCGAGATGATCGCGGCGTACTCCGTCTTCGCGAACCTCGGTTGGCGCGTGCCACCGACACCCATCGTGCGCGTGGAGAACGAACGCGGCGCGACTATCTACTCGGCGGAATCCGAGCGCGTGCAGGTGCTGTCGCGCGAAGAGGGGTGGCTGATGGTGGATATGCTGAAGGACGTCGTGCGGCGCGGCACGGCCGCGGGCAGCGTTGGGGCGCACTTCCGCATCCCGTCCGGCGGCAAGACGGGGACGACCAACGACGGCGGCGACGTGTGGTACATCGGCTTCACGGCCGACCTCGTTGCGGGTACGTGGATCGGCTTTGACACCCCGCGGCCGATCATGGCGAATGCGCAGGGCGGGCGACTCGCCGCGCCGGCGTGGACGTCGTTCATGCGCGAGGTGTACGAGCGAAAGCCAGCGCCGCCGGACTGGCCGCGTCCATCGGGCCTGACCTCGCGGAGCATTGACGAGCCGACCGGACTCCTGCATGGGCCGCTCTGTCCATCGGAGGACGCGTACACCGAGTTCTTCCTCCCCGGCACGGAGCCCACGCGCGAGTGTCCTCGCCGCTCGCGCGCCACCAGCCGAGGTCCGTGAGCGAACGCAGGGAGCGCTCGTGGGGAGTGTGCTACTCCGCGCCATGGGTGCTGCCGGTTTCGGCGCCGCCGATCCGCGAGGGCGCCGTTGTGGTCGAAGGCGGAGCGATCGCCTGGGTCGGCGCGCGCGCCGCGCTGCCCGACGAACTCCGGGTCCGACACGAACGCCTGGAGCGAATCGCCCTCACACCGGGCCTCGTCAACGCCCATGCGCACCTCGACCTGACGATCCTGCGCGGCGTGTTGGACGGCCTGCCGTTCTTCGACTGGATCCGGGCGGTGGTCGCGGCGCGAGACGAGGTTGGCGATTCGGATTGGCGCGCGAGCGCGACCGCCGGCGCCGTCGAGGCGGTTCGCGCGGGCATCACCACTGTCGGGGATACCGCGCCGACCCTTGCCTCGCTCGACGCCCTGGTCGCCTGCGGCCTGCGAGGTATTGCATACCTCGAGACGTTTGGGCCGCATCCGGATATGGCGGCCGGCGCGCTTGAAGAACTCGCGCAGCGCGTGGCGGCGGCTCGCGGGCGCGAAACCCCGCTCGTTCGCGTGGGGGTGTCCCCGCATGCGCCCTACTCGACCTCGGAGGCGCTCTACCGCGGCGTTTCCGAATACGCCGCGCGAGAGAACCTCCGGTTGGCGACGCACGTCGCCGAAAGCGCGGATGAGACAGCGTTCGTCACGCGCGGCGAGGGACCGTTTGGCGCCATGTTCGCCCGACGGTCCTTGCCCCTTCCGGCGCCGGCCTTGTCGCCGGTCGCGTTCCTCGAGCGGACCGGGACGCTCGCGCTCCGGCCGCTCCTGATCCATGCGGTCCGGTGCGACGCTGCCGACACCGCGGCTATCGCGTCCGCGCAGGCCACGATCGCGACCTGCCCGCACTCGAACGCGTGGTTCGGCCACGGGCGGGCCCCGGTGGGAGCCTACGAGGCCGCCGGCATCGCCGTAGGCGTTGGTTCCGACTCCCTCGCCAGCAATGACGCGATGGACATGCGGCGCGAGTCATCGGCGGCAGGCGGCACGCCCGAGCAGGTGCTCGCCCGCGCGACGCTCGGCGGCGCCCGGGCCCTGCAACTGGACGCCGCGATCGGGACGCTCGAGCCCGGCAAGCGCGCGGACCTGGCCGGCTTTGGACTCTCCGACGCCGCGGCGGCGGCGGGGGCACCTCCGTGGCACGAACTCCTGGGCGCGCCGCCCCGTTGGACGGTCGTGGACGGCAACGTGCTCATGCGCGGCGGCGCGCTCGCGGGGGTCGCCGCTGCACTTGCCCCGCAGGCCGAAGCCGCAGCGGCCGCGGCGAACCGCCGCCTCCGCGAGTGGCGCGCGCGCGTGACGCCCGCCTAGCTTTTCTCCGGACACACCATCCCGGGAGCCATGATGGCGCCTCCGAAGGGCCCGACGGCGAAGATTTGGCGTGACGGTACGCTGGTGGACTGGGCGGACGCGAGTATCCACGTCCTCAGCCATGTCGTGCACTATGGCTCCGGCGTTTTCGAGGGGATGCGGAGTTACGCGACCCCGACCGGGGGCGCCGTCTTCCGGCTGCAGGACCACATGCATCGCCTGCACGATTCGGCGAGCATCTACGAGCTCGACCTCAAGTGGACCGTCGAGGAGCTGTGCCAGGCGACCGTGGACACGCTCGTCGCCAACGACTTGGCCCACTGCTACCTGCGTCCGCTCGTGATTCGCACGGGCCAGACCATGGGGATCTACGGACAGCAGGCGGCCGTGGAGACCTTCATCATTTGCTGGGAGTGGGGCGAGACGCTCGGCCACGGCAATGACGGCGGCGCACACGTCTGCGTGTCGAGTTGGCGCCGTGCGGCGCCGAACACCTTCCCGGCCATGGCCAAGGCGAGCGGCAACTACCTGAACGCACAGCTTGGGAAGCTCGAGTCGAAGCGCAACGGATACGACGAATCCATCATGCTCGACGTCGCGGGCAACGTCGCCGAAGGGACGGGCCAGAACCTCTTCCTGGTGTACCAGGGCGAGCTGGTGACGTCGCCGTTCACGGCCGGGATCCTGCACGGCATCACGCGCGATTCGATCATCCGCATGGCGCGCGACATGGGGATCGGCATTCGCGAGATGGAAATCCCCCGCGAAATGCTCTACCTCGTGGACGAGGCGTTCTTCTGCGGCACCGCCGCCGAAGTCACGCCCGTGCTGTCGGTTGACCGTCACCTGCTGGGCGACGGCACGCCGGGCCCGGTGACCACGCGCATTCGCAGCGCCTTCATGTCGCTCGTCACCGGGCGGGCGCCCGATCCGCACAAATGGCTGACGCACGTTCCCGTCACGGCAGGGGCCGGCGCCAAGTGACGATCGGCTGCCTGGCGCTCAACTCATCGTTCGAGCCGTTAACGCTCGTTCCGCTGCGGCGCGCGCTGCGCCTGGTGATCGACGGCAAGGCGGAGATCGTCGAGGCCGACGGCGAAGCGGTCGTCAAGTCGGCGCGCCAGTCCTTCCCGCGCCCGATGGTGATCCGGCTCAATCGTTTCATCCACGTGCCGCGTCGGTTCCGCCGTCAGGTCACCAACACCTTCCTGTTCGCGCGCGACGCCTACACCTGCCAATACTGCGGGCGGACCGCGACGCAGCTGCGGATTCGCGAGTCGCTCACGCGTGATCACGTCGTCCCGCTGTCGCGCGGCGGCACCAATGCGTGGACGAACGTCGTCACGGCCTGCAGCGGGTGCAACACGCGGAAGGCGCACCACCTGCCCGACGAGATCGGGATGCACCTGTTGCACACCCCGGTCGAACCGCATTTCGTGCACCTCTCGTGGGCGGTGCGCCGACTGACGCCGATCCAGACCAAGTACATCCGGATGTTTTACGGCGTTGGCGTGTTGCAGCAGATCGAATCGCTCGAGCAGCGCCGACCGGCGAGCCGTCGCGCCTGAGGCGCGGGTCCGCACCGGGTCCGCGTCAGGATTCCCCTCGACGCAGCGCTTCGCCGTACTTACGGCACGCGGAATCGCGGCGACTGCGCGTCATACCCTCGTTGCTCGCCGCCCAGCAGGCGCGAGGCGACCGTGCGGACGCCCCGGACGAGGAATGACGCCGGGTTGCTCTTGCCGGTGAGCACGGGGCGCACTTCGCCTTGCAGCCACCGGCCGACTTCGTCGAGGTCACGCTCGGACAGCACCTCCACCCGAAGCGTGGCTTCGTAGTACTGCGTCCGCGACATCGGCCGTGCCGCGATCGGGGCGATCGTCGGCCGGGCGACGGCACGCTCGGCATCCGCCAGCTGGGCAAACTTCCCGAGTGATTGCACCCGGTCGTCCAGCACGTGTACCACCTCGTACACGCGCTCGGCCGGCAAGTACCGGACGCCGGCGTCGAACTCCGCGACGCCTTCCAGCTGGTCAAAGAACCGGCCCTCCGACGAGAGCTCGACGCGGAAGTGAAACCGCGCGGGAAACCCCGCCAGCAGGAGTTCGCTCATGCGCGCCCCGCTGAGCATACCCGTCGCCCGCACGGTCGGACCGCGGCGCGTGAGTAGCGAGTCCGGCGGCAGGTCGAGTGTCAGGCGCGGACGGGAGTCGGCCGACGCCGACGGCGGCGCCGTTTGCTGCGCGGCAACAGGCGATGCGACACCCGGCAACGCGACGGCCGCGTACACGAGCGCGTATGCGCGCGCGTACGCGGCCAGGCGTTCGGTCAAACGCAGCGCCGCCACGCGCGCTAGAACCGCCGCTGCAAGCGCAGGATGAACCGCACGGGCGAGTCATCGCGGTCCAGCGCCTTGGCCCAATACAGGCCCAGCTCGCCGAAGTCCACGCCAGCGCCGACGTCCGTGCGGTACGACGAGAACGGCGGCAGCGCGCCGCGTTCGTAGAACATCTCCGGTCGAGCCGCGTTGGCCGGCCCGACCATCCAGCCGCGACCCGCATCGGCGAAAAGGACCCATGCAGTCCGTCCGTTGAAGCCCGGACGCCACCAGTCGTCGTCCTGATCGTTCCGGACACCATCAAACAGGAAGCTCGACCGCAGCTCGGCCTGAGCCAGGATCACGCGGTCACACTGGGCCGGCGTCCCGGCCTGGATGATCGTGGTCGTGCAGCTCAGGCGGTCCCGCCCGGGTTCTTCGCCGCGAAAATCGTACCCCGGCAGCGTACCGGCGCCACCAACGCCGAGCCGTCGCTGCGTCGGCAGCGGGTCGCCCGCGACCCAGCCGCCGCCCGCCACGCGAAGCGCCAGCGCCATGCCCGGCGCCAGGCGGTTGTAGCGACGCACGTCGAGGAACGCGCGCGAATACCACACGGGCTCCGGCTGGAGCGGAACGATGGGAAGGATCGGCGCTCCAAGTCTCGTCAAACGGCCGCCGCCCTGCTCGAGGTCCGCGGCGATGTACCAGGCGCCCCACGGCGAGCGAACACGATCCCGCGTGTCCAGCCGCAGCCGCGTGCTGAGCAGGTGCACCGACCCGACGTCAAACGAGGGGTTCGGTCGCCAGTTGCGATCGCCTCGTGAGAACGACCACGGATCGCGGGCCTCGCGGTTCGCCCACTGCTCGTCGCTGAGGGCGATCGTCACGTCAGCGCCGCGCCCGGCCACGAACCGGGCGAACACTTCGCCGCCGTGTCGCGAGTAGTAGTCACGGAAGTCGCGATGGAGCAGTGCGGCGCCAAGCCCGACCTCCCCTTCGCCCAGCTGCCAGGTCTCCGTCGGTTGCACGACATCGAACGCGCGGGCGCCGACGGCGACGCCGACGCGCCGTCCGAACAGCACCTCGGCCTTCGCGTTGTGTCCGATCGTCGCGTTGTCCCATTGCATCGGTGGAGCCGTGCGGCCCACCCCGAACAACTCCAGGTTCACCGCGCCGAACGGCGTCGGCCGCATCACGCGCGGTCCGGCGACGAACGACCAGCCTTCCACCCGGTTATACGTCCGCGAGGCGACGTAGAGGAACTCCTGGCTTCCGACCGCGTTCCGCCAGTCGCGCACGCGCTTCCTCGCACTCCACCATCCGTCGTCATACGTCGGCTCACCTTCGGGATCCAGCCGCACGTCATCGATGCGGTAGCGCATGAGCTCGGCCTGTTGCGCCAGCTCGCCGGTCAGCGTCGCCTGGTCTATTCCGGCGATGTTCCCACCGACGATGACCAGGTCGCGCTCGATGCGCGCGCCCGGCGCCAGGCGCACGTCCGCGTTGATCGCTGCCAGCGACCCGCGGATCGTCCCGGCCACCGTGACCGGCCCGTTGAGGACGGCGACAGAGCCGTCAATCACCTCGCCGGCCGGCAGTTCAAATGCGCCGTTCACTTGTCGCGTCGTTGCGCCGTTCCAGATGTTTGCGGCGCGAACCGCGATCGCCGTGGGTTGGTCGCGGCCGGACCGCTGCGCGGACACCTGGCCCGCGGCAAGTGCAAGGGCCAGGCACGCGGTGGCGGTGGTTGGGAAGATGCGTGGGGTCACTGGGATGCGCTCCTGTTAGGGCTGGTCGCCCGCTTCCGAAGGCATGATGCGTGCCGCGTAATGCCGTTTCCCGCTAAGTCCATGCGCGGCACGCACATCGTTGCCACGCCCGCATGTCGCGCAGGCCCAACGCCGTCCCTCGCCTTGAGGGCATCGTAGGAGAATCGCACACGCCTGTGTCATTTGTACCCTCGCCCGAAAAATATGTGGCCGGGCACCCCGGCTCAGGCGCCGATAATGCCAAGTCGTTTCATGCGCCGATACAGGTTCGGCCGGTCGGTCTGGAGGCGACGTGCGGCATCCGCCACAACCCCCTGCGCCGCGGAGAGCGCTCGCGTGATCAGGAGGCGCTCGTAGTCATCGAGCGCCGAGCTCAATGGCGGAACCGTTCCAGCCGCCGGCGCCGCGCTCGGCAGCGCGTCGCGATCCGGCTCGCCGGTCATGGGCAGCACCGACGCGACGTGCTCGGCGAGCACCTCGCGTCCGCTGCAGAGGATACCCAGCCGTTCGACGATGTTGGCCAGCTCTCGCACGTTGCCGGGCCACCGGTGTCGCGCGAGCTGGTCTATGGCGGCATCGCTCCACCGCGCGGCCGGCTGACCGGACTTGCGGCGCATCTGCTCGACGAAATGGCGCACGAGCAAGGGGACATCGCCGGGCCGCTCGCGGAGCGGGATGACGTGCACCGGCAGCACGTTCAGCCGGAAGAACAGGTCTTCACGGAACGAGCCGTCACGAACCGCGCGCGTGAGGTCGCGGTTGGTCGCGGCAATGATCCGCACGTCAACCCTGATCGGCTTCCCGCCTCCAACACGCTCGATCTCGCGAGCTTCGATGGCGCGGAGCAGCTTGGCCTGCGCTTCCGCGCCGAGGTCCCCGACCTCATCGAGGAGCAACGTGCCGGTGTGGGCCAGCTCGAACCGGCCGATCCGCCGCTCGGTGGCGCCGGTGAACGCCCCTCGCTCGTGGCCGAACATCTCGCTCTCGACCAGGTCGCGCGGGATCGCCGCACAGTTCACGCGGACGAACGGCTTGTCGCGCCGCGCGCTTCCGGCGTGGATGGCGGCAGCCACCAATTCCTTGCCCGTCCCGCTCTCGCCCGTGATCAACACGCGCGAATCGGTCGGCGCGATCCGGGCGATCAGGGCCCGCAGTTCGTCCATCGCAGGGCTCACGCCGACAAACTGACCCGTCATGCCCAGGTCGGCGCGGAGCGCGGTGCGCTCGCGGCGCGCCATCCGCAGTTCCAGCGCGCTCGCGATCGCGACCACCACGCCGTCGGGCGTGAGCGGCTTTTCCAGGAAGTTGATCGCACCGAGGCGCGTCGCCTTCACGGCGTCGGTCAGGCCGGCGCGCCCGCTCATCATGATCACCGGCAGGTCCGGAAACCGCTCCCGAAGCCGCTCGAGCACCGCCATGCCGTCAAGCGCGCCCGGGATCATCAAGTCCAGCAAGGCGACGTCGGGCTCGGAATCGATCGCCGTCATCACGCCGGATGCGCCATCGGCGGCATCGCGCACTTCGTAGCCCTCGCCCGCCAACAGCGCGCCTACCATGCGGCGCACATTGGCTTCGTCGTCAACGATCAATACGGATGGCATGCGATCCGCCTAACGTTTCGGCGGCGCCACGCGGGCGTTGATGGCTTCGACCGTGCGTTCGATTCGTTCGAGCCGTTCCGTCGCGTCGGTGGCAGGCTGTAGTCCGGCCGTCATTCGCGCTCCAGGTGCGTCGCGGCGGGGAGCACGAGCCGAAACTCGGCGCCGCCGCCAGTGGGGTTATGGGCGGAGACAGTCCCGCCGTGCGCTTCTATTGTTTGTTTGACAATCGCAAGGCCCAATCCGGTTCCCCCCGGCTTCCCGGTCACATACGGGTCCCAGATTGCCGTGAGTTTCGCCCCGTCCAGTCCGGGACCGTTGTCGCGGATGACGATGACCGCCGCTCCCGAAACCGGGTCACGTGAGGCCTCCACCGTAATGGCGACAGTCGGCCCGCCCGCCTCGAGCGCATTCTGCAGCACGTTACCGATCGCGCGCCCGAGCGCGTCCGCCTGGCCGCTCACCGGGGGGACTCCCGCTTCGACACGCACGGAGCACCGTGTGGCGCCCGGCAGCGCCGCACGGACGGCTGAATCCAGCAGTTCACGCACGTCGAGCGCGACGCGCGGGCCTTCGGGCAGTCGCCCAAACTGGGCGAAGCTCCGCGCCATTTGGTCGAGGCGGGCCGATTCGGTTCCGATCACGTCCACGGCGTCCGCGAGTTCGGGCGCGACCCGACCGCGCAGCCGGTCCACGGCGAATCGAATCGGGGTCAACGGGTTCTTCAGTTCGTGCGCCACTTGGCGCGCGGTTTCCCGCATCGCGGAGAGCCGCTGTGCCTCGAGCGCTGCGGCCCGCCCGCGCTCGATTTCGTCCGACATGCGTGCCATGCCGGCGCGAAGCGCGCCAAACTCGGGCGCCCCTTTCGCCGCTGTGGTCGGAAGCGGCTCCCGCCGTGCGATGCGCGCGGTCCAGTCGAGCAGTTCGTCAACCGGCCGGCTCAGCTGTCGGCTCAGGTGACCGGCCACTCGCGTTGCGAGCAGCGCCAGGATGATCACCACCAGCAGGCCCGTCAGGACGAGGAGCGTCGGCGCCCGCTGCGCAACGAATGCGAACTGGCGAGCGCGGGTCTCGGCGGTCGCGACGATCCGGGCATGCGTTTCGACGGCTGCCGAGTCTGCCGCAGTCCGGGCGTTGCGGCGTGCCACTGAGAGCGCCGCCTCGGACGACCCAGCCACGGAATCCCAGGCCGCCTCTGCCGACACCAAGGGAACGAACTTGGTCACGGCCACGCCCCAAGCCCCCGTCAGGATCGCCGCGGGTACCGCCGCAAAGAGCGTGAGAATGACGAAAAGTCGGGTCTGGAAGCGCATCGCCATCTAGGGGGGTGTTACGTCCGGTCGCCTGGGATGTTTCAAAAAGATACGCCTCCGGTTGAGTTTCGCCCCGAAACGGCTATCTTCAAGGCGTTCTGGGGTTTGACACATCTGTGATTGAGTTCGCCACTCGGCGCCGATCACCGGTGAGCCCAACGCCGGAACACCCTTTCCCGGGACGTCGGCGTCTTCGCCATCAACGTCTCCCGGCAGCGGAAACAGGGCCACGCCTCTCGGCCAGGCCCGATCCACAGCTCCGGTAGAGATGATGCGCGCGTTCGCCGCCGACCCACACACATCTGGTGTGGCCGTCATGCGCTACGCTCGTCCAGTCCGGACGGCGGGCCTCGCGAGTTCACACCGCGGCGAAAACGCCAGGACATCATGAAAGCACGTCACCCGCACGCCCCCGTGAACCATGGGCCAATCACGCCCATGCACCGCGGACCTCAGGCCGTTACCCAGCAAGGCATCGGCAACATCGCGCACGCACCGAACGCGGCGCTCCTCATCGATTTTGACAACGTCACGATGGGCATTCGTTCGGACCTCGGACACGAGCTCCGCAACCTGCTCGGCTCCGACATCATCAAGGGCAAGGTTGCCGTCCAGCGCGCCTATGCCGACTGGCGGCGCTACCCGCAGTACATCGTGCCACTCGCCGAGTCCTCGATCGACATGATCATGGCGCCGGCGTACGGCTCGTCGAAGAAGAACGCGACGGACATCCGCCTCGCCATTGACGCGATCGAGCTGGTCTTTACGCGCCCCGAGATCGGGACCTTCATCCTGCTGTCCGGTGACTCCGACTTCTCGAGCCTCGTGATGAAGCTCAAGGAATACGGCAAGTACGTGATCGGCGTCGGCATTCGCGAATCGTCGTCCGACCTGCTCGTCCAGAACTGCGACGAGTACTACAGCTACAACGCGCTCGCCGGGCTGGTGAAGTCGGGCGAGGGCGATTCCGTCCGTCGCTGGGATCCATGGGAACTCGTCACCGAAGCGGTGACGCGCATGCAGCAGAACCACGACGTCATGCGGTCCGACCGGCTCAAGCAGGTCATGCAGGAGATTGACGCAAGCTTCGACGAAAAGGACGTGAACATGTCCAAGTTCTCGAAGTTCTGCACCGAGGCGGCGCGCCGCGGCCTGCTCAAGGTCACCAAGCTCGACAACGGCCAGTACGAAGTGGCGCCGGCCGACGGCGAACGCGAGTCCTCGCGCGCCAGTGCGCGTCCGGCTGCAAGGAACGCCGAAGCCGCTCCCGCGACCACTGGCGGCGACAGCGCGGGCGCCGAGGCGTCAGCTGAGGGCGCTGAAGCACCTGAGGGCGAAGCTGGGTCGGACCGTGAAGGCCGCCCGCGTCGCACCCGCCGCGGAGGCCGTGGGCGCAAGCGGCCCGCATCCGCCGGCGCAGGTGACGCCGCTACGGTCGCATCTGAGACGGTTGCAGCCGGCAGCGACGCTGCAGGCGACGCCGGGGCTCCGGATGGCGTCGTGCTCGATGCACCGGCCAACACGTTCAGCGGCGCGCCCGACGACGCCCAAGCCGTTCCGGCACCCGCACCCCGCGCGGCTCGCGTTGCGCAGGACGATGACCCGATCGGACAGTCCGGGCTCCGGCTCACGCGCGACGAGGCGATGGCGCTGGTCCGGGAAGCCGTGGTGGCTGCGACGACCGGCGACGAAGCGGTCAGCGATTCGGTGATCCGCGAGCGCGCGTTTGCGATCCTCGGCAGGGACAGCGAAAGCCTCAGCCGACGGAACTTCGCGCGCATCCTGCGCGACGCGCACGATGCCGACATCGTGGACCTGCGGCGTCGTGGCGATGGGTTTGAAGTCGCGCGACCCGTCGAGGCACCGCCGGTCGCCGCACAGCTCACGGTTCACGAGGAGGCGGCGAAGGCCGCTGAGCCGGGCGAACCAGCCGCACCGCCGGCGCCGCGTGGCATGGGCCCGCGAGGCGCGCCGGTTCGCGGGG
>VGVM01000011.1 GCA_016874035.1 Gemmatimonadota bacterium
CGTGTTGCGGACGTTCTCGAAGGTGTATGGCATGGCAGGCCTGCGGCTGGGCTATGTGGTCGGCCGACCGGAGACGCTGGCCCGGATGCGGCCGTGGATCATGGGGTCGAACGTGTCCCAGCTGACGCTCGTGGCGGCGACCGCGGCGCTCAATGATCCCGGGCACATCGCCGAGGAAGTCGCACGCAATCGCGAGGTGAAGGCCTTCACCCGCAAGTTCTTTGCTGATGCCGGCTTCGCGATGTCGGCCGGTCAGGCCAACTTCATGATGGTGGACATCAAGCAGCCGGCGGCCGCGTTCAAGGCCGCGGCGGTCAAGAAGGGGATCGCCGTCGGTCGGGCGTTCCCGCCGCTCACCAACCAGGCCCGGATCACGTTTGGCACCATGAAGGAGATGAAGAAGGCGACCGAGGTCTTCAAGGAAATGCTGATGGAGCCCACGCGGGCGGCCGGGGGGTGACGCTATATTGCCGTTGCTCCAGGTCCCGGAGGGCGGCAGCCCGCCAACTCCGCCAGGGCCGAAAGGCAGCAACGGCACGTGATGTCTGACGTCGCTTCGTCAGGCCTGGAGCATTGGCGCGGGGGGTCACCAACGGTGGCCCCCCGCGCTTCGTAATTGCTCCGGTGACGACGTGACGCCGGCCCGCAGACCCCCCCCCCAGGGGGACCCCGGGGCTGGCGCAATGCGACCGATGCCATACATTAGAGCCCGAGGCGCTTTGCCCGCGGGTGACATTGGTTGGCGCAGGTTGCTGGACCACTCTGATGGCCGTGGCGGTTTGTCACGGCCTTTGGGCTATCGTGGAGGCAAGACAGTATGGTGCGTGCGGGACTGCTCATCGTCGGTACGGCAGCCGGAATCACGGCCCTCAGCGCCACGCGCGTTGGCGCCCGTGCTGCACTCCCCACCCGCGAGATCGTGCACGCCGGAGCGCCTACGGCGCGGCCGGCCGCGCGGCCGGCACCCGCCCATGAGACGCGAACCCCGACGCGCGCTACCGGCGCTCGCGGGATCGAGGTCTCGGCGCTCAACGCCGTCATGAAGACCTACTGCCAGACCTGCCACAACGATCGGCGCGTCGCGATGAAGAACGGCATCGCGGCGTCGTTCGACAAGTACGCGGTGGAAGGCGCGGCGCAGGACGCGCAGATGACGGAGCAGATCATCCGGAAGCTGCGGACGCAGATGATGCCGCCGCCGACGGCGCGCAAACCCGGTGGCGACACGCTCGTCGCGCTCGCCGAGACGCTGGAAGACCTGGTCGAGAAGGGCAACAAGATCAATCCCGGGATGCGCACGTTCCAGCGCCTCAACCGGCCGGAGTACGAGGCGGTGATCCGCGACCTGCTCGGCGTCGAGATCCATGCTGCGGACTTCCTCCCGCTCGACACCAAGAGCGCCAACTTCGACAACATCGCCGACGTGCAGTCGCTTTCGCCGACGCTGCTCGAGGCCTACCTCACCGCAGCCGCCGCGGTCGCGCGCATGGCCGTCGGTGACCGGTCGGTGCGGTCGATCCCGGTGACATATCGCGTTTCACCGTTCGTCTCGCAGCACCCGTGGAACCATGTCGAGGGTGCGCCGTTCGGCACGCGCGGAGGCATCGTCGCGACGCACACGTTCCCTGCCGACGGGTGGTACCGGCTCCGCGCGAATATCGGCGGCGGCGTCGGGACGAAACTCGAGGACGTGGACCTGTCGGTCGAAGGCGAGCGCGTGGCGCTGCTCCAGTACGAGCGGGGGGTCGAGCGCACGTTCGCCTCGGCGGATGCGCCGCAGGGCGCGGACTACCTGTGGTCCGACCGGATGTTCATCAAGGCGGGCCAGCGCAAGATCTCGGCTGCGTTCGTGCGCCGCTCCGACGGGCCGTACGAGGACCTGATCCGGCCGCACGAGTGGTCCATGGCCAGCAACGGCAACGCGAGTGCCGGCATCACGGCGCCGCCGCACGTGGTGGAGCTCTCGGTGCTCGGCCCGGATTCCGTGACCGGAATCTCGGACGATTCGAAGAGCCGCAAGATCATCTTCTCCTGCAAGCCGTCGAAGACGCTTTCGGAGCGCGCGTGCGCCTCGCAGATCATCACGCGGTTGGGCACCCGGGCGTACCGGAGGCCGCTGACCCCGAAGGACCGCGAAGGCCTGATGCGGTTCTACACCGAAGGCGCCAAGCAGGGTGGGTTCGACGAGGGCGTGCGCCTCGCGATCCAGGCGATGCTCGCGAGCCCGCACTTCGTGTTCCGCTTCGAGCGCCAGCCGGCGACCGCGACCGAAGGCAGCGACTACGCGCTCAGTGACCTCGACCTGGCCACGCGCCTGTCGTTCTTCCTCTGGGGCAGCATCCCGGACGACCGCCTGCTCTCGCTCGCGACGGCCGGCCAGCTCAAGAATCGCGTGGTCATGAACGCCGAAGTGAAGCGGATGCTCGCGGATCCGCGGTCGGAAGCGCTCGCGACCCGGTTTGCGGCCCAGTGGCTCCGGCTGCAGGACCTCGACAAGGTGAAGCCGGACGCGTTCTGGTTCCCGGATTTCGACCAGCAGGTTGCGGACGCGATGGTGAAGGAAACGAAGGCGTTCTTCACGTACATCGTTCGCAATGACCGACCCATCCTGGAGTTGTTCACGGCCGATTACACGTTCGTGAACGAAGCGCTGGCCAGGCACTACGGATTCCCGGACGTCGCCGGTACGAACTTCCGGAAGGTCTCGTATCCGGACAGCACACGGCGCGGACTCTTCGGCCACGGCAGCATCCTGGTCCAGACGTCGCTCGCGAACCGCACATCGCCCGTCCTCCGCGGGAAGTGGGTGATGGAAGTGCTGCTCAACGCACCGCCGCCGCCACCGCCTCCGGGCGTGCCGGACCTCGAGGAGACCGCGGACAGCAAGGACGGCAAGCCGCTTACGACGCGCGAGCGCATGGAGCTGCATCGCAAGAATCCGACGTGCAACGCGTGCCACCAGTACATGGACCCGATCGGCCTCGCGCTCGACAACTTCGACGTGACGGCGCGCTGGCGCTATCGCGAGAACGGCATGGAGCTGGACACGCGTGGCCGCATGTACGACGGCGTCGCGGTCAATGCGCCCGGTGACCTGGTCAAGTCGCTGATGTCCCGGCCGCTGCCGCTGGCCCGGACGTTTACGGAGAACCTCATGGCATACGCCCTCGGGCGACGCATGGAGGATCCCGACCAGCCGACGGTCCGCCGGATTACGCGCGAGGCCGGAGCCGCCGGGTACAAGTTCTCCGCGCTCGTGTCCGGTGTCGTCAACAGCCCGGCGTTCCGGACGAAGCGCGCCGATGTCGTGGCCGATTCGGATGCCGGTGCGTCTCCATCGCATAGTGCATTTGCTGGTTCGTCCGCAGGTCCGTCGCACAATCCCCGCTAACGATTTCCCCCGTCCCCCGAGGATTCCCCCCGATGCAATTCCTCACCCGTCAGGCCATGCACCGTCGCCGCTTCCTCCAGGGCATGGGTGCCACCGTCGCGCTGCCCTACCTCGACGCGATGGTCCCCGCGCTCAGTCGCTTCGGCGGCACGGCTCAAGCTGACAAGACGCGCCTGCTCGCAATCGAGATGGTGCACGGCGCCGCCGGCTCCAACAACTGGGGCGGGAGCAAGTACCTCTGGGCTCCCGAGAAAGTCGGCAGCGGCTTTGTCCTCTCGGGTGACAACGCACTGACGCCGCTCGACTCATGGCGCCAGTACCTCACGATCGTCAGCAACACCGACGTCCGGATGGCCGAGGCCTTCGAGGGACCGGAGATCGGTGGCGACCACTTCCGGTCGAGCGCCGTGTTCCTTACCCAGGCGCACCCGAAGCAAACGAACGGCTCCGACCTGTATGTCGGGACGTCCATGGACCAGATGGTGGCCCAGCACGTCTCGACCGACACCACGCTGCCGTCCATGCAGCTCTGCATCGAGAATCTCGACCAGGCCGGCGGCTGCTACTACAACTACGCCTGCGCGTACACGGATACGATCAGCTGGGCGAATCCGAACGAGCCGCTGCCCATGATTCGCAACCCGCGCATCGCGTTCGACCTGCTGTTCGGGGCGGGAAACAGCAAGGAAGACCGCGTGTCGCGCCGGGCCGCGAACAAGAGCATCCTCGACTGGATCGTCGGCGAAGTCAGCGGCCTCAAGCGCGAACTCGGCGCCGCGGACCGCGATCGCGTCGAGAAGTACCTCGAGGATATCCGTGAACTCGAGCGCCGCATCCAGGCCGTCGAGAAGCGGAACTCGAGCGGCGAAGCGCGCGAGATTCCGGAAGCGCCGATCGGCGTGCCGGACTCGTACGAAGAGCACGTCAAGCTGATGTTCGACATCCAGGTGCTGGCCTTCCAGAGCGATACGACCCGGGTCATCTCGTTCAAGACGGGTCGTGACGCCTCGAGCCGCGCGTACCCGGAGAGCGGTACGAACAAGGGCTTCCACCCGGCTTCGCACCACGGTGGCCGCGAGTCGGCGATCCTGGAATTCAACATGATCAACAAGTACCACGTCGCGATGCTGCCGTACCTGCTCCAGAAGCTCAATGATTCGAAGGAAGGCGATTCGAACCTGCTCGAGAAGACGGCGATCATGTACGGCTCGCCGATGGCCGACGGCAACATCCACAACCACCGTCGCTGCCCGCTGATCCTGCTCGGTCACGGCAACGGCGCGCTGAAGGGCAACCTGCACCTCAAGGCTCCCGATGGCACGCCGATGGCGAACGCATTCCTGTCGCTCATGCACAACATGGGCATGACGGACGTGAAGCACTTCGGTGACAGCACCGGCGGATTCGCCCTCAACGGCTAAGGCCCGGAGCAACGAACCATGATGAACCGGATGCGTTGGGGACTCGCGCTCGCGGTGCCGGCGTTGGTGGCCGCCGCCTCGATCGCGGATTCGCCGGTGGCCGATGCGGCCATGAAGGGTGACATCGCGGCCGTACGGGCGCTCATCGCCAAGGGCGCGGATGTCAGCGCCCCTCGGGGCGACGGCATGACCGCACTTCACTGGGCCGCCGAGCGCGGGGACAGCGGGCTCGCGGCGACGCTGATTCGGGCCAAGGCCAGCGTGAAGGCGACCACGCGCGTGGGCGGCTACACGCCGCTGCACCTCGCGGCGCGTGGCGGTCACAACGAGATCGTGATCGCGCTGCTCAAGGCGGGAGCGGATCCCAACAGCCAGACGGCGAGCGGGGCGACGGCGGCGCATCTGGCCGCCGGGTCCGGTGCGTCGGACGCGTTGAACGCGCTGGCCGACAAGGGTGTAGACCTCAACCTTCGCGAACGGGAGTGGGGGCAGACCCCGCTCATCTTCGCTGCGGCCGGCAATCGTTCGGAAGCGGTCAGGATCCTGATCAAGCGCGGCGTGGATGTGAACGCCAAGTCGCGCATGATCAACATCCAGGAAGAGACGGCGAAGGATCAGGCGGCTGCGCGCCGGCGCAACGAAGTGCTGCTTGGGTTCGACTCGGCGCGCACCCGGGACTCGCTCCGGGCCCTGGCAGGCGGCGCTGACGTCCCGATGCGCGCGGTCGGTGGCTACACGCTCCGCGAACTCGGCTTTGCGGCGCTCGTTGGCGACACAGTGGTGCCCGGTGCCGGCGGACGCGGCGCGCAGGGTCCGCAGCCCAAGGGGCCGTTCACGCCGGCACAGATGCAGGCGGCCATCGCGGCCGGCCGGCAGGTGCTGCAGAACCAGTCGTCCGGTCGCGGTCCCGTCGTTGAGGTCGTGGACACGATCAACGGTGGCGTCGCCGGATTCGGGAACCAGGTCGGCGGCGTCGGCGGATTGACGGCGCTGCATCACGCGGTGCGGCAGGGCAACCTGTCCTCGGTACGCGCGCTCCTCGATGGCGGCGCCGATGTCAACATGCCGAATGACGTGGACAACACGACGCCGCTGCTGCAGGCGACGATCAACGGCAACTTTGACGTGGCGATGGAGCTCATCAAGCGCGGGGCGAACCCGAACATCGCGTCCCGGACCGGCCTGGCGCCGCTCTATGCGACGATCAACACGCGCTGGGCGCCGAAGTCGCGCTATCCCCAGCCGCAGGCCGTCCAGATCCAGAAGACCACACACCTGGAACTGATGGAAGCGCTGCTAACGGCCGGTGCGAACCCGAATCTCCGGCTGGCGCAGCAGTTCTGGTACTTCGCCTACAACAACTGCGGCAACGCCAACTGCGGCCTCGAGAACCTCGAGGGCAGCAGCCCCTTCTGGCGCGCGACGTACTCGCTTGATGTGGACGCCATGCGCCTGCTCGTGAAGCATGGCGCCGATCCCAAGGTCCCGTCACAGCGGAACCCGGCGGCCGCGGGTCGCGGTGGGCGCGCGGGTGGCCGTGGAGGGCCCCCTGGCGCCGACTCGGCGACGTTGGCAGCGTTCGCGCGCGGCGGTGGCGGTGGTGGTGGCGCGGGCGGCCCCGGTGGCGCCAACGCACGGCGCCTTGACCCGGCGATCGACTCGGCCTCGCGCGCGGTTCCGGCCGGTATCGGCGTGTACCCGGTGCATGCGGCGGCAGGTGTCGGGTACGGCAATGGGTTCGCCGGCAACGCCCACATTCACGCCGCGGGCGGTTGGATGCCGACGCTCAAGTACCTCGTCGAGGAGCTCGGCGCCGATGTCAACGCGCGCGATGCGGGCGGTTACACGCCGATGCACCACGCGGCGGCCCGCGGAGACAATGAGATGATCCTGTATCTCGTCTCGAAGGGTGCGGACCCGAAGGCGGTCGCGCGCAACGGTATGACGACCTTGGACATGGCGAACGGCCCGGTGTCGCGCATCAGCCCGATCCCGGAGACCATGAAGCTGCTCGAGTCGCTCGGCGCGATCAACACGCACCGGTGTGCGTCCTGCTGACGCACGGGACTCCTGATGGAGTGTGGACGGCCGCCGGCGAACCCTGCCGGCGGCCGTTCCGCATGTGGCCTGTCCAATGAGGGTCGCCGAGGCGCTGGACTTGCTCGAAGGCTTCGTGCGCGGGCCGGCCCGCCGCGAGGCCGTTGAGCGATTTGCCGCAGCCGGGGACGCGTCGGCCGCCCTCCATGCGCTCCGCGGCGCCATGGCGACACACCGGTGGCCCGGCGTGGGCGGCGCCGTGCGGTCGCTGCGATCGTTCGTTGACGGGTTGGACGCCCGAACGCGGGCCGAGGGCCTGCATGTCCTGTTTGGCTGGGATTTCGCCGCCCAGCGGCGGCCAGCCGACATCGCACCCGTGCTCCTCGTGGACTACTGCGTGCGCCTCGGTGTCCCGGAGGAGCGGCTACGCACCGTGCTGGCGACCCTGGTGGACCACTACTGCGTCGGGGTGGTGTCGGTGATTGCCGTGCGGGCGTGGGACGACGGTGATGCCGAGTCGGTGCTCGGGCGGCTGGACCAAGTCGTGGCGACGATCGAAGGGGCGGACGGAAGCGGCCGGCCGGTGGTCGGGGACGTCGAGACGGCGATCCTGCTGGGAGTCGCCTACTTCCATCCGGAGGAGGACGGCTACTTCGCGCTGCTCGGCCGTCTCGCGACCCTTGGCGCCGATCGTGCGCTGCGATTCGCGATCCCGTGCGCCACGGTGTTCAGCAGTCACCTCCGGTGGGGCATGCGGTTCATGTATCGGAGCGATGCCGGGGCGCTCCGGGCGGACAATGGCATGGATTACCCGTGGGTGCTACGGGCGTTGCTCACGCTGGCGACGCGCTACGATGCCGTCACAACCGCCGGCGGAGCAAGCGGCAGCCGCGAGCGCTTGCGGGCCGCGGAAGGGATCCTGGGGGCCCTGGCGCCGGACCCATGGGCCTTCACCGGGGCACCTTTATCGGCGCTCAAGCGGTTCGCGGCTGAGCACGAGCTGGCACGCTCACTGCTCGTTCGCCACCGCGACGCGCTGCTCGCGGACTTCGACGCGGTCGCGCCCACGACCAAGCGGTATTCGCCCATGGCGTTCGGGTGCAACTTCGTCTCCAATGCGTCGGTCGCGCTGGCGACCCTCGCTGCCACCGATGACGACCGCTATCCGGCGCTCAGCGCGCTCTGGTCAGCGGCCGGGGCGAGCGACGCCCAGTGCGCCGACGCCGAGCGATTGGCGAAGCGCCTGATGCAGTATTCGACCGAGGATCCATCACGGCTCGGGGCGCATGGGGCGCCGCTGGTGGTGTACGACGTACGCGACGGCGTACACCACACGAACGTCGTACGCCGGGTGCTGGGCGAACTCCCGGCGTCGTAGGGTCGGCGGTGCTAGCGGCCGCCCGCGGCGGCCAGCATCAGCTTCACATGGTCGTCGGCCTGCTGGAGGCCGCCTTCATTCTGCTCCCAGGTGATCCGGCCGTCGCTGTTCGCATCCGCGCCGGCCACCAGTTGGTTCGCGAGCGACGCCATCTGGTTCACGAGGGACGCGGCCTCGGTCGCCGACGTCGCGGCCTGCACCTTCTGCGCGAGCGCGATCAGTTGATCCGCGCGCGCCACCGTGTTCCGCGCCGACGTGGCGATGTGCGCGGAATGGGTCACGATGTTCGGCGTGGCGCCCTGCGCGCCCGCGGCAAGCTCGATGTGGGCGGCGACCGCGGCGGCCGCCTTCTTGACGCCATAGCCCAGGCCGGGGCCCATCGGGACGAGCGACGGGTCCAGCGCGTGCAGCACGTGCGCGGCGTGGGTCTTCATGTAATCCAGGTTGGTCGGCTGGCGGCCGGCAAGCTGCGCGTGCTGGGCGGCGGTGTTCGCCTCGGCGATCGCGGTCGGAAGCAACCCGCGCCCCATGGGTGTGTCGCCGAAGGCCAGCACGACGTGGCCGATATGTACACCGGCGGGCCCCGGCGGCATCGTCGGCACTGCCGCAGCGGCGACCGGGACCGGGGCGCCGGCAAGCGGCGAACCTGTGAGTGCGATGACGATGCTGTCGTACGAGGTCCGGGCGGCGTTGTTCGTCGCGATCACGAACGTGCGGCGGCTGTATTCCTGTTCGGTCAGTCCGCCGGCCTTGATGACTTCGCCGGTCCGCTTGGCGAGCAGTTCGCGCAGCGCTTCCTGCATTTCGCGCGTCTTGTTGCGCTGCATCGCAAGCTGAAGGTTGACCGAGTCCCGGAGCTTCGAGATGCCGACCTCGACCTTCACCAGTGCGGTGATTTCCGGGAGGGCCAAGCTCGCCGTACTCGGCGCTGCGCCCTGTGCAGAACCCTGGGCCGCACCCTGCGCAGCACTTTGCGCGCGCGCGGGATTCGCCGCCGCGGCCGCGACGCCTGATGCGGCGACAAGCTGGAGGACGAAGCGCGGGAGCGTGGCGGCGGGAGCGAAGGATCGCGTCTGGGTCAGCATGACATGCATTTGTGGTTGTTTTTCGCGCCGAGCGACTCGAGGAGCGCTACGGTTTCGTGGTAGGGAGAAATGCGCTGGACGGGTCCGTTGGCCATATCCACCGTGGTCTGGCCGCTGCGCGCGACGGCCTTCACGTCGGCGCCCTTGGATACGAGATAGAGGATCAAAGTGTTGTCGCCGCGCGCCGCCGCGAAGTGTAGCGCGGTGTGACCGTTCGCATCGCGGGCGTTCACGTCCATGCGCAGTTCCTCGACCAGGAACTTCATCGTCGAGAGCCAGGCATCCGGGGCGTGACGATGGTCGTTTGCGGCGAAGCCCTGGCCGTAGCCGACGCCCGCTGCCGCGACGACCGCCGGGATCCCGACACCGCCTTCGGGTACCGGCGGGAGGCCAGACGGGTCGCGGCGAATCGGGACATCAGCGCCGCCTGCCATCGCAGCGGCCGCGCCGCCCCTGCCGCCGCGCGCCGGCGGCTTGATGGTTGAGATCGCGGGGTCAGCGCCGTACTTGAGCAGCAGCTTCATCGCTGCGACATCCGTGGCGTAGGCCGCACGCCAGAACGGCGTCGCGCCTCGGAAGTCCACGCGGAGGTTGTCCCGGTTGTACGTCGTGTACCACAAACTCCGTTTCAGGCGCGCGTTCGGGTCCGCCTTCGCCTTGAGCAGGACCTCCATGATCTCGAGGTACGACGTGCGCTGCTGGAGATTGAACGTGGGTTGCGGCGTGCGCGACGTTGGCGCCCACTCCTTGTTGATCACTGCGTAGAGCGGGGTGTTGCCCGGTTCGCTCGCGCGGTTCGGGTCAGCGCCGCGTTCGACCAGCAGCTTGGCGATGTCGTAGTGGCCGTTAATCGCGGCCATGATGAGCGGCGTGGTCTTGTCGGACCCGGCGGGCTGGTTGATGTCCGCACCGGCGTCGAGCAACGCGCGGGCAGCGTCCACCTGCCCGTCGCGAACCGCCAGCAGCAACGCGGTGAGTCCTCCCTGATAGCCGACCGCCTCCGTGTACGCGGGTGGATCGTCGTCACCGCCGCCGCCACTGGTGTTGGCCGCGGCGGCGACTCGCGCTGCTTCCTCCGCTGAATCGGCGGCGTTCATCGGTGCGCCGGTCCCCCGGCGCTCAAGGGCGAGGGCGGCCCGCACGGCCGTCTGGACCTGCGTCGGTGATGGTCGCCAGCCCACGACCGTGTCGGCCCCCTGCGCGCGGCGGGCGCGGCCGAGTTCGAGGTTGCGGACCTGCCGGGTCGCGCGATCCTGCGCGGTGAGCTGCATCAGGTCCACGACCTTCGCGGTCGCGGCGACGTTGGCGCCCCTCGCAACCAGTACGCGGATCGCGTCCGCGTTCCCGCGCGAAGCCGCGAACATCAGCGGCGTGTGGTTCCACGCCGGCTCGGTGGCGTTGGCGTCCGCGCCGCGGTCGAGCAGCGCGGTCACGGCCCGCGCGTCGCCGGCCAGGGCCGCGAGGTGCAGGGCGGTCACGCCCGTGGCTGTCACGGCTCTCGCGTCCGCGCCCGCGCCGAGCAGCGCGCGTACGGCGCCGGCCGCGCCGGCCTCGCTTGCGAGGTGCAGCGGAGTCAGCGCGCCGATCCGCGTCACGGGTGTGGTGCGGGCCTTCGCGCGGAGCAGCGCCGTCACCATCGTGGAGTCTCCGCGCCGCGCAGCCCAGTGGAGCGCGGTCATCCCATCACCCTGCGCCGCGTTCACATCCGCACCGGCCGCGATCAGGCGACGAACCTCAGCCGCATCATTGCGCGCCGCGGCGTCGGCCAATGGAGCCGACGGCGGCGTCGGTGCGACTGCCACGGTGTGCGCGCCGGCTTGCGCAGGTGCTTGCACCGGCGTCTGCGCCGCCGGCAGGGCGAACGCCGGAGCCACCACGGCAAGGGACGCCATCGCGGCGACGAGCGGGACGCGCCGCATGGGATTGGTCGTGCGCGCCGGCGCCCTCATAGCGCAAACGCCCCGGTGCTGTCGCCGAATCGCGTCAAGTCGTCATGGCCGAGCTTGTGCATGACACTGAGGAGCGCATTGGCCATCGGCGTCCCGTCGGGCGCGCGCAGGTGGGTGTTGCCGCGCAGCTGTCCGTTCGCGCCGCCGAGCAGGATCAGCGGGCAGCGGCGATGGTTGTGGACGTTTGAGTCGGCCATCGGCGAGCCGTACACGATCATCGTCTTGTCGAGCAGCGACGTGCCGGCGTCCGTGGTCTCCTTGAGCCGCTGCAGGAGGTACGGCAGCATCGAGACGTGGTACTTGTTGATCTCGTAGAACTCCGTCACGCGCTTCGGGCTGTTGCCGTGGTGCGACGCGTTATGGAACCCGGTTGACACGCCGCTCTCGGGGAAGACGCGCCCGGAGGCGTCGCGTCCGGTCTTCAGCGAGAAGATGCGGGTGACGTCCGCCTGGAAGGCGAGCACCTGCAAGTCGAACATCAGCTTGATGTGATCTTCGTACGAATCCGGCACGCCGGCCGGCGCGCCCGCCAGCTCGCGCGCCTCGCCCGTCGAGTTCCGGGCCTCGATGCGCTGGATGCGCCGTTCGATCTCGCGCACATGCTCGAGGTACTGGTCCATCCGCTCGCGATCGCCGGGACCGAGCTCGCGCTTGAGTTCATTGACGCGCGACACGATGAAGTCGAGGATGCTGCCCGTGCTGCGTCGGCGGGCGGCGCGTTCCGCGGCGGTGCCACCGGCGCCGAACAGCTGGTCGAAGGCGACGCGCGGGTCGCGGATCATCGGAAGCGGCTCGGTCGGCGAGGCCCAGCTGATCGTATCGGTATACACGCAGGAGTAGCCGTAGGCGCAGCCACCGGCGCGGTCCACCGGCTCGATGCAGAGCTGCATGGACGGGATCGGCGACTCGTCCCCGAAGCGCTGCGCGTAGAGCTGGTCGAACGACGTGCCGACGTAGATGTCCGAGCTCTCGGTCTGCGTCGGGTGCGCCTGGGTCAGGAAGACGGCACTCGAGCGGAAATGGTCGCCACCGATTTCCTCGGACTTGTACGCCTCGGCCATCCGCACGTCGGTGTTGCTGACGATCGTGAGGTACTTCCGCCAAGGTTCGAGCGGGAGCAGGGCCGAGGGCGTGAGGTCAAACCCGCTGCCGGTGATCGCCGGCGCCCAGAAATGCTGCGTGGCACCGTAGGGGCTGCTGCCGGCGGCGCCGTGGACCGCCTCGATGCAGATCAGCCGCGTGGGATCCGCCGCGGCGGCGAATCGGGACAGCCCGCGCGCGGGGATCATCGCGTCGAGCATCGGGAGCGCGACGGTCGCGCCCATGCCTTGCAGGAAGGTGCGCCGCGGGAGGTGCTTGCCGGTAATGAGCATGGTGAGTGGGGGGCTCGGAGCTCGGGTCAGCGTGCGGGGAAGTGGCGCGAAGGGATCAGCGGGATGGTTCAGCGGCCGACTCGGCCGCCTGTTGCCGGAACGCAGGACTGTTGACCACGCCCAGGACGTAGGCCGACATCGCGTGGTGGCGCGACGCGGCGTTCCGGACGATGGTGCGAATGCTCGCCATGTCGAATGCCTCGACGCGGCGGCCGGTACCGTAGGCGAAGAGGTTCTGCGCGAACGTGCGGTACAGCGTCTCGCGGTAGCGCTCGAAGGCGGTGCGGAGTTCGGCGGCCGTTGACACCGGCCGTCCGTCCCAGAGTTCGCCGCGCGAGTCGATCTGCATCCCGTTGTCACGCAAGCGTCGTCGGCCGGTCACGTCGTAGTGTTCGAGCGCCAGGCCGATCGGGTCCATCATCTTGTGGCAGGACTGGCAGTTCGGACTCTTGCGGTGCAGTTCCATCCGCTCGCGCACGGTGAGCAGGCGTCCGTCCTCGTTGTCGGCCGTGGCCTCGAGGTCCGGGACGCCGGGCGGTGGCGGCGGCGGCGGGCTGGCCAGCATGACCTCCATCACCCACTTGCCGCGCTCGACCGCCGACGTGCGCGTCGCCTGCGAGGTCAACGTGAGGATGCTCGCGTGGGCGAGCACGCCACGGCGATCGGGGTCGGTCAGCGCGACCCGCCGGAAGGCGGGGCCGGCGACGCCCGGGATGCCGTAGTGCGCCGCGAGCCGGTCGTTGACGAACGTGTAGTCCGCGTCGAAAAGCGCCGAGACGCTGCGGTCGTTCCGCACGATATCCTCGACGAACACCTCGGTTTCGCGCCGCATCGCGGTGCGTAGCTGCTCGTCAAAGTCCGGGTACTGCCGCACGTCCGGCTGGACCTTGTCGAGGTCGCTGAGGCGCAGCCATTGCGATACGAAGCGTGTGGAGAGCGTCGCGGCTCGCGGGTCGCGCAACATCCGCCGCACCTGTTCCTCCAACACGGCCGGCGTGGACAGGCGTCCGCGCGCGGCGAGCGCGACAAGCGTCGAATCGGGCGGTGCAGACCAGATGAAGAATGCCAGGCGGGAGGCGAGGTCCGAGTCGCGGATCCGCATCGCCGGCGCGGCGGTCGCGGACGCGGCAGCGGCTTCCGCCCGCTCGAAGCGGAACACGAAATCCGGGCTCGCGAGGATCGCCTCGAGCGCCGTTCGCACGCCGACCTCGAAACCCGCGTCGGCGGCCGCACGGTCGTAGATCGCGAGCAGCGGATCAATGTCGCGTGAATCCAACGTCCGGCGGTACGCCCGCGTCGCGAGGCGCGCCACGATTCCGCGCGCACATTCGCGGCCGGACGCGCCGGAGGTCGCCGTGCACGTGAATACGCGGCGACGCAGCGGGGTGTCCGATACGCCCGTCGTCCCGTGGGGCCCCGCAATCACCAGGTCACGGAGGTGCGGGACGGACGAAAACCCGTAGGCGGTGGCGTTCGACGTACTCGCCAGCGACCAACGAAGCGGCGAGATCAGGTCCTCCGCGACGTCCTGCGAAGCCGGCGGGATGAACGCTGCGCTGACGCGGTGCGGGCCCGCTGTCACGCGCACCGGATCGGTGGCGAGCGACACGCCATTGGGGTCGGACGCCGTCATCCAGCGATCCATGTCGAGGACCGCAACGCGGACGCCGTCAATCGAGATCTCGATTCGCTCGCCGCGCGCGAGCCCGCCGGCAAATGCGCCGGTGGTCTCGTGGAAGAACAGCGTGCGGAAGGCGTAAAGCCCGTCGGCCGGGAACGTGTGGATGACGGAGAGTCCGCCGCGCGTCCCGATTGGCGCGCCTTCCACGTGCGCGGTCTGGGAGGCGGTGCGCGGGACGGAGTACGTCGCTTCGGAAGCGGTGGCCGTCGCGTCGCCGATCACGAGGCGGCTGATCGCCCCCGCGGCTCGGAGGTATCCATCGAGCAACGTGGGGGACAGCGACTGGACGTCCGCGATGTTGTCGAAGTTCTCGCTCTTGGTATCGGGCGGCAGCCAGAGCCCGGCATCCACGTCGAGCCCGAGGATATCGTGGATCGCCGCCGCGTATTCCGCCCGGTTGAGCCGCTGGAACGTCCGGCGGCCGGGGTTTGGCCGCGCCCGCGCCTCGGCATCCATCTGCTGTTCCAGTGTCGTGAGCAACGCGGCCAGCGTGTCGCCGCCCGGCTTCGTCGAGCCCGGCGGGGGCATCATCCCGAGTTGCAGCTTCGCGATGACTTTCTCAGATGCCTCGGGAGACTTGGCGGCGGCGCCGACATCGAAGTCATCCAGCGAGAGGTTGCCGCGTCGCACCGAGTTGTTGTGGCAGCGGGCGCAGGAACGCCTGACGACGTCGTTGAGTGCGGCGGTCGAGACTTCGCTGGTGAAAGCGCCGCCGGGACCCGGTTGTCGCGCGTGCCCGATCGTCACCGGCGGCGCTGGTGACGCGTGCTGGGGCAGTGGGGCGGGCGTTCGCCGCGCGACGGCATCGGTCGCGCCGAGGCCAGCGAGGAGCAGGACAATTGTCGTCACGGCCGTCGTGCGCATCTGAGGCTCTCCCGTCGCAACTATTGATATTGTGTGCGAGGTGGGGACTGGCGCAAGCTGACCGGCGCAATTGACACCCCGGCCGGGCATCGTACCTTCGCCCGTATGCGTGCCCTGCACGTCAGCCCGCTGGTCGGGCAAGCGCGCGCCGCAGGGCCGCGGCCAACGCCGCGACCTGCGCGCGCGGGAAGTCGCCCATGAACGCCGTCTGGATCCAGTTGCGGTCCATGAGGTACTGGCTGCGCCACCCGAGCTCGAACCCGTCGTGTTCGAGGGACTCGGCGACGTCGCTTGAGCGCCGCGAGGCCGGGACGACCCAGGTCGCCACGGCCGGTGACGCCGCGGGTCCGCCGACCAGCGGCGTGATGCCGTGTTCGGCGAGTGCGGAGCGGAGCAGGGCGTCTGCGCCTCGCACGGCGTCGTAGCGTCGTTCCCAGTCGGTCCCGGAGAGCGCTTCGGCCAGAGCCGCGATCAAGGGCGACGGCTGGGTGAACGGCACGGCATCCGTCCGCACGTGCGCCGCCAGGTCGAGATAGCGCGGACCGCCGGGTCGCAGTGCCATCGCCTCGTCCGTGGCTGCCACGATCGCGAGCCCCGGGGGTGCACCCAGCCCCTTGCCGCTCGACATGGCCGCGATCTGCACGCCGCGCAGGTCGAGCGGGATCGTGCCCACGCTGGACATCGCATCGAGCGCGATCCAGGCGCCCGTGGCACTCGCAGCTTCCCGGAGCGCGTCGAGGTCGTGCAGGACGCCCGTACTCGTCTCGCAGTGAACCCCCCAGACCCACTTGGCGCTTGCGGCCTTGAGGGCGTCCCGGAGTTCGGCCGGCGTGGGAGATTGCCCCCACGGCGCACGCAGCACGCGGTGCGGAAGCCGGTGCCGGTTCGCGTGATCGGCCAGGCGCTCACCAAACTCGCCGTCGGCGATCACGACACCCGGTGCTCCGGTGGCGCCGAGCTGCGCGGCGACCATGTCATTCGCTAGCGTGCCCGACCCTGCGAGGATCGCAGCGTGAGGCATTCCCGTGATCGCGGCCAACCCCGCACGTGCGCGGTTCAGGTCGGCGAGGAACGCCTCGCTCCGATGTGAGACCAAGGGGCGCGCCATGGCGCGGGCGACGGCCGGCGCCTGCGCGACCGGGCCAGTCGAGAAGCAGTGCCTCGCCCCGTGGACGATGCCGAGTGAAGGGCCTGCGTGCTCGATCAGCCGTTCGCGAGTGATGTACATCGGCTGGAAGAGCGCATCGGCCGTGCCGACAGGGTGCGCGAACGGCACGCAGCCCAGGTGCGAGTAGAGCTGGAGTTGTCGCGTCGTCGCGGACATCACGGCGACGTCGAATCCACGACGGTCACACTCGTCCACGAGCTGCCGCAGGAGGCCGCGCAGGACCACGCCCCCGCGCCGGTTCGCTTCCACGGCAAGCAGCCGGATCTCGCACGGCTTGCGGCCGGCGGGCAGGTATTGGTCGAGGCGCTCAAGCTTTCCGTCGAGTGAAAACGGTCGTTCCGCGCGCAACGCCAGCATGCCGATGACGCTGTCGCCTTGGCGTGCGACGATGAACGTGCAGCCCGATTCCATCCGGTCCACCAGCCGACCGTCATCGCGCGGCGCGTGCTACGGGATTTCTTCCGCGAAGGTGCGGTGATTGAGGCGGCGAATCGCTTCCAGGTCGGCGTCGGTGGCAACGTCGAACCGCAAATCAACCTTGGCGGAGGCGCGCTCTGGCATGGGAGTGCTCATCCAACGTCGCAGGGGATTGGTCATACCGCCAGTGTACCGGTCACGGCGCCGCCGCCGTATACGTCAACCGACGTAGCCACGCGCGCGCCATGCCCGGAAAGATTCTCCGGCGACCGGAAATACCCTGCCGGTCGCTCGGCATTTCCAGGACTTCGGGGCAACGGTGCAGCTTCGTAACCCATTGGCACACAACGAGATAAGCGTGGCACGCGGGCTGCGTTAGGAACGGTCATCCCATCCGAGAGAACCCCCGTGACCGCAGCAGTTGCCGCGCTGGTGCCGCCGTATTCGCGGCTTTCCATTTGCCTCCATACGCCGTCGGGCGAATCGGAGTTGCAGTTCGAGTTCGACGAAACCAGCGAGGTCCAGCGGGCCATGCGCGATGCGCTCGCGAGCGGCGCGTTCTACGAGCCTGAAACGACCATGCTGCTGCTCACGATCCTCCGGCCCGGCGACACCTTCGTGGACGTCGGAGGGCACGTGGGCTACTTCAGCGTCGTGGGATCCGCCGTGGTCGGCGAGCAGGGCAGGGTCATCACGTTCGAACCGGCGCCATCGAACCACGAGCGCCTCCTGCACCACCTGGCGCTGAACGGCTGCTCCAACGTGCTACCGCTCCCGTTGGCGGTCGGCGAGCGACCGGGGCCGGTGACGCTGCACCTCAACAGCGACAACGACGGCGGGCACGCGTTGTGGGACGTGCGCGCGCACCCGCTGAACGACAAGAGTCGGGCGCGGCCGCGCAGCGCGAGCGTCTGGCTGACGCGGATCGCGGACGTCGTGGGCAACCGCCCGGTGCGTGCGATGAAGATGGATATCGAGGGCTCGGAGTTCGCGGCGCTGGCGGGCGCGCGAGCGCTGCTCGAGGGGGCCGAGGGCGTGCCGTTCGTGATCGCCGAGATCAACCGGGGTGCGTTGAATGCGCTGGGCGCGTCGGAGGAGCGGTTGCGCGCGATGATGGATGAGCTCGGATACGACACGTGGGTGATCCGCCTGACCGAGCCACAGCTGCAGAAGATCGATCCGGGTGTGACGGTGACCTCGGATTTCGTGTTCAACGTGCTGTTCTGGAAGCGCGGGGTGCCGCTGCCGTAGCCGCGCCGGGGATGCGGCCCGGGTGACATCTTTCCGGGCCTCATGGATCCCGTCTGCCACACGCTCGTCGGCGCCACGATTGCGCACGCGATGGATGCGCGGCGCGCTCCGCGGCTTGTCCTGCTTGGCGTCATCGCCGCCAATGTCCCGGATGTGGACGGCTTCACGTACCTGATGTCCGATCCCGCGTTCGCCGTGTCGTTCCGGCGCGGGTGGACGCATGGGCTCCCGGCGCTCGCGCTCTGGGTCATCCTGCTCAGCGCGATCTGGGCGCGCCTGACGAAACGCCCGTGGCGCGTGTTTGCGCCGCTGGCGGCCATCGCCGTCGTGAGCCATCCGCTGCTCGACCTGATGAACTCCTATGGGATCCGCCTGCTGATGCCGCTCAGCGACCGGTGGTTCTATGGCGACACCCTGTTCATCGTGGACCTGTCCCTGCTGGGCGTGCTTGGGCTGGGCGTGGCGGTGGCCGCATGGCGCGTACGGCAGTCGCATGCGCGGCCGGCGTTCCCGGCCCGCGTCGGCGCGGCGGTGGCGGCGAGTTACATCGCACTGATGGCCATCATGAGCGCCCAGACGCGCAGCGCTGCGGCCGCGGCGCTCGGGGTGGAAGCGCCCGATGCCCGAACGCTGATGATCACGCCACAGCCAGGTTCGCCCTGGACCCGCGGAGTGCTGCTGCGCGACTCGACCCATGACACACACGCGATGGCGGAGTGGAGGGTGGGGGGCGTCACCCTCGTGGGCGACCGGTGGCGCGAGGCACACGGAGTAACGGAGCCAGGCTTGGCGGCGGTGAAGGCCACCCGCGACGGCGCGCTGTTCCTCCGGTGGTCGCGTTTCCCGTACGTAGTCGAGGGGAGCGGTGCGGACTCCGCGACGATCTTCGTCGGCGATGTGCGGTACAGCGAAGGCACGACCACTTCATGGGCCGGGATTCGCGTCGCGGCAAGCGCCGAGGCAAGCGCCGAGTCGCGCCTCGCGCCTCGCGAAGCGCGTTAGTTTTTCCCCATGGCCACCGCGCTCGCCCGTAAGTACCGTCCGCGCCGTTTTGCGGACGTCGCGGTGCAGACGCACGTGGCCAACACGCTGCGAAACGCCGTGGAACACGACCGGGTCGCGCATGCGTACCTGCTGTGCGGACCGCGAGGCACGGGGAAGACGACGCTGGCCCGGGTGCTGGCGATGTCGCTCAACTGTGAACAGCGGCGGAAGGACCGCGAGCCCTGCGGGACCTGTTCGAGTTGCGAGCGCATCTGGGGCGGCGCCGCCTCACTCGATGTCGTCGAGATTGACGCGGCGAGCAATCGCGGCGTGGATGACGCGCGGGAGCTGCGCGAGCGCGCGATGTATGCGCCGACCGGCGATGACCGGTACAAGGTGTACATCATTGACGAAGCGCACATGCTCACGAAGGAAGCGTGGAACGCGCTGCTCAAGATCATCGAGGAACCGCCCCCGCGCGTGGTCTTCGTGTTCGCGACGACGGAGCCGCAGCGTATCGCCAACCAGGCGGCGCCGATCCTCTCGCGTGTCCAGCGTTTCGACCTGCGGCGCATGGGCCCCGCCGACGTGCGGACCCGCCTGGCCGCCGTGCTCGAATCGGAGAAGGTGAAGGCGGAGCCGGACGCGCTGGGCATGCTGTCTCGCGCAGCCGACGGCTCCATGCGCGACTGCCTCTCGCTGACGGACCAGGTGCTCGCGATGTCGGGCGGCACGGTGACCGCGGCGGCCGTCCGCGACACGCTTGGCCTCGTGCACGACGACGAGGTGCTCGGGCTGCTCGACCTGATCGCGGGGCACCGGGCAAGCGAGGTGTTCTCGACGATCGCGCGCTTGTCGGATGCCGGCATTGACCTCGGCCTGCTGCTCGCGGCCATCGGCGATGCGCTGCGGGCGGAACTGGCGATCACGCTGGGCGGGGATGCGGCCGATGTATCCGAGGGGATGCGCGCGTCGCTGGCGGCGTCTCGCGGCCGGTTCGGCGCGCCGGACCTGCTCCGGATGCTCAATCTTGTCGTCGAAATCGAGCCGCACTTCCGTCGGAGCGCGCAACAGCGGCTTTTGCTCGAGACCCTCTTGGTCCGTCTGGCGCTCTTGGACCGGACCGTCGCGCTCGAGGACGTGCTGCGCGGGCTCCCGGGGGCAGGCGAGGCGCCGATCGCCCGTACGCCCACGCGCGCGTCAGCCGTGAGCGAGGCGTCGGCGCCGAAGGCTTCCATGCAGGCAGCCCCGGCAACGCCGGCGCGCCCGGCGAAACCTCAGCCGACGGTCGTGGCCGACAGCCCCGTGGCCGCTGCAACCGCGGCGCCGAAGGTGCCACTCGACTCGAACCGTCTCGCCGAGCGCTGGGAATCCATCATTGATGCCGTGCGCGCTGCCGGGCGCGGCATTGTCGCGTCTTCGCTGGCCGAGGCGAAGGCCGCCGATGCGAAGGATGGCGTGGTCACGGTGCGCGTGGACAGCGATGCGCTCGAGACGGCGATCTCGAAGGGGTCCGAGGCCGTGCTCGCGGCGCTTCAGGCCTCGTTCACGGGCGTGACCCGCGTCGCGATCCAGCGCATCGAGGCCGCCGCGCCGCAGAAGCGCATGACCGAGGGCGACATCATGGCCGCCAAGGTGGCGACGCTCCGCAAGGGAGCGCCGCTGCTCGACGCGGCGTTTGAATCGCTCGACCTGCGTTTGGTCGAGTAGGTCGCTTTGTTCGCTTCCCGATTCCGCCCCCAGGGC
This sequence comes from Gemmatimonadota bacterium, assembly GCA_016874035.1. Lineage (GTDB taxonomy): Bacteria > Gemmatimonadota > Gemmatimonadetes > Gemmatimonadales > Gemmatimonadaceae > Fen-1231. The sequence goes on from VGVM01000011.1 coordinate 20,746, forward strand.
TGAACGCGCATGGACCTGTTCAAGGTGATGCAGCAGGCGCAGCAGGTGCAGACCAAGCTGCAGGAGGTCCAGGAAGAACTCGCTCGGGTCACCGTCACCGGCGTCGCCGGCGGGGGATTGGTGCGGGTGGACGCCGACGGCAAAGGCACGATCAAGCGCGTGCGGATTGACCCGTCGGCGGTGAAGGCGGACGATGTCGAAGGTCTGGAAGACCTCGTGACGGCGGCCACGGCGGATGCGCAGCGGCGTGCGACGGAGTACGCCCAGGCCGAGGTGAAGAAGCTCACCGGCGGGCTCAACCTGCCGTTCCCGATGCCGTTCTGATGAGCGCGCTCCACGAGGCTTGTCCGCTGCAGGCTTTCCCTGAGGTTCTCGGCTCCAGTGGTGGGAGAAACCAACGAGAACGAAAAGACCAACGAAGTCTTCGAAGTTCTTTCCGTTATCGTGGTTTTGAGTCTTCCCTTCGGCCGAGTGGCTTGTCTGGTGTCGCGTCGGAGTCAGCGGTGCAACGGCTCGCAATCATGACACGGAACGGGCCCGGTGTCCGCGATTGACGACCTCGTCGCCGAGCTGTCGCGGCTTCCGACCATCGGGCGGAAGTCGGCCATGCGGCTCACCTATCACCTGCTCAAGCAGCCGCCGGAGCAGAGCAAGCGGCTCGCCGCGGCCCTCGACACGCTTACGGACCGGATCCGGAAGTGTGAGCGCTGTCACAACCTCACCGAAGAGCCGCTGTGTATCCCGTGTGCCGACGCGCGGCGGGATCAGGCGCTGATTTGCGTCGTGGAGGAGGCGGCGGACATCGCGGCGATCGAGCGGACGGGCGAGTACCGCGGGGTCTTCCACGTCCTGGGGGGCCGGCTGGCCCCGCTCGATGGCGTGGGGCCGGATGACCTCGCCGTGGCGAGTCTGGTGGCCCGAGTCAAGGGCGGGGGGGTCCGGGAAGTGATCGTGGCGACCAACCCAAAGCTCGAAGGTGAGGCGACAGCGCTGTATGTTCAGGAGCAGCTAACGGGCCTGCCGGTGACCGTCTCGCGGATTGCGCGGGGCCTGCCGGTCGGCGGGGATCTCGAATACGCAGACGGCGTCACGATCGCGCAGGCGATCGCCGCCAGGAGAGCCATGACGTGAGGACGACCCAGTGAGCGGCTCGGCGAGCTGGTCATTTTCAGAGGAAGACGCGGGGCAGATGAATACGCTGCTCCAGAAATTCCTCTTCTCGAGCAACGCGCGGTGCGCGCTGCTCGTGGACCGTTCGGGACAGCTCGTCGCCACGGTGGGCGAGCAACCGAACTTCGATCCCACCGCGTTCGCTACGCTCACGGCGGCCGACTTCAGCGCCAACGACCAGCTCGCGCGCCTGATCGGCGAGACGGATTTCAACTCGTTGTTTCACCAGGGTGAAAAGGAGTCCATGTACCTCGCCGACGTAGCGCGGCGGGTCATCCTCGTCACCCTGTTCGACAATCGCACGACGCTCGGGCTCGTGCGCCTCAAGATGAAGGATACAGTGGCCGATTTGACCAAGCTCTTCCATGAAGTGTTCGCGCGCGGCGCGCCGGGCAAGACGAAGCAGGCTGGCCTGCTGGCGGGCGCGGATTACGAAATCGACAAGCTGTTCGGTTAAGGAGACACAGCCATGTCGATGATCAACTACGCCTCGCGCGAGATCAACTGCAAACTCGTGTACTACGGCTCCGGGCTCGGCGGCAAGACCACCAACCTCGAGCACGTGTACGGCAAGACGAAGCCGGATACGCGCGGCAAGCTCATCTCGCTCGCGACGGAAACCGAACGCACGCTGTTCTTTGACTTCCTCCCGGTGGACCTGGGCACGATTCGCGGCTTCAAGACGCGATTCCACCTCTATACGGTGCCCGGACAGGTGTACTACAACGCCTCGCGCAAGCTGATCCTGAAGGGCGTGGACGGCATCGTCTTCGTTGCGGACTCGCAGGTCGAGCGCATGGAGGCGAACCAGGAGGCCATGCAGAACCTGTACGACAACATGGCCGAGTACGGCTACGACCTCACGAAGATGCCGTTCGTGATCCAGTACAATAAGCGCGACCTCCCGAACGCCGCGCCGCTCGCGGACCTGCAGGCGGCCTGCAACCCCGGCTGGGAAGTGACCGACCCGGCGAAGCAGCGTGTGACGCCGGATCCCTGGCACCCGGGCGAGAACATCGTGTCCCAGCTGGACACGGGTGAGTGGATCGAGCGCGCGCCGTACTTCGAGGCCGTCGCGGTGACCGGCGATGGCGTGTTCGAGACGCTCCGTGCCGTCAGCAAGCTGGTGCTGAAGACACTGTCCTGATCCCGGCTGCTCCGAGCGACCGCATGAGGCGCCCGACGTGAACCTCCCAAACTGGCTCACGGTCGGGCGCATCCTTTTTACGCCACTGCTCAGCTGGTGGCCGCTCCGCGAGGATCCGGGCTACCGGATCGCGGCGTTCGTGCTGTTCCTCGCGCTGGCCGTGACCGACTACTACGACGGAATGCTCGCGCGCACACGCGGGCTCGTCACCGACCTGGGCAAGTGGCTCGATCCGCTGGCCGACAAGCTCCTCCTGGTCGGCGCGTTCGTCCCCATGTTCTGGCTGCAGTCGCCCGCGGATGATCCCATGCTGCGCTGGCTCACCGGGTGGAACTTTGACCAATACCAGCACTCGCACTATCCCTTCGTGATCAGCCTTGCGGGGGCACACTGGACGGTGTCGCTCCCGTGGTGGGTCGTGCTGATCGTCCTTGGTCGCGAGGTCGCGATGACGATCATGCGGCAGGTGGCGATGCGACGCGGCACGGTGATCGCCGCGATCTTCGCCGCCAAGGTGAAGACTGTCTGCCAACTCTTCTGGATTGGCGCGTCGTTTTTCTGGTTCTTTGTCGCGACGGTTGATCGCGTGGACGTTCGCGACCGGATCGGTTGGGGCTTCTTCGCGAACTTCGCCGGGTTGGTGGGTGTCGCGGCGATGTTCCTCAGTGTCGCGCTGACGGTGTACACGATGGTGATCTACCTCGTGCGCTATGGGCGTTTGCTCCTGCCGTCGCGCGCCGGCGCGGCCGGGTGAACACGGCGGGTGTCGCGCTGAAGGTCGAACTGGTCACGATCGGCGATGAACTCCTGCTCGGGTTCACGCTCGACAGCAACGGCGCCCACCTCGCCCGTGAGCTTGCCGCGATCGGTGTGACGATCGCACGGCGCACCTCGGTCGGCGATGACGCGTCGGCGATTTCGGAGGCCGTACGTGACGCGCTGGACCGCACGGGCGCCGTCATCACCACCGGCGGCCTGGGGCCCACGAGTGACGACCTCACCAAGCCAAGCATCGCCGGGCTGTTCGGGCGCGAGATGCGCATGGATCACGCGATCCTGGAGGCGCTTCGCCAACGATGGCTCGCGCGCGGCTGGGGAAAGGAACTCCCGAAGGCCAACGAGCAGCAGGCGCTGATCCCCGAGGGCGCGACTGTCCTCACGAACCGGCACGGCTCCGCGCCCGGCATCCTGCTCGAGGACGATCGGGGACGGTGGGTGGCCATGCTTCCCGGTGTCCCGCGCGAAATGAAGGGGATGTTCGCGGAGGAACTCCTGCCGTGGATCCAGGCGCGCGCGGCGCGCGGCGTCCAGGGCGACGCCGCCGATGCTGCGGTGGTGGTCTCGCGAACGATCCGAACGACGGCCATCGCCGAGTCCGTGCTCGCCGAGCAGGTCGCGCCGGCGCTCGGCGATCTCGAGGGACTCTCGCTCGCCTACCTGCCGCACTGGCCCGGCGTGGATCTTCGGCTGACGTCGGCCGGCCGGCCCGGCGGGGAATCGCTCGCGCGGCTGGATCGCGCCGAGGCGGCACTGCGGCGCGCGATCGGCGCGGGCGTGTATGGGCGCGACAACGATGACCTCGCAGCCGTGGTGCTCGAACTGCTCAAGGTTCGCGGCTACACGATGGCCGTCGCCGAGAGCTGCACGGGAGGGCTGCTGGGCGGACGTATCACCGCGATTTCAGGGTCGAGCCACTTCTTCGTGGGCGGCGTGATCGCGTACTCGAACGAGGTGAAGGCCACCCACCTCGGAGTCGGCGACGACACGCTCATCCAGTACGGCGCGGTGAGCGAACAAACGGCGCGCGAGATGGCGATGGGCGTCCGGGCCCGCTACCGGGCCGACGTCGCGGCTTCGATCACGGGCATTGCCGGCCCGGGGGGCGGCTCGGCGGAGAAGCCCGTCGGGACGGTCTGCGCGGCGGTGGATGTGCGCGGTGAGGTCACGACTGCGCGACGCAACATGGTCGGCGATCGTGAGGAGGTCCGGCAGCGCAGCGCCCAGTGGGCGCTGGATCTCGTGCGGCGCCGGCTGGGCTGAGCGCCGCTCCACCGACGCCGCGGCTGCCGTGTCCCCGTCGCGGCCCGGAGCCGCCGAAACGGCCGCCCGCCCGTGTCCGTAGGGCAGGTGAGACCGACAGCTTCGCCGATTCTTTCCCCCGGCACATTCGTTGCCGGGAACAGGCCCATTTGGCGAAATTCCGACCAACACCGATGACCAAGCACGACGATCCCCTCTCGCCGCACGTCGGCGACGCCCACGACTCGGATTTCGAGGCGGGACTCGAGTCCGCGCCGCCGGCCGGAGCCGGCGACGCGACCGCGTTTGACGACCCGGAGGCCAGCGTATCCACCTCCGCATCCGCCGACGCCGAGATCGCCGCCCTGGCGCGCGAAGTTGGCCTTCAGAAGGACAAGTACCTGCGCGCGATGGCGGAGTTCGAGAACTTCAAGAAGCGCGCCGTACGGGAGCGGCAGGAAGCCGAGCACAAGGGCATGGGGATGCTGATCCGGGGAATCCTCGACTCGCTGGATGACCTCGGGCGTTTCGCGCACCTGGACCCGGCGTCCACGGACGCGAAGACCCTGGTGGACGGCGCAGCGATGGTGGAGAAAAAGATCCTCAAGTCGCTCGCGGGCCACGGCCTCGAGCTCGTCAATCCCGTGGACGCGATGTTCGATCCGGCATTCCACGAAGCACTCACGACCTTCCCGGCCGCGTCGAAGGACGAAGACAACATGGTCGCGCAGGTGTACCAGGTCGGGTACGTGTTCAACGGCCAGTTGGTGCGGCCGGCGCGCGTGGTCGTGAAGCAGTGGAACCCGCCGGCTGAGTAGCGCGGCGACTCCGTGGCGAAGAAAGATTTCTACGGGATCCTCGGTGTGCCTGAGAAGGCGACTGGCGAGGATATCAAGAAGCAGTATCGCCGGCTTGCGAAGCAGTATCACCCGGACGCGAACAAGAACGACCCAAAGGCCGCCGAGCGCTTCAAGGAAATCTCCGAGGCCTACCAGGTGCTCGGGGACGAGAAGAAGCGCAAGCAATACGACGAGATGCGCCGGCTCGGCGCGTTCGATTCGTTCACGCGTGGCGGCGCGCGCGGTGGCGGTGCGCCTGGGGCCGGTGCGCGAGGCGGGCAGCCGGGCGCGGGTGGTGCACCGGGCGGCACAGGCAACTATCGCTACGAAGAGTTCGACATCGGCGGGCTCGGTGGGCTCGGTGACCTGTTCGGTTCGATCTTCGGTGGCAACAAGGGGCAGAAGCCGAGCGGGCCGGAGCAAGGCCAGAGCGTCGAGACGACGCTGGAGATTCCGTTTCGCGTTGCGGTGACGGGCGGGAAGGTCCCGATCGAGCTCGAAGTGAACGAGGAGTGCGGCGCCTGCAGCGGCTCGGGCGCCGCGAAGGGCGCGAAGGTGCAGACCTGCGCCGAGTGCGGCGGCCGTGGCGCGATTTCGTTCGGTCAGGGCGGCTTCGCCGTAAACCGTCCGTGCCCGGCGTGCCTCGGCAAGGGCAGCGTCGCTTCGCAGAAGTGCGACACCTGCGGCGGCGCGGGCGAACAGCGTGTGAAGCGGAAAGTGAACATCGCGGTGCCGACCGGCGTCGAGACCGGCGCGAAGATCCGGTTGAAAGGACAGGGGGGGCGTGGTCAGCGCGGCGGCCCGCCCGGCGACGTCGTGCTGACGTTCCAGGTGAAGGATGACCCGGACTGGGAGCGCGACGGCCTGGACTTGATCGTGCGCAAGCCGGTCAACATCGCGCAGGCGACGCTGGGGTCGAAGGTCAGCGTCGAGACGCTCGACGAAAAGAAGGTCACGATCCGGATCCCGCCCGGAACGCCGAGCGGCAAGCGGTTTCGCGTGCGCGAGCAGGGGATCGCGAAGGACGGCAAGCACGGCGACCTGCTGGTCGAGATCGCGGTTACGGTACCCGAGAAACTCACCGGCGAGCAGGAGCGGCTGATGAAGTCGTTCGCCCAGTCAGTGGGGATGGAGTACTAGGGGGCCGGTCGGCGGCGCCGAGCGCTGGCCGCCACGCCAGCCCGGCGATCGTCCCGACCGCCACCTCCGGCGCGCCACCGCTTCCGGCGGTGTACTGGGTTGTACGGAACCCTGCGATGCCCTCAAGGGCGGTTGCATCGCGCGCCAAGTCGCGGATTTCGAGTTGGGACAGCCGCCCCGTGGCACCGCCTCGGACCGTCTCGACCCGCACCAGACGGTCGGGATCACGGAACGGCGGGTCGGAGAAGAGCAGCGCCCGCGCGTAACTGTACGTCATCGCCGTCGCGCCCGTCCCGAGCGCGATGGAGAGGAGGACGGCGGCTGTGGCTACCGGCCGCGCGCCCAGTGATCGCCACACGCTCAGCATGCGTGCGAGGTCAGAGCGCACTGGGTGCGCCGACGGCGGCAGAGCCGGTGTGGCGAGAGGGCGTTTCATGAGCGTGCGTACGCCCGTGGTCGCCGTGATGATCATGCGCGGCATCGTCAACACGCATACGAAGCTCGCCGATGAGTGCGCGGGGACCGCGTCGCAGCAGCTGCGAGGCGAGCAGCACGAGTAACAGCGCGATGGCGGCGTGTTGGAGCACGCTTGGGCGGTTCGCAACCACTGCGGTCGCGGAAGACGGGCCGATGCCAAGCGGCAGCCCGCCGAGGAGCAGACCGAGCGAGACGGCCGTGGCCGCTACCACCGCGACAAACACGACGGCGAGACGGCGGCCATAGAGACGGGCGACGAGTCCGAACGTGGTGACGTTCGCCGCCGGGCCCGTGATCAGGAACGCGATGCCGGCGCCCGGCGAGACGCCGCCGGCTATGAGGGTAGCGATCAGCGGTGTGGCCGCGGAGGCGCACACGTAGGCCGGGAGGCCGAGCAGGCTGAGCGCGACGACCTGCACGAAGACCGGGAGCGACGCCAGCCACGCCGCGGCTGGCGTGGGTCCCAACCACGCCGCGGCGAGCACACCGAGCGCGATCCACGGCGCGGTGTGACCGAACATCTCCTCGAAGCCCACGTGCCACGCGTGGCGCACGCGGGCCGGCCATGGTGTCGCGACCGCGGCCTCGGGCAGTGGCGCTGGGTAGTGACGTGCTGCGCCAAGGCGTCGCCGCACGAGGGCGTCCATCACCAAGGCCACCACCAGGGCCACCGCAATCGCCGCTGCGATGCGCGCGACGGCGACGTCCGTGCCGAGTGCAGGGAAGCTCAGCAGGATCGCGTCGAGACCGAGCTCCGGGCCCGCGATCAGGAACGCCATCGCGCCGGCGGTGGATCCGCCTTGCTGCGCGATGCGGCGGAACGGCGCGACGACCGAGCAGGAGCACAGCGGCAACGGGAGCCCGACGACCAGCCCTTTGGAGGCCTGTACCAACGGCGTGCCCCGCGCGAACCAGCGGAACAGATCCGATGGTGCGAACGCCGCGAGCACGCCGGTGATCACGTACGCGGCGAGCAGGGCCGGCGCGATCTCCACCAACAGGGCCAGGCTGCGAGAGGCCATCGCGCGAGTCGGCTCCGGGAGGGCACTCTGCGCGAACCACAGGCTGAGACCGGCGAGCCCCAGCAGCGCCCCGAGACCCTCCGCCCGCCTCGAGTATGCGGCGGACGCCTCGGCCGATCGCCTGCGCCGCAATTCCTGTGCAATCGCGAAGACGCCGACGACACTGGCTATCGAGACGACCGTGGCGTCGAGCCGCATCAGGCCAGACCACGACACAGCGAGGCAGCCGAGGAGCAGCAGCGTGCCCCAGGGTCCACTCCACCCCAAGAGACCGGCGTGCCACCGCGTCATGGGCGACAGTCGACGCGCCAGCACCGTTGCAAAAGCGATGGCGCCGACCGGCCACCAGGTACCGGTGCCGGCGAGCGCGAGGGCAGCGGGGACGAGCAGAAACATCACGATCGCGATCGCGATCGCAAGCGCGGCGCCGAAGAACGCCGCGGGGAATATCGCCGCGGGCGGCATCCGCAGGCCGTCGTTCATCGCATCATCGGGGTTTGGGTTTCCCGGGACGCGTCCCGCTCACTTGATGCATGCCTTGCGGTGTCGTGATGAAGCTCACGTGCTCGTGCATCGGGGTCCCTTCGCGAAGATGATCGCGCACGATCCGCCGTGCGACCTCGGGCGTGACCTCTCGATACCAGACGCCATCCGGTTGGACCACGACCGTGCACCCATCGTCGCAGCGCCCCATGCACCGCGTGCGCGCCGTGTGGACGAGCGGATCGAGTCCCGCGTCCTTGAGCGCGCGGCGGAGCGTGAGCGTGACCGCATCCGCGCCGCGCTCACTGCACGAGTCGCCATTGCAGAGCAGGACGAGCCGAGTCGTGCCGCTGAGGTCCCAGGTCGTCATGCGAGCGCGCCAGCGCGCTGAGGGAGGTTCATGCGTCCGCTGCGTTGCGATCGTAGGCTTGTACCGACCCGTCTTCCTGGGCGATGACGAATCCGCGTCCGTCCGGGCGCCACGCGACCGAAGAGACCGCGACCGTGCTGTCGATCCGCGCGAACGTCCTCACGATCTTGTCGGTGATGCGCGAGAGATTGGTGCCCCCTGCCGCGTCGGCGGTCACGATCAACGACTCCGTCGGCGCCCACGCCAGCGCAGTCAGCAAGTCCTCGTGCCCGACAACCGATAGCGGGCGACTCCCCTTCGGGCCCTTGCCGGAGAAGTCCCAGATTGTCGCGCCGGGGCCCCCTGCCGTCGCGAGATAGCGACCCGTCTGGCTCCAGGCGATCGACGTGAGCTTGGTGTTGTATCCCGACATGTAGAGGTGATCGCTCTTCCGCATGTTCCACACCTGCACCGCTTGATCCTGGCAACCCGCCGCGAGGTGTCGGCCGTGCGGATGCCAGGCGACCGAGAGGATCGAGCCCTTCCGCTCGAGCCGCCTGATCGGGCGTTCATCGACAGGGGCCCGGAGTGTCACGCCGCCATAGTGTCCGACCGCGAGCTGTGCAGAGTCGGGCCGCCAGGCCAGCGAGGAGATCGTGCTCGGGTGATCGCCCCACGTGGCTGCGACGGTCCCGGCCTTCGTACAAAGAGTGACGACGCGTCCGGCGGCGACCGCGATCCATTCGCCGTTCGGCGCCCACGCGGCGTGTTCCACCCAGCCTTTCAGCGCGATCTCGGCGAGCTGTTCCCCCTGATCGGCGTCCCACAGGCGGGCGTATCCGTCCTGTCCGCCGGAGGCAAGAGTGCTGCCGTCGGGCGAAGCCTGAACGGTGCAGGCGCCGCCCTTGTGTGCCTGCACGCGCCAGAGTCCGTCACCGTCCACGGTCTCGATCGACGCCAGTGTGCCTTCGGCACTGATCATCGCGAGGCGGTCGCCGGCGCGGTCGGTCCACGTGAGGGCGAGAGGGTACTCCGGGATCCGCACGGCCCAGCGGCCGCGCACCAGGGTCGCCGGCGCGCCGGTGTCCGAGCGACTCATGCGAGGCAGTTGCGGAATCCGCTCTCAAGTTCGGCCCGGTTGAGGTTGCGGCCGATGAACACCAACTGATTGTGCCGGGTCTCATTCACGCGCCACGCGCCACCGGGCCGCGCGTCGAACAGCATGTGGACGCCTTGGAACACGAACCGCTCTGCCTCGCCCTTGAGAGACAGGATGCCCTTCATGCGGAAGATGTCCACGCCCTTCTCCATGAGCAGGGCGGAGAACCACGCGTTCAGCTTCTTCCCGTCGAGGCTCCCGGGCGTGGCGATGCCCACCGAGGTGACTTCATCGTCGTGCTCGTGTTCGGGATTGTAGGTGTGCTCGCTGATCGGTGACACCGTCGCACCGTCCTTCGCCATGAGCGTGGCGGCGAACTCCTCCGGGCGATGTTCCGTGTAGAGCACGTAGGTACCGTCCGCCGGAATCTCGACCAGGAACTGCGACGCGCCGCGACTCGCGAGTTGCAGCGACGACGGGACGTCGCCGGGGGTAAGGATACCGCCGGGCCCGTACGGCACGGCCTCATACGAAAAGCGACGCGCGGCATGTTCCGTCTGCTCGCGGACCGCGTTGTCGGCACCGTCGTGCCGAACGAGCAGGAGGTCCATGGTGGGATCCGGCCCCTCCTGCATGGTGAGGGTGTACGTTCCGGCCCTGAGCGCGTATGCACCACCCCACTCGAACGGATACTCCGGCTCGAGAAACGTTGGCTTGGTCTCCAGCGCGCGCGCCAGATCGAATCCGCCGACATCGAGGATCGCCGGGATCCCGACGTTCGCGTTCTCCGCGCGGATGATGCGCGCCATGGCGTTCATGCTGCGGATCCGCGCTTCGAGTGTGTCCACCTGGTCCGCCGGGACGAGGTCGATCTTGTTGAGCACGATCACGTCCGCGAACGCAATCTGCTCCTGGCACTCGCTCGACTCATCAATGTGCAGCCACACATGCTTCGCGTCGACGAGCGTGACCACCCCGTCGAGTCGCAGCTTCGACCGGATGTCGTCGTCGACGAAAAAGGTCTGCGCGACGGGCGCCGGATCGGCGAGTCCGGTGGTCTCGATGAGGATGTAGTCGAACCGTTCCCGACGCTTCATCAGGCTGCCGAGGATGCGGATCAGGTCGCCGCGGACGGTGCAGCAGATGCAGCCATTGTTCATCTCGAACACTTCTTCCTCGGCGTTGATCACCAGGCTGTTGTCGATACCGATCTCGCCGAATTCGTTCTCAATGACCGCGATCCGCTTGCCGTGCTGTTCGGTGAGAATGCGATTGAGGAGCGTGGTCTTGCCGGCGCCGAGGAAACCGGTGAGGACGGTGACCGGAACGAGAGATTCAGTGCTCATGGGCGGTCGCGGTGAGAGGCGGTGGGGGGGGAGGAGCAGTCGGATACCGGAGCCCCAAGTTCTCACCGACCCGACTTCACGTGCCGCCTGGACCAGCCCAGTGGACGGAATTGCCCACCCAACGGGCGTCGCACGAGGGCGGTCGGGCCGGGTCCGATACTGCCGCGATCGCGGGGCACGCACGGACGTTCGACTGGAGTCGGAGGCCGTTCACCCGCTCGGAACGGTCGTCGGGCCGGTTCACTGGCGCAGAGACGTACACCGCGGATGCATACTGGCCGGATGCCGCGACACGATATCACCGCAGGCGATCGCTCGTTCCCGAGGAGATCGCCGCTATCCTCCGCCCGTCTCAAGCGTTGGACTATCCTCGTGCACCTGTGGCTCGGGGTCGGGCTTTGCGCCCTCTTTCTCGTATGGTTCGGTTCCGGCATCGTCATGATGTATGCGGGATACCCGAACCTCACCGCGCGCGAGCGCCTCGATACGATCCCGCCGCTGCGGTGCGCAGCATGCACCGCCGCCGCCACGTACGCGGCCCTGGCGCGTCCGGCACCCGGTGACGCGCCGAGCACGTTGCGGTTGGGTATGGCGCGCGGCGAGCCGGTTTGGCGATGGACCGATGCCGCGGGCCGTCAACTCGCCTTCCGCGCGGACGACGGGCGACCGATCGCGCCGCTCGATACCACGGGGACCGCCGCGCTCGCGCGCGAGTTCCTGCGCGATTCCACCGTCCCCATGGCATTCCGCGGGGCGCTGTATGACAGCGACCAGTGGACGCTCACGCGCACGGTCCGGAACCAGATGCCGCTGCATCGCTGGGATATCGCGGATGGCAAAGGCACGCGACTCTACGTGTCGCCGCGTGCCGTCGATGTAGTCCATCACTCCACGCGCGCCGAACGGCTGGCCGCGTGGTTCGGCGCGATTCCACATTGGATCTACCCGACGATGCTCCGCCGGCACGCGAGCGTGTGGGCCTGGCTTGTGATCGTGGTGTCGGCGCTCGGTACGGTGATGTGCGTGGCCGGGCTGGCGATCGGCGTGTGGCAGTTCCGGTGGCGTCTGATCCGTCGGCGGAGCGGGTCACTCGCCGGTACGGCGCTGCCGCGCACGCCGTATCGCAGCTTCTGGATGCGCTGGCACCACGTGCTCGGCCTGGTGTTCGGTGCGACCGCCTGTACCTGGGTCTTCAGTGGCATGATGTCGATGAACCCGCTCGACTGGAGTCCGAGCACGGGTCCGTCGCGAGCTGATCGTCTCGCGTGGAGCGGAGGGGCGATCGATCCCGCCGCCTTCCGCGTCGACGCGGCCGCGGCCGTCGTAGCGCTGGGTGAGACCGCTGCCGCGCGCGAGCTGCAGCCAGTGGCGGTCGATGGCATCCCCTATTGGCTGGCCTACATCGACGCGGACCGTACGCAACTTGTGCGCGCCGACTCCGCTGGCCCACAGGTCCTGGCGGCACTCCCGCTGGAGGGGCTCGTGGCGCACATCGCCAGCCTGTCGCCGGGTACACGTCTCGTGGCGGTGGACACGCTGCATCGGTACGACGCCTACTACTATGACACCGAAGGACGCCTGCCACTTCCGGTCCTGCGCGGCCGATTCGACGATGCCGGGTCCACGGCGTTCTATCTGGATCCGCGCACAGGGCAGGTGGCGCGCAAGATGGTCACACGCAGTCGCTGGAATCGCTGGTTGTACGTCGGACTACACGATTTCGACTTCCCTTGGTTCGGGTCTCAACGTCCGCTGTGGGACATCGTGCTCATCGTGCTGTCGCTCGGCGGCATGGCGCTGAGTTGGACCGGCCTTGTGATCGGCTATTGCTGGAGCGTCGCGGTCGCGACGGGCGCGCGGGCACACCGGAGGTGATGAACGGCTCTCGGCGCGGCAGGTCGCAGGTGGCTAAGCCCCGAGCGGCGTACCGGAGACCGACGGCGTCGCGAAGCGCTCGAATACCTGCGAGGCGAGCGACGCCGGGAGCGGAAGCAGCGTCCCGGCGGCCCACGAGGCGGTCGCCCATTCGACGAGGGCTTCGAAGTGGCTGAACTGGGTGAGGTTGCCAAGGTACGTGGTGCCTTCTTCGGTGGCGATCGCAACCACGTTGGGTACATCACACGGTCCCAGACAGCCCGAGATCGTCAGGTGGACACGGTGCAACAGTTTGCGGGACTTGAACTCGGCCTTGAGGTAGTCAACGGGTACGGCGGGGCGGCCGCGGTCGACGCGACCGCAGCAACACCCGACGCACACGATGATCGACGCGAGCGAGCGGCGTTTCGTCTCGAGGCCGTCGGTCAAGCCGAGACCCCGTCGGGATGAGTCGTTGGCGGTGCAACGAGGCGCAGTGCGTCGGACAGAGTGCGCGGCGAGCGCATGCCACGCGGCATGAGTCCGATCGCCGCGAGACGATCGCATACCGCAACTGCGCTCGGCGTACGGACACCGATGCAGGCGCAGGCGGCCCCGCTGCCAAGGACATGGGAAATCGATCCCTGCGCCACAGTGCGTCCGCGATCGAGCACCGCGACTGCATCCGCGATCCGCCACGCGAGATCGACATCGTGCGTGCTGAGCACGATGGTGCGACCGTCGCGCCGCAGGCGCAGGAGCAGCACCTCGAACGCCTCAGCGGAGGACGCATCAAGACCGCTCGTCGGTTCATCGAACAACAGGACGCTCGGCTGCATCGCGACGATCCCGGCGATCACCGTCCGAAGCTTCTGGCCGTGGCTCAGGACGTGCGGAGCGGCGTCGTGCAGTTCGTCGAGATCGAGCGCCGCGGACGCTTCATCCACGCGTCGGCCGACTTCATCGTGCGACAATCCGAGATTCACCGGCCCGAACCCGATGTCTTCGCAGACCGAGCTCCCGAAGAGCTGATCGTCCGGATCGTGCATCACGAACCCGACGCGCGCACGCCACGCGGTGCGGCTCGGGCCGGTGGCGGTGAGCGTGTGATCGCCGGCGCGTACGGCGCCACGCCGCGGTGCCAGCAGCCCGGCCGCGACATGCAGGGCGGTAGACTTCCCGGAGCCGTTCTCGCCGAGGATCGCCGTGATGGTGCCCGGCGCACAATGCAGCGTAAGGTCGCGCACCGCGTCGTCGCCACCGTAGCCGGCCGCGACGTGCTCGAGTGCGAGGTCGCATGCCGGCATGGTCATCGCAGCGCCCAGAGGGCCACCGGGACGATCGCGACGATCGCACCGGCGGCGACCAGACCCTCCGCGCTCAGCGGCGCGTGTTGCGGCACCACCGCCAGCAGGCCCGCCGGACTGCGCAGCTGGAGGGCGCGATCCATCCGATCAGCGCGCGCGAGCGCCCGGCCGAGCAGCCCGACCGTCAGCGCGACCACGCCACGCCAACGGGAACGGAGGTCGCGTGTCCCGCCGCGCAGGGTGAGCGCGGTCTGCATCCGACGCCGTTCACTCGCGAGCACGAACAGCATGCGGAACATGCCGAGTCCGATATCGCACACAGCGGCGGGGAGGCCGAGCGAGCGCAGCACGCGCAGGAGCTCCGGCAGCCGCGCGGTGAGCGCGAGCAGCAGCATTGCGGCCGTGCCTCCGAGTCCGCGCTGGAACGCGACCAGAGCGGTCGAAGGATCCGTCGCCCACCACGTGAGGCTGCTGCGATCGACGCGGATCTGCAGCACCAGCGTCAACGACGCCAGTATCAGAAACACGAGCGGAGGCATCAATGCGCGCAGCACCCGCGCCGGTGGCACGCGCGCTGGGCCGAGGAGGCAGACCAACGCCATTACGGCGGCGAGCCAGCCACCCGGCGGCGGCGCCAACACGGCGCCCAGCGCCAGTCCGCCGGAGAGCAGGAGCAGCTCACCGGGATGACGCTGGCTCCATCCTCCACGCCGCGTGAACTGATCACTCCGATGCACGCGATCCGCCCCGACGGAGGTGATGTACGGCCACGGCGAACACCGTCGCGCCTAACGCCCCCTGCAGAAGGAACAGCCAGCGTTCCTGCGCGGGCGTGTTCTTGCGCACCGGTTCCACCCAGCGCTCGTAGGTGGGCGCCACCGCATCGACGGTCTCCCGGGCGCGATCATCGGTGCCTTGGCGACCCGCGCTCCACTGCTGCAGCATCGCTGCCACGGCCACACCGCCGATGGCCGCGCCAAGCGCGACCGGCGGGGTTGTCCGACGCCTGCTCACGCCGACCTCGGTGCAGGCGTGGTCTCCACGCCGTGAAGTGCGCGCCAGACGAGCGAGGTAAACACGCCCTCAAGCGCGGCCAGCGGGAGCTGCGTGAACGCGAAGACGGCAGCGAACTTGAGGAAGGCGGCGGTCACACCACCCTGCGACTGAGGAAATGCCAGCGCGAGCTGCAGCGAGGTCGTGGCGTAGGTCGCAAGATCGGCGAGGGTCGCGGCGCACCCTGCAGCGACCACCGCCGAGCATCGCACGCGGACCATAAGCCGATAGGTCCCGACGGCCATCCACGGACCGACCACGCCCAACGAGAAGAGATTGGCACCCAGCGTGGTCAGCCCGCCGTGCGCCAACAGGATCGCCTGGAACAAGAGGACAAGGCCGGCGAGCGTCGGCATCGCGGCTGCGCCTACCAGCACACTTCCCAATCCCGTGCCGGTCGGATGCGAACTGCTGCCGGCGACCGACGGGAGCTTGAGCGACGAAAGCAGCAACACGAAGGCACCGCTGGCGGCGAGCCGCATACGCATGACGCGCGACGTGTCCACCGCCTGACGGACGGCGCGCGCGGAGTGCACGGCGAACGGCGCGGAAATCGCGGTCCATGCAACAGCGTGGGAGAACGGGAGGTACCCTTCGACGATGTGCATTGGTGAGGGGTGGACAATCGCACGGAATCCGCGCGGACCGCCTGCCTGGTCGGTCAACCGGCCATTAGGCGCACGAGAACGGCCTTTCGGACGCGTCGAACGGCTGGACCGCTTGCGCCGGATCACGATCCAGCAGGGGAGCGATCAGCGGCTCTTGGCGTACAGTGCGCGGTATGGGCGGGTCGCGGCCGACACCGCGCGATCGGCTACCGCCTCACCACGGCCGGTCCGCCTCCTCCTCATCCGCCTCGCCGTCCTCGTCCGCGTGCTCGTGCTCTTCGTCGATCACTGGCCACGCCGGGAACGGATCCGCGAACACCGTCCACACCGCCGGTCCCGCCGCGAACTCCTCGTCCGTGAGCAAGGCTTCGTTCAGCGCCGCCGTGATCGCCGACTCGTTCATGCCGATACCGATGAACACCAGCGTCTGCCCGCGCGGCGCATCCTCGGTCCAGAACCCGGCTGGCGTGATATCGAGTGACCCTCCCGCGAGCGACCAATTGCCGACGAGGTCCGGGCGCGTGGCGAACCAGAGCCATCCCTTGGATCGCACGACACCTGGGAACCCTAAAACCACCGTCGGCATCAGGCGACCGGGATGGAAGGGGCGCGGCGCCTGGTAGACGAAGCTGGAAATGCCGTACTCCAGTGTCTCGGGAATGTGCTCCCCGCGCAGCTCCTTGCTCCACCCTGGCATCGCGGCGGCGGCTTCGACGTCGTACAGGCCTGTGCCCAGGACCTGCGCGGAGGGGACACGTCCGTGTACAGATCTTACGATGGTGGCGTCCGGATTCAGGTGGTGGATGATGGCCTCGAGTTCCGCCAGTGCCTCGGGCGTCACGAGGTCGGACTTGTTGAGCACGATGACGTTGGCGAACTCGACTTGGTCCACGAGCAGGTCGGCGATCGTGCGTTCGTCTCCCTCGCCCGCAGCCAGTCCGCGTGCCGCGAGGTCCGCCGCTTCGTCGAGGTCTCGGCGGAACGCCGAGGCATCGACCACCGTCACCATGGTGTCGAGCGCCGCGACGTCCTCCAAGGCCCGGCCCTCTTCGTCACGGAAGGAAAACGTCGCGGCCACAGGCATCGGTTCGCCGATCCCGGTGCTCTCGATCAGCAGGTAGTCGAACCGCCCTTCCTCGGCGAGGCGGCGCACCTCGACGAGGAGATCATCGCGTAGCGTGCAGCAGATGCAGCCATTTGTCATTTCGACGAGGCGTTCCTCGACGCGATCCAGCGCCGCGCCGCCGTCGCGTACCAGCTGGGCGTCGATGTTGATCTCACTCATATCGTTCACGATGACCGCCACGCGAAGCCCCTCGCGATTGGACAGCACGTGATTGAGCAGCGTGGTCTTGCCGGCGCCGAGGAACCCGCTCAGCACGGTCACAGGCAGCGTTTTGGTAGCCATCGTCAGGCACTCAGGGCGAGAGGGGAATCGTGGGGCGACGCCGGCGAAGGCGTCGCGGGAGACGGTCGAGCATGGTGGTTGCTGCACAGGCTCGACCAGGACTCGGCGAGGAAGGCGGGGGCACGTGGCGTCCGCAAGCGCTTCGCCCGTGGCATGCGCGCGTAGCAGGTCAGGCGCCAGTCGGGCCCGGCTTGCAGATGCACCCACCGTTCATAGTCGGCCAATCGCGCGGCCAACGCCTCCATGCCGTGCGCAACCGTGCGACGCTGTGCCTCCTCGCGCGCGGCGACGCCACGCGGCAGGTCGGTCGCCCGCCACACCTCCGGTGGGTGGAACCCGGATGTCAACAGGCGTGCGCTGAACTGATGGCGTCGCAGCATGGTCGGTGGCCCATCGCCGGCGCGCAGGACGAACGCGAATCCCCAGATGAAGAGGGCGCTCGTGTCCGGCCCGATGATCGTATAGCGGGAACTTCCCTCGATGCCGGCGGGCGGCCGCTCCCGCTCGGCACCGTACGACAGAAGAAGGTTGCCGTCGCCGTACCTGATGTCCTGCCCCAGGCACCAGAGATGGAAATCGACCAGCACAGCCAAGTCGCGACCGCCAAACCCGATTGACGCCCGCGCGCTCTGACCCTCGTACGGCCAACCCGTCACCGCGCCTGCGCGGCGGCAGTCAGTCCGCGCCGCCCGAGTGCCGCCAAGGCCATCGCGAGCAGCAGCGTCATCCCCAGCCCCGGCGCGAGGCGACGCCACAGGGCGCTCGCGGACTCCTCAGCGAACCGAAACATCGGTATGGCATCCCAGTCGGTCGGCGACAATGATCGGCGACTCAGCGTGCGCGAGAAAAAGAAATCGCGCCACTCGGCGTGGTACGTGTCGAACTGCCGCTCGTAGGCCCGGAAGCGCGCTTCGCCGGCTCCAGCGAGATCGAGCAGCGCGGCCTGCGTAACCAAGGCCGGGCTCAGGAAGCGGAAGGATGCCGCGGCGTCGCGCTGGGCGTCCAGCGCGGCGTCGAAGGCGGCGTACTCGGGCGCCATCACGCGTTCGGCGGCGTCCTGCAACGCCATCGAGACGACGTTGGGATCCGGTGCGCCTCCCGACGCATCGGCGATGTACGCGGGGTGATCGAGGAGGAAGGACGCCATCGCGTCCTCGCGCTTGGCGGACGCGGCGTCCGTCGCCTCCCGCAAGCGTGTAGTCAGCGCGATGCGCGACGGCGACGGGTGCGTCACGGTCACCACAGCAGCGGCGACAGCGGGCAGCACCACGACGACGCCCAACCATGCGGCAAGGAGCGACACCGCACTCGCCGCGGCGCTCATCCGCGCGGCGTTCACCGCCATCGAGATGCCGAACCAGAATGCACCGTAAACCACGATCACCGCGCACCACAGCGCGAGGCGGAGCCACGTATCCGGGTCGCCGAGCGACACACCGGTCAGAAGCACCGCGACGAAGGTCAGCCCGAGCGCGAGCGCCAACGCGAGCAGGGCGCGGGCGGCAAGCTTTGCCCCGAGCACGCGTCGGGGATCCACGGGTTGCGCCAGCACGATGGCCAGTGTGCCGCGTTCGCGCTCACCCGCGACCGCGTCGAAGGTCAGGGCGAGGATGATCAGCGGGTACACCACGAGGATCACGAACGCGAGGTCGAGGCGGCCGCTGACCAGCACGGCGGGGTTCTCGATCTCGTCGTTCACGAAGAACGTCTGCTTGGTCCGCGTGCTGGCCTGAGCCCAGAACGGCTGCACGTCGCGCTGGCCGATGGCCAGGGGCGCCAGCGCGGCCGGCGGGAGGATCGTGTAGGGAGCACCAAGCCCGCGCCCGACGACGGCCGGACTGCGTGGATCGGCGAAGGCGGAGACCCTGCGTGAGGTGTCGCCCGCGTGCAGGCGCCCGAGCAACTGCCCGAGGCTGTCGCGCCGCTGAGCGTGTGCTTGCTCCAGTTCGGCAATGGTCAGCCGCTGCTGCGCCGTGAAGCGCGCGCCGGAGGACGCGGCGTAGAGGCCGAGGGCGCCGAAAAAGACCACGGCGACCCACAGCAATCGCTCGCGCCGCAGCACACGCCATTCGAAGCGGAGCATCGTCAGGAACGACATCGTTCAGAGGACCGAAAGGCGGCGTTCGCGGCGCACGGTGACCACGAGGGCGAACAGCCACGCCGTGACGAAGAGCAGGCTCGGGGCCTGCGCCACCAGCACGCGTCCGAGACCCGGCGCCTCGTACTCGAATGGTCCGACACCGGCCCAAAGCGTGGAATCTCCCAGGTAGGAGAACCCCTGGCCCGGGGCGGCGTGGTCGGCGATCGCATCATTCATCGCCTTGTTGAGCAGGCGCCGGTACGATTCGGCGGCGTCGGCGAATGCGCGGTGCTGCGCGAAGTCGGTGCCGGCGATCGCCATCGAGAGTTGCCGCACGGCGACCAGCGGCGCGACGACGGCGCCAGCGAGTTGCGCGCGATCCTGCGCCGCATACTGTGCCCAGAGTTCGCCGAAGTGGTGATCAAAGACCCCGTTGGCGTGCTCCTCGCCGCGCTGCATCGAGTAGCCGGAGTAGTTGAACGGCAGGGAATCCACGTGACTGACGCCGTGCGCCGCAAGCAGGGAATCCTGCAGCAGGCGATTGCGGGTGCTCGCCGGCGAGTGCCCATCCACCCCGTTCGCCAACGAGCGTTGCACGTCCGCGCTGAACGCGCGCGCGGTCGGCGTGGGCGCGACGCCGCGCGCCATGTCCGCCGCGAGGCGCGGCGCGACCAGACCGTTCCACGCCCACAGCGACAGCAGCACGATGAGTGCCCCGCGCGCGCTGGCGGCCCGCGCGGACACGAAGAGGGTCAGCACAAGGAACAGCGTGAAGTACGCGAAGTACACGCCGCCGAGCGCGAACAACCGGAAGAGTCCATCGGCACCGGAGTCGCGCATCACCAGGGCCGCCCCCACGGCGGCGACAGGCACGAGGAGCAGGCCCATCGCGCCGCCAATGCCAACCGCCTTGCCGATCAGCAGGGTCCGCGCCGGCACGCCCAACGACGCGAGCTGGCGCAGGGTACCGCGCTCACGCTCGCCGGCGAAGGCCCCGTGCGCCAGCAGGATGATGAGCAAGGGCACCAGCAGCTGCAGCACGCCGGCGGTTGTCCACTCGCCGAACCGCTGCGCAGCGGTGGCGTCCATCGCGGGGCGGAAGCGGAACTCGTTCTGCCGATGCGCCTCGAGCCACGACGCCGTGCCGGTGTACGGATCGACGCCGCGGTCGATGAAGCCCAGCGGCATCTGCGGCTTGAACGCCCAGAGGCCATAGTGCGCCGCCGAGTGCGGATTCTTCGCGGGCTGGTTGAACCACATCGCCTGCATCGTGGATTGCGCCGCATCGCGGGTCTGCGCCTGCGTGCGCCAGGCTGTCCAGCCGGCCAGCGCGGCGACGATGAGCAGGCTGCCCACCACGACCGCCGCCCACCGGAACCGCCCATCGCGCACCAGCTCGCGGAACTCTTTTGCTGCAATCGTCGCAATCATCGGCACCTCAGTCGTGCATGTGTTGGAGGTAGAGCTGCTCGAGGTCGGCGTGGCCGATCTCGTCCGTCCGGAGTTCGGCGACCTTGCGTCCGCGCTTCATGATTCCGACGCGCGTGCCGGACTCCTTGGCGCGAAACAGGTCGTGCGTGGCCATCAGCACCGCGGCACCGTGTGCCCGCAGCATCCCAAGCAGGCCATGGAACTCGTTTGAAGCTTTCGGGTCCAGCCCGGAGGTGGGCTCATCCAGCAGCAGCACGTCCGCGCCCTTGGCCAGCGCGATGGCGATGCCGACCTTCTGCCGCATTCCCTTCGAAAAGCCGCCCACCCGCTGGTCCGCCTGCACCTCCGTGAGCCCGGCCGTGATCAGGTGCTTGAGAAGGTCCGGGCGCGCCGGTCGCGTGCCCGTCGCCAACGTGGCGAAGTACTCGAGGTTTTCGACGGCCGAAAGATTCCCGTAGAGCATCACGGTCTCGGGGATGTACGCGAGTCGCTGCTTCGTGCCGATGGGATCGTCGGCGACGACGCTGCCCCCGATCAGCGCTGAGCCGGTGTCCGGGCGCACGAAATCGAGGAAGCAGTTGATGGCCGTGGATTTCCCCGCGCCATTGGCGCCGAGGAGGCAGTAGACCTCGCCCGAGTTCACGCCGAGGTCGAGGGCGTCGAGTGCAACGGTGTCGCCGTAGCGCTTGGTCAAGCCACGGGCTTCGAGCAGGGGAGAGTAGGCCATCCGGGAAATCTCTGACCCGGTCGCTGGCCGTGCTTGCGGTGAAAGGCGAGCGGCTCGCGGCGGCGGTTGAGTGGCGGCCACGGGGCGTCGGCTGGCACCGTCCGACGCCGAGCGTCATCCTAGAGGTCCAGCAATTGCCCCCGCAATTTCCGCGACTGCATTCGGCTCGCGGTCAGGCGCAGTCCGCTCGCCAGCGTGAACTGCAGCAACCCGCCATCCAGCGGCGTGACGCGCGCGATGAGGTCGCTGTTGCAGATCACGCTGCGCGAGAGGCGCACGAAGCGCTCCTGGTCGAGTCGCGCCTCCAGGTCCTTCAGGCGCACGTGCGCAGTGAAGCGTTCGTTCGCGGCAGTCGTGACGCGCACCGTGTCGTCTCGTGCTTCCAGGGCGGCGATGCGTTCGACCGGCAGCAGCACCACGTCGTCCCCGTGCCGCACCGGCAGGCGCCGCAGGAACCCGCGGCTGCCCGCCGCCTCGATGCTCGCAACGGCTTTCGCCACCCGCGCGCTCGCCCGTACGTCGTCGCGTTCGAGCCGGTCCTGCGCACGCTGCAACGCACGGGCCAGTCGCATCGGCTCGACCGGCTTCAGGAGGTAGTCCACCGCATGCGCCTCGAACGCCTGCACCGCGTACTGCTCGTAGGCTGTCACAAATACGATAAGCGGCATCGCCGCGGGCTTGAGCAAGCGGACGACCTCGAGACCATCGAGTTCGGGCATCTGCAGGTCGAGGAACACGAGGTCCGGCCTGAGTTGCTCCACCAGGCGGACGGCACTCGCGCCGTCCGCGGCCTCGCCGACGATCTCCACTTCCTTATGATGCCGCAGCAAGGCCGCGAGGAAGGACCGCGCTGGTCGTTCGTCATCGGCGAGTACCACCTTCAGCGGCCCGCTCACGAGGCGGCCCGCCACGACTCAGGTGCGAGATGGTTCGCCGGCATGTGGATGCTGACCGTCGTGCCCGTCTCCGGACCGCTCGAGAAGCGCAATGCGGCCTCGCTTCCGTAGAGTCGCTCCAAGCGACGGGCGAGGTTGCTCAACCCGACGCCGGCACGGCTCGGCACCTGCGCTGTTGCCGTCGGCGTGCCCCGACCGGTGTCGCGAACGGTGAGCACCAACTGGCCGCCATCGAGCCGCGCCGACACGCTCAGCGTGCCGCCGCGCGCCAGCGGCGAGATGCCGTGCTTGATCGCGTTCTCGACCAAGGTCTGGAGCACGAGCGGCGGCACCCTGACTTCACGTAGCGCGGTCGGCACATCGAGGAGCACCGTCAGGCGTTCCTCGAAGCGTTCCTGCTCGATGCCAAGATAGTCCTCAACCAACGCCAGTTCGTCGCCCAACATGCTCTGCCGTTCGTCGGAGCGCCGCAGCACCGCGCGCAACAATGAGGTCAGGCGGTACAGGGTGCGTCGGGCCCGGTCGGGCGCGACCTGCATCAGGTGGCCGAGCGTGTTCAGCGCATTGAACAGGAAGTGCGGATGCAGCTGGGCGCGCAGCGCCTCGAGCTCCGCCTCCGACGTGAGGCGTCGCAGGCTCTCTTCGCGGATGTCGCGGGCCACACGCTCGTCCGCGGCATGCAGCGCTTCGATGCGTCGGCCGAGCTGCGCCGCGATGGTCGCCAGCAGCGCCCGGTCTTCCGAGAGCACACGCCGCCCGCCCGCCGGGAGCTCGGCGCTGATGACATAGTGCGGCCCCGCGTCCACCTGGATCCATACGCGCGCACGCGTGCCCCGCTCCTCGATGACCACGTCGGGCTGCGGCGCGGTCGTCGCCGATGCGGTCCACCGGCTCTCGCGCGCCGACAGTGCGGCCCCGATCGCCCGCGTGCCCGCGGCCAGCACGGCGCCGACATCGTCCGCGCCGCGGATCTCCACTGCGAGCGCCTCGAGGAGTTCCTGCGGCTCGCGACGCCGCAGCAGCGTCCGCTCCACAAAGGTCTCGATGCCGCGCAGCAGCCGCGGGGTCAGCAGCGCGGTCGCAACCCAGAGCGTGAGCACCAGCACCACCGGCAATGTCTGGTCGTTGCCGCTCGCGATCCCTGCGGACAACACCGGGAGCACGACCGTCGCCAGTAACGTCGCGGCCACCGCCGTTACGGCCAGCAGGGACAAGGCCCGCTTGAGGAACACGTCCGCCAACGCGAATCGATAGTCCTGATACAGGATCGCCAACGCCAGCGGCAGCGATGCGTGGTGTCCGAGCAAAGCCGACCACCAGGCTTCGTCCGCGTCGGCGTGCGCGCTCAGGTGCAGGGCCATTACCGCGAAGATGGCCAAGGCGACCGTCGAGAGTTGGCGGCCCCAGGTGCGACTTCGCGGCGCGAGCAGAAGCGACCCGACGAGCGCCACGTTCCCGATGGTCAGCACCAGCATCGCCGCCGGCACGGGTACAGTCGCTCCCTGCAACGGCGCCACCAGCTGCCAGGCGGCGGCCAGCAGCGAGATCGCGTACGCCGCGATGACGTGCACCCCGGACAGCCTGAGCGGTTGTGCCGCGACGGCCGCGTGCACCGCAACCGCCGGAAGGAAGCCGAGGGCCGCGTAAGAGACCGGCGCCAGCCACAGAGGGGCGGCGACCGCCGCCAAGTCTCGCACGCCGAAGAGCGCCATTGCGCCCGAGTTCCACGTGAGACCGAGCATCGCGGTGGCGAAGGACAGCCGCTCGCCGCCGGGCCGCGACGACGGGCGTGCCATCACGGCCAGGAGCCCATAGAGGGCGATGCCGGCGCCGAAGCCCGTCAGGTGGATGATCGCGTTGAGCGAACTCGGAGTCACGGTCGAAAGATACGACAGGTCGGGTTGCTCGCCTCGCGCCAACGCGAGGCGGTCGCCATGAAGGGCCAGGCGGTCGTCGCGCTCTGGTGAACAGCATCCGATGGCTGTTCACCGGCCCGCACGAGCCGTTCGCTGCCCGCCGAGCGGCTTCGTCGCATCCGAGGCCTATCCTCCCGCTATGCGATTCGTGTCCACGACGGTCTTCGGTGCCGCCCTTTCGCTGTCCACGCCGGCTGCGGCGCAGCAGCGCTGCTTCGATTTCGCGGCGCTCGCGGCACCCACGCGCAGTACGGCCGAAGCGATGCTGCTCGCGGCCAGTGACGGCGAAGGACTCTACACACTCGCCGGCGGACTCAAGCCCGTCAGCAGCGATCTCGGCGGCGTCACGATTCCGATGGATTCCACCGCGCGCGCGTCGGCCCTCGACTCGCTCTCGCGGCTGCGCGCGGCGGCCTCCGCCCTGCGCTGCGGCGAGCTTGAAGCGCACGTCCTGGAGTACGCGGCGACCTTTGCGCGTCCCGACGGTACGCGCTACCGCTCGGCCGACACCTATATCGTCCACCGCGCCAGTCTTCGCCGCGAGATCCAACGCCAGCGCGTGTTCTGGGATTCGATCGGCGTGACGGCCGAGACGCCCGCCGCGGATGTTATCGACCGGGTGGAACGTGCACCGCGCGCACAGCGCTGGCGTGGCTACGGCTACCTGTTCGGCTATCCGAAGGAAGCGGTCGACTTCTTCGTCGAGGCCGGCGAGCAGCAGGCGCGCGGCGGCGAGTTTGTGCGTCGGGACTTCCGTCGCATCGAGACGTTCCGCAAGTACCCCGAACGCGAGGGAGCCCCGCCGACGCTTTCGAGTTTCGTCTATGCGGTGCCGCTCAACGCGCCGGAGTCCGATGCCGATCGCGCGTTGCGCGCCGCCGCGGCGCCGATCCATCAAGCGTACGTCGAGCGCCGCGCGCGCTTCCTCGGCCCTCAGGGAAGCGGGATCGCGGCACTCTGGCGCGAGGCGCTTGCGCGAGGATCGGAAGGCGCGACGAACAATGCCGCCGACCCTTTCGCCGCGCCGCGCCCGACTCTGGCGGCGCTGCGGGCGGCCAGCGCGCCCCGCATCGACGGTCGGCTCGACGACGCGGTCTGGCAGACCGCCACGCCTGTCACCGACTTTCACGTCGTCCGGCCCGACTACGCGCGCGAGTCGAGGCATACCACGCGCGTGCGATTGCTGTATGACGAGGAATACCTGTACGTCGCCGCCGAGATGCGGTTGCCGCAGGGTCGTGGCGCCATTCGCGTCAGGGACCTCCGCCGTGAGTTCGATTTCTCTGAGAACGAGAACTTCTCGGTCACTATCGGCCCACTCGGCGACCGCCGCACCGCGTATCAGTTCTCGGCCACGCCCTACGGCGCCCAGCGCGACGTGCAGGCCTTCGACGGCGGTGACAAGGAGAACGAGAATTGGGATGCGCTTTGGCACGTCCGCACCGAGGTCACCGATTCAGCGTGGACCGCGGAGTTCGCGCTTCCCTGGGCGACCATGCGCTATGCGCCGGCCGGGACCACCTGGGACGTGAACTTCCTCCGCAACGCCCGGCACGCACTCGAGACCTCCGCCTGGGCCCCGTTCCCGCGCCAGTTATCGTCGTATCGCCTCACGTTCGCCGGCGCGGTCGCGGGTATCCAACCGCCGCCGGCGCGGCCGTCGGTGCGCGTGCGGCCGTACACGCTCGCGAGTTCCGCGCAGCTGGGTCGCGCAACGATCGCCACGCGCGGTGCCGTCGGCGGCGAGGTCATCTGGGCGCCCAACGCCAACAGCGCCGTCGACTTCACTGTGCGCACGGACTTCGCCCAGGCGGACGCTGACCGTCAGGTCGTAAACCTCGAACGCTTCTCGGTGTTCTTTCCGGAACGTCGGCAGTTCTTCCTCCAGAACGCCGATGTGTTGGGCGTGTGGGCGCCCCCCGGGGCGCTTCGCCGTGCAGCCATTCTTCTCGCGGACGATCGGGCTCGCCTCCGACGGGACGCCGGTCCCTGTCGACGCCGGGGCGCGGTACGCGTACCGCAGTGCGACGACCACGCTCGGCGCGATGACGATGCGACAGGCGGCGTACAAGGGCGATGGTGCGGCGACCTTCGGCGCGCTGCGCGGCAGCCGATTCATGGGCGGATCCGCGCGCCTTGGCGGCATGATGACCGTGCGCCACGATGAGCCTGGCACAGGCAGCGACGCCGGGACCAACGTCGTTCTCGCCGCGGACGGCGTCGGCCGAATCAGCGAGCAGATCCAGCTCAACGGCATGATCTCCACCTCGCATGATCGCGGGAAGACCGGTGTGGCGGCCGCGTACTTCGCGGGCCGCGACGCACCGTCGCTCTACACCGGAATACTCGGCGCACTCGTCACTGCCGACTACAACCCGCGCACGGGCTTCGTTTCGCGGCCGGATGTGCTCGTCACCAGTCCAGCCGTCTCCGGCAAGTTGCAGCCCGACTGGCGGCCCAAGGGCGTGGTCTGGTTCAAGCCAACGGTGATCACGTACTTCTACAACGATCCGAAGGACTTCACGCTGCAGGAGGGCTGGATCCAGGCCTTCGTCGACGTGCTGCATCGTAGCGGCGCCCTGTGGTATTCCTACGTCGAACGGCACCTCCAGCGGCCGACCGCCGACTTCGCGCCGTTGCCCGGCGTGACCATCGCCGCCGGCCGCAACGACTATTGGCGCTACGGTTGGTACGGGAGCACCGACAGGAGTGCGAAGTGGACGCTCAGCACCAACGTCTCCACCGGTGGCTACTTCGACGGCCGTCGTGATCGCGTGACGGCATCCGCGCGCCTGGCGCCGTCGCCGTACGTCGCGTTTAACGTAGATCTGGATATCAACGCCCTGCACGACCTTGGCATGGCCGACACCTCGCTCACGACGCGGCTTATCGCCCCGGAGTTGCGGGTCGCGCTCTCGCCGCAGGTCCAGCTGGCAACGTTCTACCAATACAACACCGCTGCCAGGCGAGGAGCCTTGAACGCGCGATTCAGCTGGGAGTTCGCGCCCCTCTCGTACTTGTATGTGGTCTACAAACGACTCACGCGCCATCCTCGACGCCGTCACGCCGACGGACCGCGCGCTGGTCGTGAAGCTCGTCTGGTTCAGGCAGCGGTAGGGCGGGTGGTTCGTCACTCGACCAGGCTTCGGCGGGCCGACGACTGCGCAGCGAGGTGGGTATATTCGGAAGAAATGCGCCGGCTGACCTTCCGGATGCGCGCCCTTGCGGCGCTATTCGCCCTTTTCCAGGCGGGCGCTCCGGCGTTGGTCATCGCGGCGGACTCGACCTATGTGGAAAGCCGCGACGCCGGCGCGCACATCGAGGATCAGGCCAGGCGCAACTGCGCCCCCGCTCATCAGGGCGACTGCGATCTCTGTCGCGTGCTGACCACCGCGGCAGCGCCGCAGCCGCCGGCGGCGGCGTCTCCCGTCCTGGGCGGGCCCGATGCACCTCTCGACGCGCGTCGTGCCTGCGCTGACGGCAGTGCGACGGTCGTCTCGCAGTCGCGCGCACCGCCGACCCGCTGAGTTCCGGCCGGGCGCGGCATCGCGCGCGCCTGGCCGTGCGCGCGCGCACGGGCGCGCGTTTCGAATCACCCCGGATCCCTCAAGGGATTCGCCGTCATCACTCTCAGTCTCCGGTTCATGTCGTCCTCTTGCGCTGCCGCCATCCGCGCGGTCCTTGCCTCCGTTTCAATCGCATTCTGCGCCAATGCGCAGGCGGCCATGCTGCGGGGCGTTGTAAAGGATGCCGGTACGGGCAATCCTTTGGCGGTGGCACGGGTGCGACTCATCGAGGTCCATCGCGAAGCCCAGACGCACGAAGACGGGCAATTCGCGTTCGGGCAGATCCCTGCCGGCCGATACCAACTCGTGGTCCAGCGCATCGGGTATGCGTCGCAGACCGTTGCCGTCAGCGCGTCGCCAGCGGACACCCTGATCGTCGTCGCGATGCGCCCGTCACCCCTGCAACTCGCGGCGACGGTCGTAACCGGCACGACGCATGAGCGCGCGGCCGCGGACGCGACTGTTCCCACCACGGTTCTCTCGGCCGCCGCGCTTGACCGCGCGCTTTCCGCGACCGTTGCGTCTACGCTCTCCGGCCAACCTGGTGTTGCGGTGACTTCCATGGGTCCGGCGACCTCGCGACCGGTCTTGCGCGGGTTGAGTGGCGATCGCGTGCTCGTACTGGAGGACGGCACGCGGCCGGGCGATTTGTCGTCAACGTCGAGCGACCACGCCGTCGCCGTGGACCCGGTCACGGCCCGCCAGATGGAGGTGGTGCGCGGCCCGATGTCCCTTCTCTATGGAAGCAGCGCGCTCGGCGGGGTGGTGAACGTCATTCGGGAGGAGGTCCCGGTTTCGAGGCCCGATGGCGTGCATGGAACGTTCAGCGCGCAGGCGGCGTCCGCCGCGGCGGGAGGAACGCTGGGAGCGCAGATCAGCGCGCCGCTGGGCTCGTTTGCGGTTCGCGCGGATGGAAGCGCACGGTCCACCGGCGACCTGCGCACGCCGGCAGGCACGCTCGTGAACACGAAGGCGCGGACCCTCGGCGCCGGCCTTGGGGCGGCGATCGCGGGTCCCTGGGGTCACTTCGGCGCAGCCGCTCGCGGTTACAGCAACGAATACGGCCTGCCCGGAGGATTTGTCGGCGCGCATCCGACCGGTGTCGACATCAACATGGCGAGGCAGTCGGTACGCAGCGAGGGCGAGTGGCACCGCGACGGCGAGTTCCTTGAGAGTCTGCGCGGCAGCGCATCGTACACGAGCTATGGGCACGACGAGATCACCGCCGGGGGAACAGTCGGAACGTCGTTTGACCAGCGCACGACGACGCTGGATCTTGTCGCGCGGTTTGCCGCGATGGGCCTCTTCACCGAAGGCGCGGCGGGGCTGCGCGGGCAGTTCCGGAACGTAGCCACCGGCGGAGCTCTCCGCACTCCGTCAACCCGCGATTGGACGATCGCCGGATTCCTGATCGGGCAGTACGACGGTGAGCGGGCCCATGCCGAGATCGGCCTGCGGTACGATGTCGCCCGCTACGAGCCGAAGGAACCCGGCGTGGTCGTGGTGCAGGGGGAGCGCATTCCGACTGCCCCCCGGACCTTCGGCGCGCTCTCCGGCGCGCTGGGTGGCTACTGGAAGTTCGCCCCCTCGATCCGCGCGGGAGTGAACGTGAGTCGCTCATATCGCGCGCCGGATTTCAACGAACTGTATTCCGATGGCCCGCACCTCGCGGCGTATTCGTACGACGTCGGCAACCCGCGCCTCAAGCAGGAGACCGGCCTCGGTATCGATGGCTACGTTCGCGTCGACCGCACACGACTGCGGGTCGAGTTCGCCCTCTTCGACAATGCGTTCGAGAACTACATCTTCCCGCGGAACACCAACGAGCTTGGACGGCAAGGGGAACGCTGGAAGTTTCAGTTCACCGGCCGAGACGTCAGGATGACGGGGGGGGAAGCGCAGGTTTCATGGGAGCCGGCGGCACGTTGGGCGGTCGAAGGTACGCTGTCCTACGTGACCAGCCGAATCGCCGGGAAACTCGACACGATTCCCGCGCTCGGCGGGCAGCCCGAAACGGTGACGTCGCGTTACCTCCCGCTTCAGCCCCCGCTGAACGGCCGTTTCGGCCTGCGGTACGAAGCGCCTCGCTGGTTTGCCGGTGCGGCGTCCCGTTTCTCGGGCAGCCAGACAGATCTCGGCGACTTCGAGACGCCCACCGCGGGGTACGCCTTGATCGAGGCCGAGCTGGGCATGCGACTGCTGGTCGGACGTCGGTTCCACACAATCACCCTGCGCGTCGAGAATGCGGCGGATATCGTCTACCGCAACCACCTGTCGCGCACGAAAGACCTCCTTCCCGAATCGGGACGGGACATCGCGCTGCTGTACCGTTTGATGTTCTAAACGGCCCGCGCCTGGCGGTCGCCAGTGCGCATTCACTTCACGGAGGCAACAATGCAGTCAGTACTCAGACAACGTTGGCGTCACGCCACGGCGGCCGTGCTCGCCCTTTCCCTCTTTGCCGGCGGGTGCAAGAAGGATGCGACGGCCCCCGAGGAAGAGGAGCCGGAAGTGGCCACGATGCGCCTGACGATCAACGGGACAACCGTCGTGAACGTGTCGGAGAACGGCACGGTCACCGGCACGTTCAGGATTCCCGTCGGGACGTCAACGGTGGTCGCAACCTGGCTCAAGGCCGACGGCTCCGCTGATCCGATCGCGAGCGATGCCTCCGCGTTCCGGCTCGCGGTCGTGGTTCCGAGCAACGCGAACGGCGTAGCGTTCGCCCTCAGCGCGACGAACAACTTCACCGGCACCTTCACAGCAACATCGAACACGATGACCGCGGTCCCGGTTACGTTCGGGCTCTTCCATATCGCCGAACAGCACACCGACTTCGGGCCTTTCACGGTTCCGGTTACCGTCGGCCCATAACCGCCGCGCCTGCCGCTGCCGGATCGCCTTGGTTTGTCAGTGGGAAGTCCTCCACCGATCCAGGGCGAGACGGCAGTCGCGGGCCGGCAGCTCCCATGGCGCCGCACGTCGTGCGGCTTGAGTGGCCGACGGAGTCCTGACCAGCGACACCGGTTGGCATCAGGGGGTCGATCCCCCCGCCGACGGCCGCTGTTCTCCAGCTCAGCCGGGGCCTTGCCTTGGCGGATATCTTTCTCAAAGATCGACCCTTCATTGGACAGAGGATTTGTGAGTAATCGTACCGGTCAGGCCCGCTTCGCCTTCGCGGGAGACGGCGCGCTGGACCGACTTGGCGGCTTTACGTCTATCGCTTGCGCGATTCACTGCGCCCTGGCGCCGATCATCCTACCCCTGCTTCCGCTCGCCGCGGGCGCGTGGTTTGAAGATGGGCTGGAAACCGTGTTCTTCATCGCGACTCTCGCCATCGGTACGACGAGTCTCGCCTACTCGTATCGCGCAGTGCATGGTGACTGGCGCGCCGCGATTTTGTTTGCCTCAGGTTGCGGCATGCTGGTCGCCGTGCGCGTGGCGCAGGCCGAGGGCGTGGCGGAAGTGGCCGGCGTCGCCGCCGGTGCCGGTATGGTTGCCGCGGCGCATCTGCTCAATATCCGTCTCTCGCGTTCGAATCGTCGCGCCGCGATCGACGCCGCAGTATGTCCCTGCTCCTGCCACGACGAGCAGCGCTGATCGCAACTGCGCTGTCCGCGGCAGCGGTGATGGAGGAGCAGCGGAACGAACGGCCGAGCGTTCCTACTTGTCGGCGCAGACGAGCGAGCCCGAGGGCACCGCTTCCGCGCACGAGAGTTGCGATCCGGCGCGCGCCGCGGAGAGCGAGAAGGGCACGTTCCGGAACGTTTGTCCACGAATCGCGACCGCTTCAATCGTTCCCGCGACGGATGCGGCGCCCGCGAGTGAGCTGCTCGTACCCTTATACATCGATGAGCGATCAGCCGTCTCGCCCGTAAGGGGGTTCGGCACGGGCTCGAGATCGAGCCGTCCGGCACCGGGCAGCGACGCGATCCGTAGCCCAATCGTTGGCTGCGACAACTGCACCGCGCGCTCGGCCTCGCCATCCAGCGCATACAGCGTCACGGTTCCGGAGGCACTGTCGAGCAGCATCTCCAAGTGCGCAAACTCGTTTCCGAGTTCGATGAGCGTGCCGCCATGTGGTGCGGGGTGCTCGTGCGCGTGCCCGGGCTTGGGGGCAGCAGGGTTCGGCACGGCTGAGGGCGGACCGCTGTCACGCGCAGGCGGCTGGGCAGCCAAAGCCGGGCTGGTCGCCGCCGCGGTGTCCGCCACGGCGTCCGCCACGGCGTCCGCCACGGCGTCCGCCACAGCGTTCGCCGCCCTGCCGCGAGCCGCTCCGCCGTCTCCGCAACCACCGAAGACCAAGACGGTCACGGCAAGCGGCAGGTGCCGGAGCAGGCCTGGCATGCTCGCGCATCGCGCCAACTGCATGGACCCGCTCATGACGCCGGCACCAGGTTCGAGGCCACGTCTGTGCGATACGCCTTGAATGCCGGAATGAGGCCCGCAAGCGCTCCGAGGCCGACCATAACGGCTGGAGTCACGACCAGCACGGAATCGAACCGCAACGGATCGAGCACCACGCCGGTCTGCGCGCGAACCGCGACCACCGTCCCCGAGAGAATCGCGGCGTAGACGGCGTACCCGCACAACGCGCCCAACGCCGTGATCGTCGTCGACTCCAGGACGATCGCGGAGAGTACGGTCGAACGCCGGGCGCCGAGGGATCGGAGAATAGCGAACTCGCGCCGCCGCTCGTTCATCGTATTGTAGATGCTCGCGACGATCGACCCGGCCGCGACGACCACGACGAGGTACGCCACAAGCGCGAGCACTTGGTTGACCCAGCCGATCTTGCCGAAGAGGTCGGCCATGACCCTGCCGATGGGCCATGCCAGGGTCGCGACCTTGCCCTGGCGGTTAATTGTCTGATCCAGGTACATACCCGCCTGCGGATCGTTGAGCTTCAGCATCACGGCGCTGACCTCCTTCGCTTCGTCCGGAATGGTCTCACCTTCGCGCGCCACCGTCGCCTTGCCGGTGCCCCGGAGGACATGGCCCGACATCCGGTAGATCCCTTCGATCGGGATCCACACCACGCGATCCGACGGACTGTTGCTCGGCTCGAGCACGCCGACAACGGTATACTCGTCGTTGTGCCGCCGCGTGGCGTCATACTGCAGGCCGTGGTAGGGATTAATCGTCGCGCCGACGGTCACCCCGGTCATTTGGGCCACGTAGCTTCCGATGACCGCCTCGTGCCTTGCCGGATCGAAGATGCGTCCGCCGTCTCGCGGCGTGAGGCGCCGCCCCTGCTGATACTCGAACTTCGTGAAGAGTTCGGGCGTGGTGCCGACGATCCGGAACCCCTGGAAGTTGTCGCCGACGGCATAGGGCACGGCCAGCTCGACGCCGGGATCGCGACCGATCGCCTGGTACATCGACCACGGGATGTTCCCCGGTGAGGTCTCCAGATGAAAGACGCTGTTCAGTACGAGTTGGAGCTGGCTTCCCCGCGCTCCAAGCACCGCATCGAAGCCAACCGGTCCGCCCGTAAACGCTTCGTACGTCTGTTCCTTGATGCTGAACACCGACATGACGAGTCCGCTGGCGAGTGCGACGGACGTTACCGTGATTGCGGTTGACAGCGCGTGCTGGCGCAGGCTGCGCCGCACGATCATCATGAGTCCGGGCCGCATCAGGGCACCCCGGCGACCGGCGGTCGCATCGCCGACGCGGGCGTTGCTGCGGCGAACTCGGACGAGCCGTGAGCGTCGGCGGCGTGGTTGAGCTTCCCGAGCTCCTCCACCCGCTCGAACCGGTTCAGCACGTCAGGGTCGTGGCTCACGAGGAGGAGGGCCGCGTTGTGCTCGCGGCACACCTCGCGGATAAGCTCCAGCGCGGCATGCGAATGGCGTCGGTCGAGGTTTCCCGTGGGCTCATCGGCAAGCACGAGGCGAGGCCGGTTCGCCAAGGCGCGCGCCACGGCCACGCGCTGCTGCTGGCCCACCGAGAGCTGGGGAGGCCGGTAGTTGAGGCGCTCGCCCAGGCCGACGCGCGAGAGCAGTGTCCGCGCGTGATCGCGGTTCACGCCGGCACCGAACATCATACCGAGCTCGACGTTCTCCAGCGCGGTGTACCCCTGCATGAGGTTGAACGTCTGGAAGACGTACCCCATGCGTAGCGCGCGAAGGCGATCACGTCCCGATTCGTCGAGCGCGGTGAGCTCTTCGCCGGCGACGTGAATGGTCCCGCTGTCGGACTGCAGGATGCCGGCGATGAGGTGCAGGAACGTCGTCTTCCCCGATCCGCTGGCGCCGTGCAACGCCACCTGCTCCCCTTCGTGCATGCCGAACGCCGGCACATCCACCACGCACGTGGGTTCGCCGTCGGGCGAGGTGAATGTCTTTACCAGATTGCGGACATTCAGCACGAC